>JAISDW010000013.1 GCA_031264445.1 Elusimicrobiota bacterium
TGAACGGATCAAAGACTCTGCCTATGAACACAAGGCAGATAAGACCAGGGTGGTCCAGCCTTTGTATGGTATTCCGGCGGAGATATTTAAATAGAAAATACAAATAAGAAGTTGATAATAAACGGAATTATAAAGCCCCGCTCGATAAAAGAGCGAGGGCTTTATAATTGCTTATTTTGATTTATTTAGCGCTTAAAATATCGCGCGTTTCTTTGCTCGCGTAGACATTGTAATCTATCTCGGGGAAGATATTATCCTTCTGCTCCAAATCCCAAATATAACCCTCGTCAATTCTGTTGCCGGTTATCATATCGTAAATCGCGTTAAAACGATTTATATGGTCTTTTGTACGTTTTGTAGAATATTCTTTTGCCGTTCCTACTGTCATCAAAAACGCCCAGTCGGAAGACTGCATAAGCAGCAGTTCGCGTGCGGCCTGATTAAGCGCGCGGCGCAGAACGCCTTCGGCGTCGGGGAATTTGTCGGCAAGCTCTGTCATGCGCTCGGCCGCTTTTATGAGGTGGCGGTAAATCCAGTCATTGCCGCTGTTTAGCCATACGTCGTGGTAGCCCTTATCGCCCCAGGACGACATGGAAGGCTGAACCACCTGATTTACGGGGTTTTGCGCCAGATATTCCGCCGGCGTTATAAGTTTGATTTCCTTCTGGTCGTAATGGATTTTGCGGAAAAGATAATCCAGAAAGTCCACGCCCTCGTACCACCAATGGCCGTAAAGCTCTGCGTCGTACATGGATACGACCAAAGGCTTCCTGTCTGTTATTATTGACGCCAGATATTTGAGCTGCTGCTGGCGGTTGAACATAAAATTGCCCGCGTGCTCCGCGGCGGTTTTTTTAGCGTCCTGCGGGTAATAAGGCTGCTTCTGATTCAGCGGGACTTTGCCCGTAATTTTATGGTACTTCATGCCGATATTGCGGCGCACGCCGTCGGAATGCAGATAAGGTTTTATGTAATCATAGTCCAGATCGTAGCCGAGGTCGCGGTAAAACTCGCGGTAATCCGGGGCGCCCGGGTAGCCGGATTCTGCGCTCCACACCTGCTGGGCGCTTTCCATATCGCGCGCGAAAGCCGCCACGCCGTTGGGCGTGTATACCGGCGCGTAAATGCCGTATTTCGGGCGCGGCGTGCCGTGCATTAAGCCGTGCGATTCCATGAAGAAAAATCTTATCCCCTGCTCTTTCAGGAAAATATCGTCGCCCGGGTTATAGGCGCATTCGGCCAGCCAGATGCCGCGCAGACTGCGGTCAAATTTGCGGCGGTAATCTTCGGCCGCGATTTTAATCTGCGCGTGCACGCTTTCTTTGTGCGTCTGCAAAGGCAGGTAGCCGTGCGTGGCGCAGCAGGTAATAATTTCCAGCTTGCCGAGGTCCTGGAATTTTTTGAACCCGTTTAAAATATTGCCGCGGTAATAATCTTCAAACAAATCGCGGTAGCGTTTGAATTTTTTGTTGTACATCTGCGCGGCGTAAAAAAACTGCGTGTCTCTGGTGCGGGTTAATTCTTTTTCGCTCAGTTCTATGCGGCTGTTTAAATAATAGCGGAAGCGGCTTATCAGTAGCCCGTCTGCCATCATGGCGCACAGCGGCGGCGTAAGGGACATGGTAATGCGGAAGTCAATGCCTTCGGCCGTTAATCTTTCATAAACGTCCAGCAGGGGGAGATATGTCTCCGCCATGGCCTCAAAAAACCAGTCTTCTTCAAGGAAATCCGGATATTCCGGGTGGCGGATAAACGGCAGATGCGCGTGCAGGACCAGCGCGAGGAAACCGGTTTCACCCATAATCAGGCCTCCTTTGCGCGGGACGCTTTTATGGTAATGGCGCGTTTTTTGTCTTCATTTTCTTTATGCCGCGCGGTGATGGGTACCAGCACCTGCGCCCCTTCCGGCAGGCTGTAGCGCAGGGAAAAGCTGCCGTCGGCATTAAGCCGTAGCGGTTTGCCCGCTATGCTGACCTGCGCGTTTTGGCAGGCCTGACCGTAAATAAGAAGTTCGCAGTCGGCTTTAAGCCAGATATCGTCGCCCGCGTCTGGCGCGTTTCCATGCGCGCCGGCCAAAGCGTGGGAGGAAAAAGAAGAAACGTGCGAAGACGGCGCGCCTTCCAGCCCAAGCATCTTCCACCGCTGGGCCAGGATATGCTGCAGACGCTCGCTTGCGCCCGCGCCCGCCGCGCCGCCGCCCCAAATATCCGCGCCGGACATTTTGAGCAGTTTTTGGTATTCGCCCTCCACCAGCATCCATCTTTCGTCAATAATATCGGATACGCGGCCCGCCGGCACCAAAATACTGTTGCTGCGCGTAAGCAGTATGAAATTACCTTCCGGCGTTATTATGCCGAGGTCGCAAACATAAAGCCTGCCGCTTTGCGGCACGTTTATATACCAGCTGCCCGCGTCCAGAAATACGGGCACGTCAAAGTGCGAGCATGCGTTTTGCCCGTCAAAAGCGGCGACGCCGGTTATATCATAAACCCTTATTACGCTGCGTGATTTATCAAAAATGCCGGCCCCGTGCGCGCCCATGATATAATCATAAGTATCCTTCACGATATCCCAGAACAGAAACATCCACGCGGGGTCTTTTGGCAGCAGGCAGGATTCCGTTTTGCCGTAAGACTGCGGCAAATCGCACTGCATTTCTTTGGCTGCGCCGCGGTCTGTTTTTACCACGGCGGTTGAAGAGAGTTTATTTTCTTTTTCCATATTACCACCCCTTATTATCTGCGATATTATTTTTGGGCCATGCCCAGTTTTACAATTTCTTCCCACGAGGGTTTTACGAAAGTATTCGGTATATGCACCGATTTTTCGGCCGCGGCGATATCCTTAAGCCCGTTGCCGCCAACTATTATTGCGACGGTCTCGTCCTTTTTAACCGCGCCCTCGGCTACGAGTTTTTTGAGGCCCGCGTAAACCGCCGCGCCACCTGGCTCCGCGAAGACGCTGGAGCCGCGGGCAAGCTCGGGTATGGCCTGCAAAATTTCTTCGTCGCTGACGGTTATTGCCGCGCCGCCGGATTCGCGCAAGGCTTTCAAAGCCAGAAAAGCGTCCCTGGGGAAGTCAACCGAAATACTTTCCGCTATCGTTGCCGCGCGGACTTTTGCCGCTTCGCCGCCTCTTTCCCACGCTTCCTTAATGGCCGCGCTGCCCTGCGCCTGCACGGCGATTATCTGCGGCATTTTTTCTATTATGCCCAGCTTGGCGAAATCCTTAAAACCTTTCCACATACCGCTTATTATTGTGCCGTCGCCCGCGGCGATTATCACTTTATCCGGCGCCTCCCACTGCAATTGCTCGCAGATTTCAAAAGCGCAGGTTTTTTTGCCCTCGCGGCTGTAAGGGTTGAAGCCCGCCGCGCGGTTATACCAGTTAAGTTTGGCGGTGGCTTCTTTGCAGAGCTCGTAGGCCTCGTCGTAATTGCCGTCCACGCGGATAACCTGCGCGCCGTAAATATACAGCTGCACAAGTTTGGCCTCCGGCGTGTTGCGGGGGGAGAAGATGACAGTCCTCAGCTTTAACCCGGCCGTAAGGCAGGCCAGAGAATCGCTGGCATTGCCGCTGGAAGCGTCCGTAATGACTTCGGCGTCCAGCTCAAGCGCGCGCGCGACGGCCACCGCGCTGCCGCGGTCTTTTATGGAGCCCGTCGGGTTGCGGCCTTCGTCTTTTATATAGAGTTTGGATATACCCAGCCCGTCGGCTAGCGTTTCGGCGTTATAAAGCGGCGTCCAGCCCACCTGTACGGGCGGCACGCCTTCATTGCTGTCTATGGGCAGCAGGTCAATATAACGCCACATATTATAGGCGGTATTTTCTTTCAGTACATCGTAGTCAAAGCGTTTTTTGATTAATTTATAGTCGTAATTGATTTCCAGAGTGCCGCCGCAGGCATTGCAGAGGTAGTCGGAATCCCTTGTTTTGTGCTCTTTGCCGCAGCTGGCGCATTGCAGGTTGAGAATCTTCTTCATACATACAATTTTAGCATTTTTGCGGCTGTGGTATTGCGGCGCACCGGGAAATTTTACGGCATTTTATATAAATCCCAGCCCACGTTGTCGCTTTGGTATAAGTTGGCATTATACAGGTTTTTGCACATATTGCTCTCGCTCGGGTAGGTTGCGGGGTAGATACAGTAAATCTGCCCGTTGGAATAGACGAAACCGTTGATTTCATATTTGCCGGATGATCGGACAATCACAACCGAGCCATACCAAAAAGGATCATTGTAGCTGCTTATTACATAATCAAAATACTGTGCGCCCAGGCCGCCGCCTTCGGCGTGTACAAAACGTCCGGTCACGGTGGTTTTTGGTGTTGTGTTTGGAATGCTTATGTCAAAATTCGCAAAAGTGAGCGACGGGCCGCCCGTGGCAAGTTTATAAAAGTCCTGCGCGCGGCCCAGCGTGCCTATAAGGGTAAGGGCCTCTGCGAAGCGGCTCTTTTCCATCGCTTTCTGGTATTGCGGCAGAGCGACGGCGGCAAGAATGCCGATAATTAAAACAACGACTAATAACTCAATTAGAGTAAAAGCCATTTTGTTAAGTTTCATTGTAGTCTCCTCTTGGATTTAAAAATAAATGACTCTTTTTTATACCAAACTAAATCCGGTTTTGCAATATTAATAAGTGCTGCTACCGCGGCCTTAATATGTGCTATGATTTAAATATGGAAGAATATAATAATAACGGCGTAGACGCCGTAAACGAATATTTTAAGACCGTGGGCGAGTTTGTCAAAGCCATAGACAGGGGGGAAGAAGCCGCCCTCTGGAAGCGCGCCAAAAAAGGCGACGCTGCTGCGCGCGCGCGTTTGCTGCAAATGCACCTGCGCCTTGTGATACCGACGGCAAAACGCTTCCGCCGGCTCGGCGCGGACTTTATGGATCTGGTTGAAGAAGGCAACCTGGGCCTGCTGCGGGCCATTGACGGGTTCGAGCCTTCAAAAGGGTACCGCTTTTCCACCTACGCGATACACTGGATAGAACAGTTTATCCGCCGCGCGGCCGAGGAGCAGAGCAGTACCATAAGAATCCCTTCCCACGCGTGGGAAAACATGCGCGCCTGGAGCAAAACCTGGGACGCCATGCGCGAAAAACTGGGGCGGGAGCCCACGCTTACCGAAATGGCCGCCCGCATGGATTTATCGGCGCGGCAGGTGCGCTCTATACTTGATACTTTAAGCGCGGCTTACGGGGTGGATTCGCTTTCCTCCGCCGTGAACGAGGAAGACGATATAACGCTGGGCGACACGCTTACCGACGCCGGCAAAGGTAATCCCGACGATTTGCTTACGGATAAATCCTCCGGCCGCGAGCTGCTTAAAATACTTGAGCAATTGCCGCCACGCGACAGGGAAGTTTTGCTGATGCGCTACGGCGTTAAGACGGAAGAGATTATGACGCTGGCCGAAGTCTCGCGCAGGCTGGGCGTAAGCCGCGAGCGCGTGCGCCAGATAGAAGAGCGCGCCGTGCGAAATGTACAAAAGCGCGCGGGCGAGCTGGGCCTTATTGAGCGCAGCGGCAAAAATTACGCCGCCCAAAAAAACCGCGGCGGCAAGCCGGCAAAACAAAAGACTGATATTTTGGGCAATGCCGCCGGCGGCAGGGCCGCAAGGAAATTTCCGAAATCCGGCCGGAAAAACACAAATAAAAAACAGGTGAAACGCAAATGAAAATCTCCGCGCGGGCGGCCGGCCTTATAAGAGACGTGCCGGATTTCCCCCAAAAAGGCATAGTTTTTAAAGACATCACGCCGCTGCTTGCCGACGGCGCGGTGTTTAAGGAAGTTATTGCGGCTTTTGCCGCCCTGTGCCGCGGCCGCGGTATTACCAAAGTTGCGGGCATAGAGGCGCGCGGGTTTCTTTTCGCAAGCGCGCTGGCTTACGAACTGGGCGTCGGGCTTGTCCCAATACGCAAGCCGGGAAAGCTGCCGTGCGACGCCGTGTGCGAAACTTTCACGCTTGAATACGGCACCGGCAAAATAGAAATGCACAAAGACGCGCTGACGCCCGCAGATAATGTGGTGCTTGTGGACGACGTGCTTGCCACAGGCGGCACGATGAAAGCCGCGATATATCTTACGCGCAAGCTGGGCGCGCGGCTGGAAGGCTGCCTGTTTTTGATGGAGCTCGGTTTTTTAAACGGCCGCGAGCATCTTGACGCGGACGTAAAAGCGCTTATTAAATTTTAACCGGCTTAAATTTTAATCTGCCGAAGGTTACGCGGTCAAACGGCCAAACACTATAAAATAAACGCTAAAGATACCGGAGACAACTTATGGAAGACAAAACTCTTACAGTTTTTGAGAACTTTAATATCCGCCGGCATTATGACGAAAAGGCCGGCAAGTGGTATTTTTCTGTTGTGGATATAATAGCCGCGCTTATAGGCAAGGATTATAACACGGCCAGACTATATTGGAATAAGTTGGCCCAGCGTCTGCGGGAAGAGGGGGCGGTTCAACTGATGACAAATTGTCACCAGTTGAAATTGGTGGCCGCAGATGGCAAGATGAGGGAAACTACTGTCGCCGATGTGGAAACCATCTTTCGTATCGTGCAATCCGTCCCCAGCCCTAAGGCTGAACCCATAAAACAATGGCTTGCCAAGGTAGGCTATGAACGTCTGGAAGAAACCGCAAACCCGGAAATGTCTTTAAACCGCGCCCGCGCAAACTGGCAAGCGCACGGCCGCAGCCAAAAGTGGATACAGCAAAGAATGACCGGCCAGGAAACGCGCAATAAGCTCACTGATTACTGGCAGACGCACGGAGTTAAAGAATCAAATGAATTTGCGGTTTTAACGGATATTATACACAAAGAATGGTCCGGCTTTACGGTAAAGAGTCACAAAACTTTAAAAGGGCTTAAAACGCAAAATCTGCGCGACCATATGAGCGAGGCCGAATTAATCTTTACCGCGCTGGCCGAGCTTTCAACGCGCCAAATTGCGGAAGGCGAAAAAGCCGAAGGTTTAGAGCAGAATAAAAAAGCAGGAAAAGAAGGCGGCAAAGTAGCCAAAACCGCCAGACTGGTGTATGAGAAGAGGACGGGGCAAAAAATAATTACCGGCAAAAATTTCCTGCCCGCGGCTGATAAAAAGAAACTGGGAAATAAAAGTGCCGGATGAAAAATAATGCAGGCATAAATTATCATTTCATTGATATCGGAAAATGATACCTAAGGAAAAGGCCGAGTGAACATTTTGGGCGTTTTGGTTAAACGGGAAAAGGGAAACTATGACAAAACAACTTGCAAAAACCGATATACAGAGCAAAGTTTTCACTATCCGCGGAGTAAGCGTAATGCTTGACCGCGACCTTGCGGCTCTTTACGGCGTAGAGACAAAGAACCTTAACCGCGCCGTAAAGCATAATATAGAGCGGTTTCCTCCACAGTTTATGTTTCAGCTTAACCGGCAGGAAACAAACGAACTGGTGCAAAATTTGCACCGGTTCGCCAGCTTGAAACATTCCACCTCATGCCCGTACGCCTTTACAGAGCATGGTGTGGCCATGCTTTCAAGCGTTTTGAGAAGTGAGCGAGCAATAGCGATAAATATACAAATAATAAACGCGTTTGTTGCCATGCGTCAGTACGCTCTAAAAGCGCAGGGCGACGACCGCATAGCCTCCAGGCTTAGCATGCTTGAGAAAGCGCTTCTGCAGTATATGGATAAAAACGACAAGCGCGTTGACGAAGTTATCATGGCCCTTAACGCGATGCTTCAAACCGAAGAAAAAGATGTTAAAATAATAGGCTTCAGGAAAGAATAATTCCGCAGCGCAATCAATAAGCCGCAGGCAAAGAAGGCGGCAAAAATAATTTCCCTCATACTTAAAAGAGGCTCTTAATTTTTGCATAAGAACCTCTTTATGCTAATATATATGATATGAAAACGATAGATTATTCAGAGCACTTCAAGATGGAGGCGCTGACGGAAATAAGCCGCATGTTTTACAGCGGCACTATAAAAAAAGACATAAACCGCATACCATTTAACATTATCCCCAAAGGGAGTGAAGCCGCTTTCCGCTGCTGTGTTCATAAGGAAAGGGCAATCCTCAAATTACGCACTTTAGCTGCTTTCGGCTACTCCGTAAACGAAATTGACGAAGCCCTGCCCATAAGCGATTATGTATCCAAAGACAACCCCGAGTTTGACCACAAAAGCAGCAAGCTGCTTACCGTGATGGAATCGGCCTGCTCGGCCTGCGTTAAAAGCCGTTTCATGGTAAGTGAAATCTGCCAGGGCTGCCTTTCAAGAAAGTGCGCGGCCAACTGCCCTTTTAACGCCGTATCATTAAAAGCCCATAAAGCCCGTATAGACCAGGACCTCTGCAAAAACTGCGGTAAATGCAAAGAGGCCTGCCCCTACGGCGCTATTTTAAAAATCAGCGTGCCCTGCGAGGACGCCTGCCCCGTAGACGCCATTAAAAAAACAGGCAAAGGCCTTGCCGTAATTGACCACAGCCTCTGCATCAGCTGCGGCAGATGTATGGAAGCCTGCCCGTTCGGCGCTATCATGGAGCGCAGCCAGATTTTAGACGTCCTGAACCTGACCCGCGGCCCCAAACCGCTTGCGGCGATGCTCGCGCCGTCAATAGCAGGGCAGTTTGGCGTTGAAGTAGGCAAAATAACCACCGCTTTAAAAGAACTTGGCTTTACCCACGTGTATGAAGTAGCCTTAGGCGCGGATATTACCGCCCAAAACGAAGCGCATGAATTTAAAGAGCGCGTAATTGACGGCGGCCAGAAGTTTATGACAACCTCCTGCTGCCATGCATATGTAAGGCTTGTAAAAAAGCATATACCCGAGATGGAGGCGTACATATCCCACACCCGCACGCCCATGCACTACACGGCGGAGCTAATCCGCAGGGAAATCCCCGGCGCGCTTACGGTATTTGTAAGCCCATGCCTCTCTAAACGCAAAGAAGCCCAGGAAGACCCTTTTGTGGATTATGTAATCACCTTTGAAGAGTTGAAGGCCATGATAAGAGGCAAAGGCATAAATCTAAAAGAGTGCGCTTCAACCCAAGCAGACCGCAAGGCGACTAAAGAAGCCCTGAAATTCGGCATAAGGGGCGGCGTTATAGAAACCGTTAAAAAAGCCGCGGGCGAAAGCGCCTCTTTAATCAGGGAAGAGCTTATTACAGACCTTGATAAAAAGACCATTTTTAAACTTAAAGCTTATGCCAAAGGCCATTGTGCGGCAAATTTGGTTGAAGTTATGTCCTGCGCGGGCGGCTGTGTCGGCGGCTGCGCGACGCTGCAGCCGGTTAAAGAAGCGTCGGAAGAAGTAAAAAAATATGCAGACGCTTGCGGCGGCGATTCTTTTGAAATGAAACTCTGATTAACCTGATTATGGAACTCCCCCGCCGTAAGGTGTGGAAGTTTCATTTAACTTTAAGGCATTGCATAAGGACTCCAGCCATCTAGAAAATCTCCATAATCAACGCCGCCGGGGAAAAGCTCCTCACAACAGGCGCAAGGGCCTTTTTCATAAACATTGGTAATGCAATAAATTTTTTTCTTTTGCGCCGAATAAATAAAACCGCATTGCCCTTTGTATTTACCGTTGTTTTTCAAAGCCAGTATGCCCGAAAACCAAGCCGGGTTTTCTTTACCTTTGCTTACAGCATAATCAAAATTACCGGCGCGCAGCACGGTTCCGTAATTATTGGAAAATCTGATACCTATTGCTAAGGAAGAATTAAATGATCCTATGAAAGTCCCTCGCGGAAGTATATCCAAATCGGCAATTTCTTTAGGATAATCGCTGTGTATAAGCATATATTGCTCGTAGGTTTTGCTTAACGAGGATATATTTAAGGCGGCTTCGCTAAAACGGCTTTTTTCAATGGTTCGCAAATATTGCGGCAAAGCAATAGCGGCCAAAATGCCGATAATGAGGACAACTACAAGTAATTCTATCAGGGTAAAACCGCTATTTCTCAGACGATAA
>JAISDW010000014.1 GCA_031264445.1 Elusimicrobiota bacterium
TATTGCGGTTTAAAGCGCGTTTATAAAAAGTGAGTTTTTGCATCAGCCCGCCAAGCTCGGCGCGGCGGCTTGCGTCCGCGGCGGCAATCCACCGGCCGTGTGCGGCGACGGCAAGCATATCAAGCGCGCAGGCGGCCTGTACGCGTGCGCGCGCCAGAGTTTTGGAAAGGCTCATAGCCGCCGCCGGCGCAAATGCCGCGCCAGTTGGCAGCGCGGCGAAATCCCCCAGCGTTTGCGCGGCGAGCATGGCTTTTGCGGTGGAGCCGCCCGCATACCCCGCCGCGCGCGCGGCAAGCGCGGCCTCAACAAAATTATCTTTTAAAATGTTTTCAATAATATCCGCCGCCAAAGGCGCGAAATTTACCGTCTGGCAGCGGGATTTGATTGTGGCGAGCATGGCCTCGCGCTTTGCGCTGATTAAAATCCACACGGTATTTTGCGGCGGTTCTTCTATAAATTTCAGCAGGGCATTGGCGGCTTCGTCGTTCATCTTTTCGGCCGAATCTATGATATATACTTTCCATTTTGCCAGCGCGGCGCGCTGCTGACTGGCGGCCGTAAGCGCGCGCACGGTGTCAACGCGCAGGGTTTGCTGTTTTTCAACTTCCTCGCCGCGCAGGGCGGCCTGGTAGGCGAAATCAGCGAATATAATATCCGGATGGGTTTTGGCGTCAATATGTTTGCAGTTTGTGCAGAAGCCGCAGTTATCCTGCGCGGCTGCGGATGCGGCGTCAAGGCAGTTGAGAGTTTTTGCAAATTCCAGCGCGGCGGCAGCTTTGCCCACGCCCGCCGGCCCGCCGAAAATCATCGCGCGCGGCACGCGGCCGGATTTTATGAAGCCCTTTAAAGTGTTTACGGCCTTATCCTGGCCCAGGATTTTTTTGAAACTCATTTATGATTATCAGCCATCTAAAATGGAATAATTGACAAGCTCATGCAGCACGGTTTTATGTATTTCGGCCACGGGCCTGTCCGCGTCTATTATGACGGCGTTTGGCGTTTTGGCCGCAATCTCGCGGTAGCCTTTGCGCATTTTGTGGCGGAAGGCCTCGTCCTCGCGCTCAAGCCGGTCGGAGAAAAGATATTCCCCGCGCTCGGCAAAATATTTATCGGACATTAAAAAGACAAGCGTCAAATCCGGCTTGAGGTTCAGCGTGGCGATATCGTTAAGTTTGTTAATGATATCCATATCAATGCCGCGGCCATAGCCCTGGTACGCGCAGGAGGACATTGTGTAGCGCTCGCAGATAACAGTTTTGCCTTCCTCCAGCGCGGGGATTATTTTCTGCTGCGTATGCTGCGCGCGGGCGGCTTCGTACAGCAAAAGCTCGGCCATGGATGAAACTTTATGAGCCGGGTCAAGCACGATTTTGCGGATTTCTTCTGCCACGGAATCGCCCCCGGGCTCGCGCGTGAGGAGCACGTCTAAACCTTTTTGCTCCAAATACCCGCTGAGCAGGTTTGCCTGCGTTGATTTGCCGCTGCGATCCGGCCCTTCAAAAACGATAAATTTGCCTTTCATATTATAATATTTTAGTAAATTAGGAGAGCATTTTTGCGCGCGGGCGTGTCAACATATCCTGGGCAGCACGTCGCCCAGCGGCGGGCGCAACAAGCGATGCACGCCTAAAGCCGTAGCCAGCAGCACTTTGCCGCCTTCAACCGCGCGGCCAATAATTTGTGCGTTTTTGCCGTATTTATCAGCGCGCATTATCCGCAGCGCTCTTTCAGCCGCGTCAGGGCTTAGCACGCAGACAATACTGCCTTCGTTCGCCATATCCAGAATATCCAGCCCCAACAGAGCCGCGGTCGCGCGCGCGGCGGGAAGCACGGGTATTTTTTGCTCCTCAATTTCAAATCCGGCGCGTTTGCCGGCAAGCTCGTTTAATACGGTGGAAAGCCCGCCGCGCGTAATATCGCGCATGGCTTTGACGCGCGGACCCAGCGCTTCTATCAGCGCGGCGGTCATTTTGTTCAGAGGCGCGCTGTCGGTTTTTAAATCCGCTTTTATGCCGAGTTTGTGGCGCGCGTTCATTACGGCGAGCGAATGCCCCCCCAGCGCACCGCTTGCTATGACAATATCGCCGACGCGGATATTCGCGGGGCTTATGGCGGCGTTTTTCAGCATGTGGCCTATACCTGCGGTATTGATGAAAATTTTATCGCATTTGCCGCGCGGAACCACTTTTGTGTCGCCGCAGGCTACTGTTACGCCCGCTTCTTTGGCGCGCGCGGCGGCGGCGGCTAGTATTTTCTTTAAGTCCGCAAACGCAAGGCCTTCTTCCAGTATCAGCGAGAGGGAAATATATTTCGGCCGCGCGCCGCGCACGGCCAAATCATTGACCGTGCCGCAGACGGCCAAATCCCCGATATTACCGCCAGGGAAAAAGACGGGATCCACAACAAAACTGTCCGTGGTAAAAGCGATATCGGGCGGAGTGTTTTTGAGCAGCGCCGCGTCCTCCAGACTATTAAGCACAGGATTGCCGAAGTATTTCAAAATAATACGTTTGATAAAAGCCGCGCTTTGCTGCCCGCCCGCGCCGTGCGAAAGCATTATTTTTTCCATAATTTTATTTTACCTGTTTTGAAGATAAAAAACCTGCAGGCTGGTTTGGTTGTTTCCTCTTTTTGTAAAGGAGGTGGCGAGCATGTTTTTTTAAATTCTGCCCCCATTGGGGGAAGTGGCCCGCGGCGCAGCGAAGCGAAGACGGGGCCGTAGGGGGTAATTAAAGTTTTTATTATTTTATTTTTACAACTTGTTCAACACGCAGTGATAAATCGGGGGCAAATGGATATTGCCAGAAATTTTTTGATTTACAAGGTGAAATTCCCACCGGATATTTTTATTATTACTATTGACCATTATTATAGCAGGCGGCGCACGCGCCCTCGGCCGATACCATGCACGGGCCCAGCGGTTTCAGCGGCGTGCAGGCTTTACCGAAATACGGGCACTGCGACGGTTTGATTTTGCCTTTTAAAATTAAGGCGCAGCGGCATTTTGTTGGCGGCTCTTTTGCCGGTTTTATGCCGAAAACTTTTGCCGCGTCAAACCGCGCGAATTCTCTTTTAAACGTCAGCGCGGATTTTTTTATGAGCCCGAAACCGCGCCATTTGCCATCCACAGGTTTAAAAACGCGGGCAATAATTTTTTGCGCCGCGATATTGCCGCGCGGGCTTGCCCACGCATACGTATTGCCAACCAACGGCTTTTGCGCGCGCAGCAGCGTTTCAACCGCTTCCATAATTTCCGCCGCGCTGAACCCGCCCACTACGGCCGGTTTTTTATATTTGCGCGCAATAAAATCAAATATTTTATAGCCCGTTATAACACTGACATTGCCCGGCAGCAGAAAGGCGTCAATATCGTTTTTTTCGTCTAAAATAATTTTAAGCGCGGGCGGGATTGTTTTAAGGCAGCAGTAAATATAAAAATTTTTGAGCTTAAGCCGCGCCGCTTCCAGCGCGCACGCGGCGGCGTGCGGGGCCGTTGTTTCAAACCCCACGGCTAGGAACACTATTTTTTTGCCGCTGTTTTCGCGAGCAAGCGCGACCGCGTCCAAAGGATTGTAAACTATGCGTATGTCGGCACCTTTGGCGGCCGCGCCCTGAAGCGAAATTTTTGTTCCGGGCACGCGCATCATATCGCCGAAAGTCGCGATGATGACGTCAGGTTTTAAGGCGAGCGAAATCATTGCGTCAATATCGCTCTGCGCGCTTACGCACACGGGGCAGCCCGGCCCGCTGATGAAATTTACTTTGTCTTTCAGTAACTGCGCCAGCCCGCTTTTTGCTATGGCGTGCGTGTGCGTGCCGCAGACTTCCATTATATTTAAAGGCCTGCCCGCGGGCAGCTTCATTAATGCAGCCCGATTTTGCATTTATGGTCTTTGGAGAGGCCCTCAAGCGCAAGTTTTTCTTCCTGCTTATACTCGCCGGTGCGCAGCATTAAATTATCAAAATCAATATTTGAAGCCTCAAACATGGGGCCGTCAACGCAGGCGAAGCGCACTTTGCCGTCAACAATTACGCGGCAGCAACCGCACATGCCGGTGCCGTCAAGCATTATGGGGTTGAGGCTGGCATAAGGTTTTATGCCGAGCTCTTTCATGAGTTTGGCTGTAAATTTCATCATTGGCACGGGGCCTATTATGAAGCCGGCGTCAATTTTTTCCCCCTGGCGTACAAGACTTTTTACGGCGTCGGTAACCATACCTTTTAGGCCGTGGCTGCCGTCGTCGGTAGTGATTACGAAAGCGTCGCTCATGCGCGCCATGCGCTCTTCAAGTATAAGCAAATCCTTGCTGCGCGCGCCCAGCACGCTGATTACGCGATTGCCGGCCTGTTTAAGCGCGCGCGCTATGGGGTAAACCTCCGCAATGCCGACGCCGCCGCCCACAACTGCCGCTACGCCGTATTTTTTTATTTCAACGGGCGCGCCCAGCGGGCCGGCCACAGTGTCAAATTTATCGCCTTTTTTCATAGCGTTGAAGTCCGCCGTGCTTTTGCCAACGGCCTGTATTATGACGGCTATCGTGCCTTTATCCGCGTCCCAGTCAACCAGGGTGACGGGTACGCGCTCGCCCTTTTCGCCGAGGCGCAGTATAATAAACTGGCCCGCTTTGGCAGAGCGCGCGATAAGCGGGGCGTAAATTTCAAACTCGCTTATTGATGCAGATAAATCGGTCTTGTTTATAATTTCATTTTTGGTCATATAATTTCCTGATTTAGAATTTTAAGATTGAACCCGAGCCTATTTCTTCAGTAATAATTTTTTTTGTAAGTGCTACTTTTGATTTTAAATCAACGCAGTGGCAAGGATACAGCTTTGTAAGTTTTTGTTTCACAAGATAATTTACTGTTTTTGCAAGTAGATTATCCCGCGGTGCCAGCAGGTGAAGCCCTCCGATTATTTTATCAATTTTTTTATTTTTAAATAATTTTTTTGCGTGTTCGGATATATTACATATACCGGAATGCGAGCAGCCTGTGATAATTGTCAATCCTTTTTGCGTTTGGTAAACTAAAGCGGTATCATCGGTAAGAGCATCGCCACCGATAGAGCTTGTTTCAAAGCTGTTTGTTCGCGGTATTTCCCCCAGGAAATTTAGATTTTTTGTGAGTTTTACCGGACTGGCAGACAAAGAAATATTAAAATATTTCTTAAGAACTCCGGATTTAGTTTTAATGCCTATGTTTTCGCCTTTAAATTCCTTCTTATGAAATATACGCGGATGGGCAATCAGAGCCGGTTTGCTGTGTTTTTTCTTTTTGTATATGTCTATTAAATATTCCAGTCCCCGCGTATGGTCTGAATGCCCGTGAGATAATATAACAAAATCTAAATTACACAAATCAATATTCAGCTTTTCGGCATTTTTTATAAATACATCGCTGTATCCTGCGTCAAAGAGGATTTTTTTACCGCAATCCTCTATATAAAAAGAAAGCGCGGGCTCCGCCAAAAAATACCTGTCTATAATGGTATTGTTGTCAACGAGGACAGTCAATTTCATTTTATATCCTTGATTTTTCCGTGCAGATATTTGTTGATTCTGTGCGCGGCGGTTATGCCGTCTTTCATGGCCAGCAGCACGGTGGCGCCGCCGCGCGCAATATCGCCCCCGCAGAAAACGCCCGGTATGCTTGTGGCGCCGTTTTCGTCCTGCGCTATGGTGCCGTGCGCGGTCATTTTTAAAACCGGAGTGGAGCGCGGTATAACGGGGTTCGGCTTCTGCCCTATCGCGACGATTACGGTATCGGCAGGGATAATAAAATCCGAGCCTTCCACAATAACGGGTTTGCGGCGGCCTTTTTCGTCCGGCTCGCCCAGACGGGCTTTAAGGCATTTGAGGCCTTTCACGCGGCCGTTTTCGTCGGTCATAATTTCTTTCTGCATGGTGAGGAAGTCAAAAACCACGCCTTCTTCCATCGCGTTTTCAACCTCTTCCGCGCGGGCGGGCATCTCGTCGCGCGAACGGCGGTAAACCACGCGCACGCTTTGCGGACCCAGGCGCGCGGCGCAGCGCGCGGCGTCCATCGCGCTGTTGCCGCCGCCGAGAACTATTATGTCTTTGCCCGCGCGCACCGGCGTGGCGGTATGCGGGAAGTTATACGCCTCCATAAGATTGATGCGCGTGAGGAACTCATTGGCGCTGTAAACGCCGAGGGCGTTTTCGCCCGGGATATCCGCCATTGTGGGCAGCCCCGCGCCGCTGCCGATATAAACGGCGTCGTATTCCTTCAGCAGTTCTTCGATGCTTAAAGACGGGCCGGCCAAAGTATCATTGATAAATTTTACGCCCATCTCTTTTACGGTCTGCACTTCGGCGGGGATTACCGCGCGCGGCAGGCGGAAAGAAGGTATGCCGTAGCGCAGCACGCCGCCGAAATCATGCAAAGCCTCAAAAATAACCACCGTATGGCCGGCGCGCCGCAGCTCCGCCGCGCAGGAAAGCGACGACGGCCCAGAGCCTATGCATGCTATTTTTAACCCGGTTTCCGCCGCGGGTTTGGGCGGCGCAAGCAGGCCGGCCCCGCGCGCTGCGTCGGCCGTATATCTTTCCAAAAGACCTATGGAGACGGGACCAAATTTCTCCTTAAGCACGCACGCGCCCTGACAATGATTTTCCTGCGGGCAGACGCGGCCGCAAATCGCCGGCAGAAGGCTGGTTTCCATTATTTTGGAGGCCGCGCCTTTCAAATCGTCTTTCAGCAGCAGTGCAATAAATTCCGGTATTTTCACGTTGACGGGGCAGGCCGCCTCGCACTTCGGGTTTTTGCAGTTGAGGCAGCGCTGCGCTTCAAGCAATGCTTCTTCTTTGCCCAAGCCCTGGGCGACTTCGTCAAAATTTTTTGTTCTTTCCCGCGGGTCCTGGCGTTTGCCGTGCTGACGCGGTAGCGATGGGTTAGGCATATTTTACATCTCCTTATTAATTATTAGAATCAATGTCCAGCGCGATGCAAAGATTTTTTACGGCCGCGCTTGCGCGCGAATCCGCCGGCATATCCCGCAGCAGCGCGTAAAAAATATTGCCGGGTTTATAGGTATCCACAGGCAGGGCCAGCTTTTTGGCCGCCGTCAGGAAAGATGCCGTTTTTGCCGCTTTGGCGGTATCGGCGGCGTCGGCCGCGTAATCGTCCATAAGCAGGCTGAGGCGTTTTGTGAGCATATTTTTCAGAATATCCCCGTATGTTTTGCCGCCGATGTTTTTAAGCTCTTCCAAAACGCGCTTTATTCTGGCTTCGTCCAGAACGTCTTTTTTGATCTCTTTTTTGAGCTGCTCGTTTAAAACGTATTCCGCCACGTGCAAAATCAGCTGTGGCACGGGGAAACTGGCTTCCTTAAAATAGTCAAGGAAAGGCCTTTCCTGATTAAAAATACTGACCAGACTGTTTTGCACGCGCTCCTGCGCTTTTTGCACGCTACTGGCCAGGATTTGCTTTTGCCGCTCCTTCAGCAGGCCGCCCATGGCAAG
>JAISDW010000064.1 GCA_031264445.1 Elusimicrobiota bacterium
TTTGCAGCCTGACTGCTGCAATTTACATTCTATACCAAAAGGAGTTTTTTTATCTTCCTCATCGGTGAAACCTTCACTGAACCACGCGCCTAGCGCGTGGTTTTAAGGATACAAAAAACTCCCCGCGGCAAAAAACCGCGGGGAGTTTTTATTCAATACGGTATTATATTATTTCGTTCTTAACGAGAATTTCTTATACTTCCTGAGCGCACTGGCAAAATCATCAAGCTGGTCCATGTAATTCAGAGAGAGCGAGAATATGCCTTGCTTCATGTCAATGAACTGACTGGTAATAAAAGGCTCCTTGGACCATTTTACCTCAAAAGGCTCGTCAATCAGTTTTGCCAGCTTTTTAAGATAGTCAACAGCTAAGCCTTTTTTGATAAGCAACGGATCAGTTTCTATTGGGCGAGATGTCGTAACTACTACAAGGCGGCTTGAAACTAGAGAATTTTTTTCAGTATTGCCAGTAGGAGCGCCATTAGAATCAGCTACACTGCGTCTTGAAACTGGAGCATTTTCTTCAGCAGCGGTTTCTTCGGGGCTAAATTTCTTAACAAGGCCCGCCAGCGCCATATATTTATCCATAGTGCCGGTAAAGTGCTGAAATATAAAAGACTCTTCGCCCTCTTTTTGATTGGCTATCTTTTCTCTGACAGCCGGCCAGGATTCCTTTATATCCGTATAAAGGCTTTCTATTTCAACGAATTCAGGATTATCCTGCGCCAGCGTATCAATATCTGCTTGCGATACCGCTGCTTCTTTTTTTTCTTTTATTTTTTGAATTATGGCTTTATTCACTTCTGGAAGCATTTGCAAACCCAGTGCAAACGCAGAAATAGTCAATAATTCTCTATCTATACGCTTTCTATTCCCAGTCTTTTCCTGGGCAGCCGCCATGCCCGAAAAAATACTTAATATTATTACTGCCATCAATAACTTCTTCATGATATGCCTCCTCATTTTAATAAACGCCTTACCTTATATTTATACAATACATTTTCGAATATATTCGCGCAAGGGCCCAATGACCTATTTTATGTATAGGTCTTTGGGCCTATAAACTTTTGGGATTACAAACTTCGGACAGTATGGATATGACTTCCGCTAGGCTTTGCGCGCGCACCAGCGACTCGCGCAGCGCGGCGGCGTTTTCAAAACCGCGCACCCAGTAGCCCACGGTCTTTTTGCTGCGGTTTATGCCCGTGCGCTGGCCGTAGAGTTTTACGTTTTCTTCAACCAGCCGGCGGAACAAAATTATTTTATCCCGCGCGCCCGCGGGCGCGCAGCCGGCCAGCTGGCTGAAGATAAAAGGATTGCCGACCGCCGCGCGGCCTATCATAATGCCGGCGCAGCCGGTTTCAAACGCGGCCCGCGCGCTTTTCGCGTCAACAATGCCGCCGTTGCCGATTATAGGGATACTTACCGCTTTGCAGCAGTCTTCCAAAGCTTTAAGATCGGGCGGGCCGCTGTGCACATCCGCCGCCGCCCGCGCGTGTATGGTTACGGCCGCGGCGCCGCTGTCCTGCGCTATGCGGCACAGCAAAGGGCCCAAAACTTCGCCGCGCGTAAGCGATATCCTTGTTTTAAGCGTTACCGGCACGCTTACGCTTGTGACCGCGGCGGCAATGATTTGACCCAGTTTTGCCGGTTCCTTCATAAGCACGCAGCCCGCGCCGGCTTTATTTACTTTTTTTACCGGGCAGCCCGCGTTTATGTCTATAATATCCGCGCCGCTTTGCTGCGCGAGTTTGGCCGCAAGCGCTATGGTCTGCGCGTCCCCGCCGAAGATTTGCATGGAAAGCGGCCGCTCACCCGCGTTTACGCGCAGCATTTTGAGGCTTTTCTGGCTTTCAACTTTTAGCGCGTTTGCAGAAACCATTTCCGCGCAGACAAGGCCCGCCCCGCCCTCGCGGCACAAAATGCGGAAAGGCGCGTCGGTTATGCCCGCCATCGGCGCAAGGATGAGATTTGACGGGCATTCAACCGCGCCTATTTTAAGCGGGCGGATAAAATCCCGCATATCTATTGGCCCTGTTTCCACTGGTTAAGCTGCGGCGCGGCAAATTCCTTTTGGCGGTAGAGGCACCATTTCAAAATATCGCGCACCGTCCTGTCGGTATTCTTAAATTCATATGCGTTTATAAATTCATTATGGCCGAAGCCGCCGGCCATAATATGATCCGATGCGGCGATTGAATATAAAGCACCGTTCCTGAGCGGCGCGCCGTTAACGGTTATTTTTTTGATGCGGCCGCCGAAGGGTGCGGCGGGGTCGTAATCCACAGCTATGCCAGCCGTCTGGGGCCAATTGTTTTTTGCTTCTATGGTGTGCTCAAGCGCGTTTTTAATTTCGTCCCCGCGCATTTTGACAAGCATAACCCTGTCGTTAAACGGTATTGCGTTGAGCAAATCCGCCTCCGTCAGCGTACCCGCGGCAAAGCCCTGCAAAAATAAATCGGAATTTATCAGGCCGATATCGTGTGAAGCCCAGCGTTTAAGGCATCCCGCCGCGTAAACGCCCAGCGGGGAGGGTTTATCGCCGTAACTTTCCAGCGCAAGGGGCAGCGTAGTAATTCTGCGGCCCGTTATTTTTTGGACGGCCGCGCGGCCGGCGGCGACCATTGCTGCGGCTTCTTCGTCTTCGCCGTAAGTTTCTTTATCAAGCAGAATTTGTTCGTAATTAAAAGCCGCGGGCTGCTTTTTGGCATTGAAGG
The DNA here is from genome assembly GCA_031264445.1 of Elusimicrobiota bacterium. Lineage (GTDB taxonomy): Bacteria > Elusimicrobiota > Elusimicrobia > Elusimicrobiales > Elusimicrobiaceae > Proelusimicrobium. The sequence goes on from JAISDW010000064.1 coordinate 2,718, forward strand.
GGATTGTAATTTTCTCCGCTTCAAAGAGCATAGGCTTTGCGCGCGTGATATGAGTATTTGAAATCCGCTCCGCGCCCGCGGGCGAAACGCTGCTGTTGCCGCCCAGGATTAAATTGATTTCGGGGAATTCTTCCGCAATGGTTTTGTCGTCCGGTTTTTTGCCGTCCTCAAGCTCAAAACCCAGGCTGCTGAGAAGGATTATGAAATCGGCGCCTTCCTCCTGAACGAGCGGGATAAGTGTTTTTAAAGTTTCAAGCTCGTCGCTGACTTTAAGGCCCGCATTGCGCTGTATCCTTGGGAAGGCCTTTTTTGAAGCGAGCCCCAAAACCGCGGTCTTAAGGCCGCCACTCTCCAGAAATATATATTTTTTTATATGTTCCGGCTGGCCGCCGTCGGCATTTTGGATATTTGAGACGACCACCGCGAAATCCGCGCCGGCCAGCGCGGCTTCCATATTATCCCAGCCGAGCGCAAAATCATCCGCGCTTAAAGTGACGGCTGTATATTTAAGCAGATTCATCAGCTTTACCGCGCCTTCCAGTTTGCCAAGCTGGCCCTCCTGCGTTTTAGAAAAGCTGTCGCCGGAATCAAACAAGAAAAACCCGGCGGGCTGCTTATCAAGCATTTCTTTAAAGACCGGCAGGCCGCCGGTTTCTTTATTGCCGTTTTCGCTGGCGGGGCGCGCCCAGTAAAAACCCTGTATATCGTTTGTGTGATATACGGTAAGCGCCAAGCCGGCCGGTTTGGTGCACGCGCCCAAAATCATCAGCGCGCAGATTATAAAAGATATTCTGCCCATCTGTTTAATCCATTATTATCCTGCCCGTTTGCGCGCCTTTTATACCCTGTGGATTCTTTTGCAGGTAATCCAAAAACAAATCCGTGAAGGTTTTATCGCCCGCGGGCTTCCTGTTTGTTATTTTTTTGAACATATAACCCTCGCTGTTGCCGAGCGCGATATAATCGCGCAGCGCGAGGGAATACATTTTCTTGCCGTCAAGCGTCTCGCCGTTGATTGTTATTTCAATATCCTGCGGCTTCTTTTTGCCTTTCATTATATATCTGACCCGCATATTGGCCGAATACTGAAACAAACTTTTGCCGCCTTTTAAAGAATCGCGCACCAGTTTTTTGAGGAAATCGCCGTTGACTTCCACAGTCATAATTTTATCGGGGAAGGGCGATATTTCAGAAACCAGCCTTTTGGTTATAGGGCCCCGCGGCAGGTCTTTGCGGATAGCGCCGGTGTTGAGAACTCCGATATCCGCGGCCGCGTATTCTTTGATCAGGTCGGCAAAAATATCCGCCAGCGGGGAATCCAGCTGTTTGGCCGTTTTCGGGGAATCCGCAGGAGCTTCGGGCAGGTATTTAAAAATAGTTTCGTTTGCTTTGGATATTACGGCATCCAACGCTTTGTGGCGGTTGGCCTCGGCAAATTCTTTGACGTAAAAATCCTCGCCGGTTTTGCCGGTGTCAAGTTCTATATATTCGGATTTTATTGATTTGAGTCCGCCGCCATTATCCTCAAAATCCAGCGATATTTTGCTCACGCCGTCCAGAGCTATGCCGCTTTCAACAAAAACAACACCGTCAATAACCGCGTTCTGTATTATTTTGTGCATGTGACCGCCCAATACCAAATCAATGCCGCCTATGCCTTTGATAAGCGCGGCAGGGGAGGCAGGATCGCTGTGTCTATCGTCGTCAATGGAATTATGGTCAAGCAACACAACGGCATCCGGCTGAAGCGGGGCCAGACGGCGCAGGGCGTTCTTTAAAGCCTTTCTGTCTTTTGATATTCTGAAACGTTTCTGGTCGGTGCCGAAATCCTTCGCAATGCCTATTACCGCGATTTTCCTGCCGCCGGCCATATAAATTTTGAAAGGCTTCACATGCGCGGGCAAGCCTTTGAGCCTGACGTCGTAAATATTGGCGGCGAGTATATCAAATTTTGCGCGTTCAATATTTTTAAGCATGGCGTCTTCCTCAAAATCCAGCTCGTGATTGCCGATTGTGGCGGCATTATACCCAAGCATATTCATGAACTGGACGGAGAGCAGGCCTTTGCTATCTTTAGCTTCGGCCGTGCCGGAAGTCCAGTCGCCGGAGTCCAAAAGCAAACGCGGCCCGCCGTCGCGCGCGAGCAGCGCGGCCAAAGCCGCAAAGCCGCCGATGCGCCTGCCTTTGACTTCCCGCGGGAAGTAAAACCCGTGCGTATCGCTGGTGTGATAAATATTTATTACCTCGCAAAAAGCGGGCAGCGCGGATAAAAACGCGAAAACCGCAATCAGTAATTTTTTTGTCATTTGTCAGTCTCCTTTACAATTTGTATTCTGCCGGTTTGGGGCGGCATTATATCGGCGGGGTTGCGCTCAAAATATTCGGCAAAAAATCCGCCGAGCGTTTTATTCCCGTAATTCTTTTTGTCCGGCAGCCTTTTGAACATATATCCCGCCGCGCCCTGCCCGCCGGCCGTAAAATCGCTTACGGCGACGGAATAGGTTTTGTCGTCGTCCAGCGGTTTGCCGTTTATGAGAACTTCAAGCAGGCGCGTCTTTTTATTGACGAAAGCGTATTTGACGCTGAGCCCGCTGTGGCTGAACTGGCTGCGGTCATTCTTTAAAGTTTTCAAAAGAAATCTCTTTATAAACGCGCCGTTTGTTTTGACGATAATAATGCGGCTGGGGAAGGGATATATTTCAAACAGCAGCCTTTTTGTAACCGGACCTTTGGGAATGCCCGCGCGCAAATTTCCGTGCAGGGCTATATCCGCGCCGGTTTGCGCGCGCATAATATCGGTAAATAAATTGCCCATTGGGGTATCCATATCACCGAGGCCGCCCGTCGGCCGGTTTGGAATGTCTTTTAAAGCCTTTGCCAGAACTTTATCCAAATCCGCGGCGTGAAATTTTGCGGCATAGGCGGCAACGGCAGAATCGGGCGCGTATTTGCCCGCCTTAAGTTCAATATACCGCGACCGTGCGGAAGCAAGCCGCCCGTTTTTGTCGTCAAAATCCAGAACAACTTTGCTGAAACCTTTAAGCTCCGCGCCGCTTTCTACAAAAACCGTGTTTTTGATTTTTTTATTCTGCACAATTTTATGCACGTGGCCACCCAGCATTATATCAATGCCGCCGGCTTTTGCGGCGGCCGCGGCGAAATTGCGGGCTTTTTTATCACGCTCATCCTCGGCTGAAGTATGCGCAAGCAGTATTACCGCGTCGGGCTTTTGCTCTTTGGCCGCGGCCAGCGCGGTTTTGAGCGCGGTTATATCCGCGCCGGTCTTTATGCCGGCCGACGAAAGCATCGGGTCTTTGGCTATGCCGATAACCGCTATTTTTTTGCCGCAGACTTCGTAAATTTTGTAAGCCTGCACTTTTGCGGGCACACCAGCGCCGCGCATATTGGCCGCGAGCATATCAAAATCCGCAGCCGCGATATTGGCTTCAAGCACGGCCCGGCCGAAATCACCCTCGTGATTACCTATTGCGGCCGCATTATAGCCCAGCATATTCATAAGACGCACGGAAAGCAGGCCTTTTGTCCGCTCTGCTTCGTAAGTGCCTGAGGTAAAATCCCCGGAGTCCAGCAAAAGCCGGCACGGGGCATTTTCCGCGCGCAGATAAGCGGCCAGCAGCGCAAAGCTGCCGCCGCCGTCCGGCCGCGCATAATAATAACCGTGCGTATCACCGGTGTGATAGATATTGACCGCAGTGCAAAAACCTGCCGCCGCAAGCGGCAGAAGCAAAAGCGCGGCGCAGATTTTCTTCAAAACCGGCATAAGAAGGCGCGCTCAATCTAGGCTGTAGACATTTGGAGCGGTGTTCCGCCAGCCGGCGGAAGCGGCCGCCCTGTTCAGCGCTCTTATCCTGCCGGGGTTACCGGAGGTAACGGTAAAAGTCTTCGCGGCCGGCGCAAGGCCGGAGGCATTGATTACAAAATGAAAGTCAATTCTATAGTCGCTGCTGCCGGCTTGAAAACACTCAAGGGATATTCTCCTCTGGACGGTGTCCAGTACGATGGTGTAGACTTCGCCTCTTTTTTCTTTTCTTACTTGCAGGCCGCTATATACCCACCCGCCATCATTACCGCTATCATTACTCCTGGGCACTCCCACATGCAGCTGGCTCAGCCTCGTGGGGAATTCATTATCCTGCGGATAGTACTGTACAACCGCGTCCTGCAATGCTTTGAGCACGCTCAGATTCGTTACTATCTTGCTGCGCTCCACCGCGCTGCGGTAATAAGGCAGGGCTATCGCCGCGAGTATGGCCATTATAAGCGTTGTCACCGTAAGTTCAACAAGGTTGAACCCTTTTTTGTTTTTCAGCATGTTTGTCAGCTCCTTTTACTGGCGGCGCGTACCCGCGCCGGCATAAAACATTTTAATCTGGTTGAAAGAGGCTTTAAAAGCCTCTATTACTTCGGGGTCAAAATCTATGCCGCTGCGCTCAATCATGTATTGATAGGCTTCGCTTATCTTCCACGAGGGTTTATAAATGCGGCGCATACAGAGCGCGTCAAAAACGTCCGCCGCGGCGACTATGCGCGCCTCCAGCGGTATGGCCGCGCCCTTCAAGCCGGCGGGATAGCCGCTGCCGTCCCAGCGCTCGTGGTGGTAAAGGCTCATTTTGTGCGCGGCCCTGAGCACTTTTGATTTTGAACCCTGCAAAATTCTGCCGCCGTATAAGGTATGGGCTTTCATAAGTTCGTATTCTTCCTCGGAAAGTTTGCCGGGTTTTAGCAGTATATAATCCGGTATCGCCACTTTGCCGATATCGTGCAGCAGGCTGGCGTCTTTGATGATTACGGAAGCCTGCTCCCCCAGGCCCATGGCGCGCGCGATGCGGTAGCTGTTTTCGGAGATATTGCGCAGGTGGATTTTGGTGTCGTTCTGGTCGCGGAATTCCGACGTTATGGCCAGACGGTAAATAATTTCGGTATTGGAAAATTTTACGTCCTCGTAAAGCGCGGCGATTTCTATATTGCCGCTGGCAAGGTTTGAAAGCAGGCGCAGAAGGCCTTCGTCGTTTTTGTCAAAAGCCGCGCCGTTTTCTTTATTGTTCAGCTGGAAGACGCCTATCACGCGCCCTTCCCTGTTGAGCAGCGGCACGGCGAGCACGGTTTCGGTCTTAAATCCGGTAATCAAATCCAGCCCTTTTGCAAAACGCGGGTCATTATACGCGTCGCGGATATTTACGGTTTCGCCCGTCCTGGCCACGAGCGCTGCGATGCTGTCGCCGCCGGCCGGCAGGTGGACTTCGGTATATTTGAGCCCTTTGCCGCGCGCGATTTTGGAGCACAGCTCCCCGTGTTTTTCGTCCCTGATAAAAATAAAACAGTGCCGCGCGCCGATTATTTTGCTTATCTGCTTGGCCGTCAGGGCGAGCAGCTTGTCAAAATGCGTTTCGCTCGCCAGACAGCGGCCGAAGTCAACCAGCATATCAAGCTGCCGCTGCGCGCTTAGTTTTTCATTTTTCATAAAAATACTCCGCCGCGGCGGTTATATGCACGGCTTTCGCATAAGGATAATAAGATTTAAAAAGCATATTAAAAAATTTCTCTTCCGCAGATGAAAATACTATAAGAGTCTCAAGCCGCCGCGCGGCGCAGGCCGCGGCAAAAGCGCGCTTGAGCTGTTGCAAGTCCGCATGCTGCGCGCCGTAAGCCAAAAGACCGGCGCTGCCCGGGCTTTGATTTAACTCTAGCAAAAAATCCGCACGTGGGCAAATGAAAAGTTCCCTTGCGCGCCGCGCAATTTCATCGCCGCAGAAAAGAAGATTGTTATCCTGCACCGCAATTCTGCGGCCCGCGCCGGTGCGGGCGGGCGGTTTCACAGGCGGCATATAATCGGTTATAAAACGCGCGGCTGCGGCAATATTTTGGTATTTTTCATCAATCTCCGTTGAGAGTTTAAGCGCGCGGTAATTTGCGATGTCGTCGGTTATTATCGGCGGTGGCTGCGGGCAGAGCAATGCCTCATAGCGCGCTTTTATTTTATCAAGTATTTTTGCCGCGGCCGCCGCACCCTGCATAAGCGTAGCGCGGCCAAGCAGCAGGCCCTCGTCCATAATTTCCGCGCCGCGGTGTTCTTTGCCGATAATGCGAAGGCTTGCCGCATAATGCGCCGAGCCGCCGGCCGCGGGCATATAGAAAGCCGTTATCTGCGCGCCCTGAGGCGGCGTATAAGCGGGTTTATTAAATTTATAAACAATTTTTGACCACAGCCCGCGCCAAAAACCGCCGCCGCAAAAACCCAGCGCGTATTTGAGCCACGCCATATGCGCCGCCGTTGGCGCCAGCACGGAGCAGGCCGCTGTGCATTGCCCGCACATTATGCAGCTTTGCGCGGGGCGCAGTATATCTGCTTTTTTGGTGCCGGCGGCAAATTGCCTGCCCAGCAGAAAGCGCAGCAGCTGGTGGCGCCCGCGCGGAGAGGCGGGCTCGCGCTTCTGGATTTTATATACGGGGCAGGCCTGAGCGCACGCGCCGCAGCGGTTGCACAATCTTGAACTTTCTTCCGGCGGCAGCGGGCCGCGCAGAACATTATAAATAAATTTGCGGCCCGGGCCCTGCGTGGGCGCGGGCATGAAAGGCTGCGTTTTATCAAAATTTATTTTCATTGCGCGCCACCGAAGACAAAAGGATTGAAAAGATTATCCGAGTCAAAAACTTTTTTTATAAGCGCAGCCTGCGCGCACGGTCTGAAAAACTCAAATTTCCTTTGCGCGGCTTTCGGCGCGGGCGCGGCAAAAGTCCTGACCGTAAGCGCGGTTATGAACGCATACGCGCCCATGCTGCCGTGCAGCAGCCTGGGCAAGTCATAACCTGCGGAATTTTTAACGTGCTTACCGCCCAGCGATATGAAAACGCCGTCCGGCAGCAGGAAATCAATGCCCGTTATATAATCTGCAAAATCAGCAAAAGTTTTGGCGGCAAACGCGCCGCCTATGCTGCCGCGCGCGGCCGGCACGGGCAGATACATGCCGCGCTCGGCAAGCAGCGCGGCTATATCTTTCAGCGCGCAGCCGGCCTGCGCCGTCACTGTATAATTTACTTTATCAATATCAAGAACCTGATTTAGGCCGGCGGAGCTGAGCGCCGCTTTATCGCGTCCGCGGGTTTTAAATTTGGTGCCCAGGCCGGTTATTATCATCGCGCGGCCCGCGGCGCGGTTCTGCTTAATCCGTTCTATGATATCACATAAATACTGCGGCGCGGCCCGCGGTGCGCCGCGCGTGGCTATGGGCAGGATTTTATCGGGGTTAGCCAGATTTTCAGGGTCAAACGCCGCCTTGATTTTACGCATAAGGCCCAGGGCCGCTTCGTCAAACATAAAGGCCATGGCCGCGCGCTTTTCTATGCCGATACCATGCTCCCCGCTGATGCTGCCGCCGGCCTGCGCGGTAAGCATATGTATTTCCTTCACGGCTTTTTTTACCTGCGCGGCTTCAAATAAATTGGTTTCATCAAAGACTATATTGGGGTGAACATTGCCGTCCCCCGCGTGGAAGACCATACCAGCGCGCACATTGTATTTGGCAAAAATCCCGCGTATTTTTTTGATAGATTCCGGCAGCGATGAGCGCGCAAAAGCGCTGTCAAGCGAGAGCAAATTCGGCGCAAGCCTGGCCAGTGAGGACGCCGCCGCCCTGCGGCCGGCCCAAAGCTTCCGGCGCGCGGCTTCGTCATCTGCGGTTTCAATTGTCACGGCTTTGTTATTTGCCAGAATCTGCATTATTTCCAGCTCCTGCTTTGCCGCGGTTTTTTCGTCGGAGTCCAGCTCAATTATAAGCAGCGCTTCCGCGCCGGCGGGATACGGGGTTTGCGTAGCGTCCATGGTGGTTTTATCCATGGCTTCAAGCGCGGCGGGCAGTATGCCGGCGGCAATAATATCGCGCACGCCGTTCATGGTATTTTCAAGCGAGGCGAAATAAGCCTTAAAAGTTTTCAGATTTTTCGGACGCGGCAGTATTTTGACGCGCAGTCTGGTTATGACGCAAAGCGTGCCTTCGCTTCTGGTCAGCAAAGCCGTCAAATCCGGCCCGTTATCGGCTTTGGAAAGATTTAGTATCTCACCCTGCGGCGTAATAACTTCCGCCGCCAGTATATTTGCCGCGGTAGAGCCGTATTTCAATGTCTTCGCGCCGCCGGCATTAAGCGCGGCATTGCCGCCAATAGTGCTGAAAACCATGCTGGCGGGGTCGGGCGCGTAAAAAAAACCCAGCGGCAAAAGCGCGTCCTGCAAACGCTGGTTTACGACACCGGGCTCAACCTCCGCCCAGCCTTGCTCCGTATTTATCAGAGTAATTTTATCCAAAGCGCTCAGGTTCAGCACCGCGCCGCCTTTAAGCGGCACAGCGCCGCCGTCGTGATTGGTGCCCGCCGTGCGCGGCACATAAGGCACGCCGAATTCGTATAAAGTTTTTATGACCTGCTGCAGGCGCGCGGCGTCGGGGATATCAAGCACGGCATGCGGCAGCGCGCGCGCGGGCGCGCCGTCAAAACTGTTGAGCGCAAGACTTACAGCGTCGCAATGCACGTTTGCGCGGCCGATAATTTTTTCAATATGCCGGCGCGCGCGGCCGAATTTACTAAAAATATTTCCCATATATTAATTATATTAATATAATATAGCGTATGGCCACAAAAACTATGCGCCCCGCGGTGGCCGCGGGCGACGCGCACGGGCAATACCATTCCTTCGCCGCGGTGCTTATACACGCGGGCCTCATGGACGCCGAACTTAACTGGACCGGCGGGCGTACGGTTTTTATCCAGCTCGGCGATATACTGGACCGCGGGCCCGACCCGCTGCAAATTGACAAACTGCTTGACCTGCTGCAGCCCGCGGCGCGCGCGGCCGGCGGGGACATTATAAGGCTTATCGGCAATCACGAGCTGGAAATCCTGCGCAAAAATTATTTTATAACTTCGCTGCCGCATTATCAGATAGAGCCCTTCCGCACCAAATTAATACAAGGTATTTTATCCGGCGCGTGGCGGGCGGCTTACTGCCGCGGCGGTTTTTTGTTCACGCACGCGGGCGTGTGCGACGGGCTTTACGAAACGCTCAAACTGGAACTTGCCCCCCAAAAACCGACCTGCGCCAATACCGCCGCGCTTATAAACAAAATTTTCAAAGAAGCCGTAAACTCCGGCAATTATAAACACCCGATTTTTAACGTAAGCCGCAGGCGCGGCGGGGCGGACAGTTTTGGCGGGATTTTCTGGGAAGACCTTTCAGCACTGCTCGCCGCGCACGGCGGCTGCCCGTTCAGGCAGATAGTGGGGCATACCGTGGTGCCGCGGATTACGGTAAGCGACAGCCGCAAAATAACCGCCGTTGACGCGGATATGAAAAATGTTTTCGCCGGCGGTTTTGAGTATCTGCAAATCAAAGGCAAAAACGCAAAAATAATAAAAATTACCGGGGATTAAAAATGGAAACAAATAATGACGCCGCCCAGAAACTTCAAGAATTTATAAAAACCATGGCCGCGCTGCGCGGCCCCGAAGGCTGCAAGTGGGATAAAGCCCAGACTCACGAAAGCCTTATAAAATGCCTGCGCGAGGAAGCGCAGGAAGTCATTGACGCGATTGAGGCCAAAGACGACGAAAATTTAAAAGAAGAACTGGGCGATTTGCTTTTGCAGGTTGTTTTCCACAGCGCGATTGCGGAGGAGCAGGGGCGTTTTACGCTGGCCGGAGTTATTGACGGCATAAACCAAAAACTCATACGCCGCCACCCGCACGTTTTTGCCGGCGCGAAAGCCGCCACGCCGGAGGAAGCCCTCGCCCGCTGGCGCGAAATAAAACAGCAGGAAAAAGCGGCAAAAAAATCTTAATTTTTCTTTTTACTTCTCTGCCAACTAGGGTCATACCGGACATTCTTATTTATTCTCCTCCCTTTGGGAGGAGTACCCCGCCATAGCGAGCCACGGCGTAGCGTAGCGAAGACGGGCGAAGCAAAGGCGGGGGGTGGAGGGGAATGGCTGTTGTAGTTGTAAAATGAAAAAGTAAACCATTCCTCCATTGTCATGCCCGAATGTCTTTATCGGGCATCCGGCCTTTTTCAGATTCCCGATTACGGCCTTCGGGAATGACAATCAAAATATTTATTGCTCCTTCCACCCTCACCCCGACCCTCTCCCATCATAAAGGGAGAGGGCGAGAAAAAAAGCCCTCTCTTGACCACCCCGTCATGCTTCGCATTCCACCCCTCCAATGGAGGGGAATTAAGGAAGTGCTGAAGAACAGATCCCCACTCCCTCGACGGGAGAGGGTTAGGGTGGAAATTTTCTTCTCCCGCTTTGTGGAGGCTTCTATCATTTTCCCCTACCGTTTGCGAGGGAGGCCTCTTTTTCTTTACCCTCTCCCGCTTGCGGGGGAGGGCAGCGAACGCAGTGAGCGGGTGGGGGTGTATTATTAAACTAAGCTAAAAAGTTTTAGCAGAAGCGAATAAAGAAAATATCCCCTCTCCTGCTCGCTATGCTCGCTTCCTCTCCCCCACAGGGGCGAGGAATTTATTGAATGTGCTTGCCGCGTCGCTCGTCTTCGCTGCGCCGTGGGCCACTTCCCCCAAAGGGGGAAGAAAGAAAAAGTAAAGAGGACCGCTACGCCCAATGGGGGCAGAATAAACAGCTGGTAATGCCGATATGCTCAAAAACCTCTTATAAGAAACCCCCAGCGGGTGCCAGCAAAAATTTCACTAGCTATAGGAGAGAAGGACATGCAGGCCTTCGCAAAGGTGCTATTTGGTTTTCTATCGGGGTGTAGAGGAGGGGGGGTGTCGTGGTCATAGCAGAGTATATCACCTGGCATTACTTCTACACCACCAATACTACCGCCTTCTATAAGAAAATATGAAATATAACAAGGGTTGATACCCCGGCCAAAGATGAAGGATATTCGTCCAACATTAGTCTTGGCATTTAGAGATAAGCTATTATCTCCTATCTGACATGCATTCCCTGAACATCCGGGAATAGTAATATCCAAATCAGCACCGTATGAATAAGAGCCCGTTGCAAGTTTGTATCTTTCCTGCGCAGCCGCAACAGCCTTGAGTAAAGGCAACGCGCTTATAATTTTACTTCTCATGACAGCCACCTGATATTTAGGCCAGGCAATGGCGGCCAGTATGCCGATTATCAAAACAACCACTAATAATTCAATTAGTGTAAAAGCTTTTTTGTTGATGTTCATTTGTTTCTCCTCGTGGGTTTAGTAATAGGCCCACATAATTATATACTAAACTAATCCTGCCTTACGCAAGAGGGTAAACGCAAAAATCCCCGCGTATTTAATATGCGGGGATTTTAGTGCGGCATTTCTATATTGCAATTACGGCCGGCGTTTTTTATAAAACTCAATAAGCCCGCGCTCAACGTGCGGGGGCACGCTGTCTTTCAAGCGCCCGCCGTGGCAATAAACTTCGCGGACGATTGTGGAAGTCAGGTAAGTATATTTCGCGCTTGGCATTAAAAAAACGGTTTCCATCGCGGGGTTAAGCGAGCGGTTTGTATTGGCTATCTGGAACTCGTATTCCAAATCGCTCACGGCGCGCAGGCCGCGTATCGCCACGGACACGTTTTTGCGTTTCATATAATCCGCCAGCAGGCCGTCAAAGCTGTCAACTTTTACGTTTGCGATATCTTTGACCGCCGCTTTTATCTGCGCGCGGCGCGCGGCCACGCTAAACAGCGGCGTCTTTGCATTGTTATTTAACACGGCTACTATAACCGTGTCAAACATGCGCGCGGCGCGTTTTATAATATCCAGATGGCCGTTGGTAACGGGGTCAAAAGTTCCGGGATAGATTGCGGTGTTTTTCATATCTTTATTATAATACTTTTATGTACAAAAATCCCCTGCCGGAAGAAATTTACCTGAAACGCTCGCGGCCGCTGCCGCCGGATATCCGCGGGGAATACTTCCGCGACCAGACGAAAATAATCCACTCCCAGCCTTTCCGCCGCCTGAAAAGCAAGACGCAGGTTTTTACCTCGCCGGAGAACGACCACATCTGCACGCGCATAGAACACGTGCTGCACGTGGCCACAATAGCTGCCGCGGTATGCAAAGGCCTAAACCGCACCGGCAAGTGGCGGCTTGACGAGGAAATGGCCTATGCAATAGGCCTCGCGCATGATTTGGGGCACGCGCCCTTCGGGCACGAAGGGGAGCGGGCCTTATCCCAAAAAATTTACCCCGATAAATTTATGCACGAAGTCAACGGCTACCGCCTTGTTGAGCATCTGGCAAATTACGGCGAAGGCCTTAACCTTACTTATGCGGTCAAGGACGGAATGCTGTGCCACTGCGGGGAGGATTTCAACAATAATGCCCTGCGCCCGGCCGCCAAACCCAATGACCTTGAAAATATACGCGACCGCGCGCACCTGCCTTCCACCTACGAGGGCTGCATAGTGCGCCTGGCGGATAAAATCGCCTATCTGGGCCGCGATATTGAAGACGCCGCGCGCGAAAAACTGATAACCTTCGCCGATATTCCGCAGCCGGTTAAAGACGAGCTGGGCGCAAGCAACGGTGAAATTATCAATACGCTCGTGCTGGATTTGACAAATAATTCCGAAGATAAAGGCGCGCTGGGTTTCAGCGCGGATAAATTCGCGCTTATAAATATGATTAAGGATTTCAATTATAAATATATTTATAATCACGAGGCCGTTGCGCGCCAGAAAGAAGCGCTGCACAAAGCCATAGCGGGCCTTTTTGATTATTATAATGATTTGTTTGCGAGATATGGCTTTACCGGCGCATATGCTTATGAAAGCAAAAACGCGGCGCAGGCCTTCGGCCATTATGCGCTTACGCTTAAAGATTTTTATGTGAATTCCGCCGCGCCCGCCAAAACCATAATAACCGATTATATCGCCGGCATGACCGACGGCTTTGCCGCGCAATGCGCGCAGGAAGCGCTGGGGATAAAACTGAAATTTAACTGATTTTTATTGCAAAAGTTGATTATATTTGATATATATTAAAGAAGAATATAACTGAATTTACGGGGACATCTAAATGTATATTAACAAACACGCTTTTACTCTGATTGAATTATTAGTCGTCGTTTTAATCATCGGCATTCTTGCCGCAATCGCGCTGCCTCAATATCAAAAAGCAGTTCAAAAAACCCGCGCGGCACAGCTACTAATACTCGTAAAGAACTTCGAAAACGCGCAAGCTCTATATCATTTGGCGACGAACAAATATGCCGACAGCTTTGATCAGCTTGACATTACTTTGGACGGGGCGTCCAAACCGTCGGCATCTACATTTGGTTACGCTGTGACTTCCACGGATGCCGTTCGCAAATTCGACAACTTTGAAATTATTTTAGATAATCTTCCTGATGGTACTATCCATACGGTTATGGGAGTAAATATAACAGGGAAATATAAGGGTTCAAGTTTTTACTATCCTTTTGTTCACAGCTCCGTTCCTGCCCATAAACTTTATTGTCTTGAAGACAGGCGCACGAATATTTTTTCACAGCCGGAAGGGTCTTACTGTCAAAAAATAGCGGGGTTTGATGTGTTCACATTTGAAACGCCCGGGATGCGGTATTATATTAAACAGTAGATATAATTTGCCTGCCGGCTTAGTTGTAAATGAATAATAAAATCAGGCGGGAACTCACTTCACAATCTTTTTTAAAAAAGGATAATAAAGGTCGTCTTTGAGGGGATATTTTATCTCGGCGCGCGTAAGTTTTGCGGCGCGCGCGCGGAAGCTGACCGGCGCGTTTTCTATGAGCGCGAGCGGGCTTTGCTCCGCGCCTTCACCCATCATAAGCGCGGCGGCCGCGGCCAGAGTATCGGCCGCGTTGACAAAAGTCATTTTCAACTTGCGGCCGTGCAAATCTTTTTGGCCGCGGCAGTCTTTAACGCCTTCAAAACCACTGTAGCCCACCGCGCCCGCGATTACGCCCGCGCGCAGCGGCAAAATCATGCTGTCCGTCAGAATAATGCCCAGGTTTTTTATTTTATATTTTTTAAGCAGCGCGGCGCGCAGACGCGCGGCGGTTTTATAACAATCGCGCGGCAGCAGCGCGATTTTATTTTTTATATTTGATTCGTCAATGCCCGCATTTGTCATCACCATGCCGTCTTTTATCGTGAACCAGCACAGGCCGGTTTTAAGCGCGAAGTAACTTTCTTTTTTAATCAGCTCTTCTTTGCGGCCGGCGGGCGCGGTGCGGCATTCCCACAAAGCACATACTTTGGAGGACACGGCAATAATGCCGCCATCTTTTACGGCGGGCAGATGTTTAAAAATAAATGCGGGCAGGTTTTGTTTTTCTTTAAAAACCGCTGTTTTTACGGCTGTGATTTTCATATCTAAAAAGGCTCCACAAAATGACGCCAGACTTCATTGGCCAGATATTTACCCTCTTCGCTGAGGCGGATATTTTTGCCGCTGATTTCCAGCAGGCCGCGCGCGGCGAGTTTTGCAAAATCCGCGCCAAAGGCTTTTTGCATTGGCGCGGTAATTTTAACGCCATCCGTCATGCGCAGGCCTAAAATAATTTGCTCGCCCAGTTTGGCTTTGCCGCGCAGCCTTTCGCCCTCGCGCGGCGGCCTGCGGCCGGCTTGCAGCGCGTTTATATATATCCGCAAGTCCGCCGTATTGCAGCGGCGCGCGCCTTTTATATAACTTGCCGCGGCCGCGCCCAGGCCAAGATACTGCCCGCCGCGCCAGTAATTGATATTGTGCAAACTTTCGCGCCCGCGCCGCGCGAAGTTTGAAATTTCATACTGCGCGCAGCCGCGCGCGGGCAGGTATTTTGCGGCGTGCTCAAGCATGGCGCGGCATAAATCGTCATCCGCCGCAAAGCCGGATTTAAAGAGCGGCGTGCCTTCCTCAACGCTGAGGCCGTAGACGGAAATATGCGCCGCGCCCAAACCCGCCGCGTAAGCAAGGCCGCGCTTGAAAGCGGCCAAATTCTGCCGCGGCAGCGCGGCGATAATATCAATATTTATATTATCAAAATATTTTGCCGCAAGCGCGAAAGCCGCCGCAAAACGCTCCGCGTCATGCGCGCGGCCGATGAGTTTTAGATATTTATCCTCAGCCGCCTGCATGCCGATACTAAGGCGCGTAAACCCGCGTTTTTTGAGGATTTTAAGTTTTTCTTCCGTTATACTTTCAGGATTGCATTCAAACGCGGTTTCTTTGAAATTTTTGAGCGGGCCGAAGTTTTTTTCTATCACGCCGCACAGTTGGTTTATCTGCGCCGCGCTTAAAATACTGGGCGTGCCGCCACCGACATAAAGCGTGCGCGGGCTGAATTTCTTTTTATAAAAAGCGGCTTCTTTTGCTAATGCCGCGAGGTAAGGCCGTATCAAATCCGCGCGTCCGGCATACGACGGGAACGCGCAATAAGCGCATTTGGATTTACAAAAAGGAATGTGGATATAAAGGCCTGACATCTTAATTCCCCTCCTGCGGGGTATTGTTTTGAAATCGGACATACGGCAAAACGGGGCACGCCTCACTTACTTCTTCCCCCTTTGGGGGAAGTGGCCACGTCGTAGCGCAGCGAAGACGGGCCGTAGGGGGGAATAAAGTCTTTATTATTTTATTCTAAAACTACAACAGCCATTTCCCTCCACCCCCGAAGGTACAATTGTCCCTTCGGGTACTCCTCCCAAAGGGAGGAGAATAAATAAGAAAATCCGGCACTCCCTTTACTAAAGGGAGAAAACTGCCCAAATATCCAACAATCAGAACAATCCCCTCCGTAGGAGGGGAATATTTTAATTTTATTTACCCGCTTTGAAATCAAGATACGCTTCCATAAAGGCGTCCAGATCGCCGTCCATCACAGCTTGGATATTGGAAGTCTCGTATCCCGTGCGCAAATCCTTAACCAGCTGGTAAGGCATAAACACATAAGAGCGTATCTGATGGCCCCAGGCGATATCGCCCTTTTCGCTGTAGTGGCGCTCCATCTCGGTGCGTTTTTTATCAAGCTCAATTTCGTAAAGTTTGGCTTTGAGCATTTTCATCGCGCGCAGTTTGTTGGCCAGCTGAGAGCGTTCCACCTGGCACGCCACCACCACGCCCGTGGGCTTGTGCAGTATGCGTACGGCCGTTTCAACTTTATTTACGTTCTGGCCGCCAGCACCGCCGGAGCGCGCGGTGGTAATTTCCAAATCCTTATCAAGGATTTCTATATTGATATCGTCCCCGATATCCGGCAACACGTCAAGCGAGGCGAAAGAAGTATGCCGCCTGGAATTGGCGTCAAAAGGCGATATGCGCACCAGACGGTGCACGCCATTTTCGCCCTTAAGAAAACCGTAGGCATAGGGGCCTTCTATCTGCAGGGCAGCGTTTTTTACGCCCGCGCCTTCACCCGCGAGCATATCGGTAATAATCACTTTGAAATTATGCTGCTCCGCCCAGCGCGTGTACATGCGCAGCAGCATATCGGCCCAATCGCATGATTCCGTACCGCCCGCGCCGGCGTGTATGCTGACTATCGCGTTAAGCCTGTCGTTGGGGTGGGAAAGTTTGGTTTTAAATTCAACTTTTTTTAATTGTAATTCCAGCGCGGCAAGCGCGGCGGCGATATTTTCTATCTCATTGCCGTCGTCCAAATCCGCCGCCATTTCAAGCAGGGTTTTATTATCGTCAAGCGCGCGGCGCATGGCGGCGTAAGTATCAATATCAGTCTTAAACGCGTCAATTTCTTTTGATACCGCTTTTGCGTTTTGGGAATTGTTCCAGAAATCCGGCGCGGCGGCAAGGGCTTCCCTGGCGGCGAGTTCCTTTTTTTTGCTTTCAATATCCAAAATTTTTTCAAGCCGCGCAAGCCGCGCCGCCAAATCTTCCAGCGAGTTTTCTATGTCTTTAATTTCTATCATTGTTTCTTCTCCCCGCCAAGGAAAGCCGCGCAGAAAATAAAAACGCTCAGCGCGAAAACCGCGCACGCGTAAGCAAAAATATCGCCGCTGCGCGCGTAAAAAGTTTTGCCCGCTTTGGGCTGGAAATCAAAAGCCAGAAGCGCGGTTTCGCGCTTATTGAGAACGCTTTGGAATTTAACGCGGCCGAAAGCGTCCACCCACGCCGATATGCCGGTATTTGTGGAGCGTAGCAGCGGCCGCCGGTTTTCAACCGCGCGGAAGATATTTGCCCGCAAATGCTGGTAGGGCGCGGCGGTATCCAAAAACCAGCCGTCATTGGAAATGTTTACGAAAAACTGCGCGCCCGCGTTCGCCTGCGCGCGCCATACGGCGGGGAACAGGGATTCAAAACAGATGCCCGCGCCGAAGCTGAAATTTTTTGCGCCGCGCTCAAAAGCCGCGGTAAAGATTTTGCCCGCGTCGCGGCCTTCAACAAAATCGCCTGTCAGCGACGATATGCCATAGCGTCCGTAAAATTTTTTAAAAGTTTTCTGCCACGGCAAAAACTCGCCGAAGGGCACAAGTTTGGTTTTGTGATAAGCGTCAAGAAAGCCGTCGCGATCAAAAAGCGCGGCCGAAACATAATCCCCGCCGTCGCCCATGCTGTAGCTGCCGGTTATTTGGTAAGCATTATTGTTTTTGGCCGAAGTCCCGCGCAAAAATTCGTAATAGCCATTGTCCTCATAACTGCCCGGGTATGAACTTTCCGGCCAGATTATAAGGTCAACGCGGCGGCCCTCAAGCGCGGCGGCGGCTTCATAAACCGTGTAAACAACGTCCTCCGTAAACCCGTCGGACAGCAGATTATGCGTATAAGGCTGCATAAGCGCGACGGCCAGTTTCTGCGCGCCCGCGTCAAAAAAGCGGCTTTCTTTTTTGATAATATAATCCCCGCAAACAATAGCCGCGCAAACGGCCAAAGCCGGCAGCACAAGCCACGCAGCGCGCGCCGCGCCGCGCAGTTTGCCGCCCAGCGCGGCGGACGCGCCCAGCGCAAAAAGCATTATCAGGAAACTTACCGCATAAGCCCCGCCGAAGGAAGAAATCTGTATAAGCCTTATCTGCGCGAACTGCGTATAACCCAGCACAAACCAAGGGAAAGCCATATATTTATAAGCGATAAACTGGTGCAGCAGCTCAAGCGCAACCCAGGCGCACGCGCCGCCCAGCGGGAACAGCCACCGCATACGCCTAAGATAACTGCATATAAAGCCGAACAATGCAAACTGCAAAGCCAAAACAATGCTAAGGCCCAAAACAGCCGCTCTTGCCAGCCCCTCGCTGCCCGTGCCGGCCTGCACGGTGGGCGCAATCCAGTAAATTATGCCGAGATAGGCCAGCGCGCCCGCGGCAAGCCCGTAGAAGAAACCTGAAACATGCCCGCGCATATGCAAAATGCCGAGGCCGAAAGGTATGAAAGCCGCCCAGGCAAACAAAGGGCGGCTTTCCGTAAGATAACCGCCGGCAAGCAGCGCGGCGGTCAGTAAAATAGTAGCGGCCAGAAACAGGCCGTTGAACGCGCTTGTAAGCGCGGCGCGCCACGCGGGCAGTTTTTTTGCGGCCGGGCCCGCCGCGGGCGCGGGGCCGCCGCCGCTTTGCGCGGAGGGGGCGTCATTGCTCATATCTTCTAGCGACCGCAGCATTTTTTGTATTTTTTGCCGCTGCCGCACGGGCAGAGGTCATTCCTTCCGATTTTTTGCGGCTCTTCGGGGATTTGGCCCGCTTCCCGCATTTCCTGCCGTTTTATGTCGGCCGGAGTGCGTTTGGGCGGCAGTTGCAGGCGGAAGATATATTCCACAAACAAATCGCGCACGCGGGACATCATGGCTTCGTACAGCGTAAAAGATTCTTTCTGGTATTCAATAAGCGGGTCTTTCTGCGCGTAGCCGCGCAGGCTTACGCCGTTTTTGAGCTGGTCAAGCTCGTAGAGATGCTGCTTCCAGCTCTGGTCCAGAACCTGCAAAAGCAGCATGCGCTCAATCTCCCCGAATTCTATGCCCTGCTCCAGGAAATATTGCGCGCGGCTTGCATAAGCCTCTTTGATTTTATTTTCAGTTTCGCCAAAAACCGCTTTTTTATCCCTGCCCTGCACGGCTTCGGGCGAAAGATTTAAATCAACCGTAAAAATGCGTTTGAAAAAAGTGTTTAAACTCGCAAAATCCGTCTGCGCGGGGTTTTTTTCATTGTAGAAATTATCAAAAGTCTCGCGCGCGGTTTCATAAAGCATCTGCGAAATACGCTCATCAAAACTTTCACCGTCCAGTATGGAATTGCGCAGGCCGTAAACCGCGGTGCGCTGCTGGTTCATCACTTTATCATAATCAAGCAGGTGTTTGCGGATATCAAAATGATGGCCTTCAACGCGCTTTTGCGCGCCTTCTATCTGTTTGGAAATTATGCGCGATTCTATGGCCTCGCCGTCCTTCATGCCCAAAGTGGTCATGACGGAAGCAATGCGCTCGCTGCCGAACAGCCTCATCAGCTCGTCTTCCAGCGCGACGTAAAAGCGGCTTGCGCCTTTATCGCCCTGGCGCGCGCAGCGGCCGCGCAATTGATTGTCTATGCGGCGGCTTTCATGCCGCTCGGTGCCGATGACAGTCAGGCCGCCGTTTGCGGCGATATAAGACTGCTCGTCCTTATCGCACGGGCTGCCGCCAAGCACGATATCCGTGCCGCGGCCGGCCATATTGGTGGCTATCGTAACCGCGCCTTTTTTGCCGGCCTGCGCGATGATTTGGGCCTCCATCTCGTGATATTTGGCGTTTAAAACTTTATGCGGTATGCCGCGCGCGCGCAGTACGGCGGAAAGCTTTTCAGACTTTTCTATGGAGCGCGTACCGACCAGCACGGGCAGGCCCTTTTTCCATAGCGTTTCAACTTCCTCGGCCACGGCATTGAATTTTTCCTTCTCGGTTTTATAAATTGCGTCCGGGAAGTCCACGCGCGCCAAAATCCTGTTCGGCGGGATTTCCACCACCTCAAGTTTGTAAATTGTGTAAAACTCGCCGGCTTCCGTCATGGCGGTGCCCGTCATGCCGGAAAGTTTTGTATACAGCTTAAAGAAATTCTGGAAAGTAATGGTGGCAAGGGTTTGGTTTTCTTCCTTGATGACCATATGCTCTTTGGCTTCAACGGCCTGGTGCAGCCCGTCTGACCAGCGGCGCCCGGGCATCAGGCGGCCCGTAAATTCGTCAACTATTACGATTTCGCCGTCTTTTATCACGTACTGCACGTCGCGCTCGTAGAGATGGTGCGCGCGCAAAGCCTGGTTTATATGATGCACCCATTCGGACTGTACGTCGTCGTAAATATTAGCTATCCCCAGCAGCTTTTCTGCCTTGGCGACGCCCTGCTCCGTCAGGGTGACGGTGTGGTTTTTTTCATCAATAAGCGCGTCGTAGCCGGCGGCAAGGTCAGTGCCCGCGTATTTGGCATTGACTTCGTCCTTTTCGGTTATCTTGCGGATTTTGAGCGCGGGTATCAGGCGGTTGACTATCGCGTATTTATCCGTACGCTCTTCCGACGGGCCGGAAATAATGAGCGGCGTCCTGGCTTCGTCTATAAGTATTGAATCCACCTCGTCAACTATGCAGTAATTCAGTTTGCGCTGCACCCTTTCCTGCGCGTGTATTACCATATTGTCGCGCAGGTAATCAAAGCCGAGCTCGTTATTGGTGACATAGGTTATATCTTTCTGGTACATCTCGCGGCGCTGAGCGTTTTCCATATCATGGTTGATATAGCCCACGCTAAGGCCCAAAAATTCATGTACGGGGCCCATCCATTCGCGGTCGCGTTTGGCAAGATAATCGTTGACAGTCACCACGTGCACGCCTTTGCCGCCGAGCGCATTAAGGTAAGAAGGCAGCGTGGCGACGAGCGTTTTGCCTTCGCCGGTTCTCATTTCCGCTATTTTACCCTGATACAGCACCATGCCGCCCAGCAGCTGAACATCGTAATGACGCAGGCCGATTACGCGCTTTGCGGCTTCCCTGACGACGGCAAAAGCCTCGGGCAGGATATCGTCAAGCGTTTGGCCGGCGGCCAGTTTTTGCTTAAATTCTTCGGTCTTATTTTTGAGTTCCGCATCGGTAAGCGCGGAAATTTGCGGCTCAAAAGCATTGATTTTAGCCACCAAGGGCTGCAATTTTTTTAAATCGCGTTCGCTTTTTGTGCCGATTATTTTATTAATTATATAAGTTATCATAAAGCCTCTTGTTATAAGTCTTGGGGAGAAAAACATTTATTATTTTATATATTATAGATAATTATGAAACGGAATTGCTAATCGGCAGACGGGGAAGGGAAGATATATATCTTTCTTTTATTTCTCCACCCTTTGGGGGGAGTACCCGAAGGGGGTGGGGGGAAATGGCAGTTGTAGTAGAATAATAAAGACTTACATTCCCCCCTACGGCCCTGACGGGCCACTACTGTGTAGTTTAGTTAAAACGTTGACAAAATAGGTATAAAATGGGAAGTACTTATGATGTAGGAAGATACTTATGGAGGTCAGCGATGGATAAGAACAGTTTAACTGGACAAAAGCCGTTCAGTGCGGACCGAACAACGGAGCGTGAGCGTATAAAAATACTCAAGCATATAATCCGGCAGTATGAGTTAATAAAAGCAGGTACGCACCCAAAGATAAAGACGATGTCAGATTTAACGCACGGAGCAGGGATGAGCCGGCAGTTGTTAAACAAATATTTAAA
>JAISDW010000091.1 GCA_031264445.1 Elusimicrobiota bacterium
AACTCATTGTCTTCTAAAATGTGCATAGCGCCGGATGACTGCCCCCAGTCTGCGGCAAAAGGAATAGATTTTGGAATATAAAGCCTTGCTCCGTTAGAGAAAATAAAATCTCCAAAAAACAATTCCGTAGGATATAATGAAGGCGCACTGCCGCTTGGATACCATTCAAAAGCCTTTCTATTGTTTTCCTCCTCTTTTTTTGCTTTGGCCGCATTTTCCAGATATTCTTTTATTTTTTGGTCTTTGGCAACTTCAACCGGAGTTTTGCCATTTTTATCTACGGCATTAAGGTTTGCGCCCGCCTGCGCCAAAAGCATAACTACGTTCAAAGATTTCTGCGCGGCGGCTTTATGAAGAATTGTTCCATACGAAGCGTCTTCCTTTTTCGGATTTGCGCCGCAGGCAAGCAGTTCGCCTACCTCGTCAATTTTACCGAAGTTTACTGCGGAAGAAAGTTTGATATCAAGGCTCGTTTTATTGGAACCATTATATTTCTCGCATTTATAATCCGACAATTTTTTATAAACGACGCTTTCGTTTTCCATAACATTAGCTCCTTTGGCGTTTGCCATACACAAAATTAATGTCAAAATTAACAGCGATTTGTTTTTCATAATTTTTGTCCATTAGGCTTCTTTTTTAGTTTGAACTAAATCCTTTTTGCCATTTTGATATAATACGATAACAAATTATATCAAAATAAAAACCCCCTGCGCGGTGGGAACATACTAACCGGCAGGGGGCGTGTTCTGATTAAACAGATTAATTGCTTTCAGTTATTTTGAAGTTTCTTCCTCTGAGCTTACCGCAGCAGCGTCGGCCTTATCCTCCGCAGCGGGTTCCTGTTCCTGCGGGGCGGGCTTTGCGGCTTCGGCAGCGGGCGCGGCGGCTTCTTCGGCGGGCTCGGGCGTGGCGGCTTCCTCAGCCGCGTCTTCTTCCTCTTCCTCGCCAAAAGAATTCTGCAGCAACTGACCCAAAGTCGGGCGGGGGGCCTGCTTCAGATACTGCGCCACAACTTTGCGGTTCTGCACCTGCTCAAAACGCCGCACGGAGAGATTAACCGTAAAATTAGCCGCGTCAATGCCGATAACCACGGACTGCACGTTTTCACCCTCTTTGCCGGCAAAGTCAAGCGGCAGCTCAACCGCGGGGATAAAACCTTTAGCGTCGTTCTTGCCAAGTTTAACCTCAATGCCTTCGGGCGTGATTTTGACGATAACGCCCTTCGCGGGCGACATATAGGCAAAGCGTTTGCGCAGTAAATCGGCCGGGTTCATGAAAAGTTGTTTTATGCCGAAGGTCATCGCGCCGTTTTCCCCGTCTATGGCGAGCAGCTTGGCCTTCACGCGCTGGCCGCGGCGGTAGCCGGCCAGTATCGCGGGCGCGTCTTTCCACGCGATATTATCAAGCGATACCGCGCCTTCAATGCCGTGAAAGCGCAGGAAGAGCGCGTCTTTGCCCACTTTGGACACGACCGCCCGCAGCACGTCGCCGATTTTGACTTCCGAAAGCACCTGCGCGCGGCGTATGGCTTCGTCTTCCTCCAGCACCTGCCTGCGCGATACGATGAGTTTCTGTTTTTCTTTGGAAAATTCAACTATGACCGCTTTTATTTTTGCGCCTTTGGGAAGATAGTGTTTGTAGGCCGCATGAAGCTCCGAGAGGGATAAAGGCATAAAACCGATAACGCCGTTCACGTCAATTTTATAGCCGCCTTTAACGCAGTCAAGCACGGCGCTTTTTACCCTTTCCTTATTTTCATAGGCGGTTTTGCAAAGGTCCCAGCCCATGGATTCCAAAGCTTTTTTGTGGGAAAGTACGCTGTGCCGCTCGTCCCCGCCTTTGCGGATTAAAACGGCCGGCACCACGGCGCCGACTTCAGGCACGGCTTTGCCTTCAAAATCTGACAGCGGTATAAGGCCTTCCTTTTTATCCCCCGTGTCCACAAGCACATTATCCGCCGATATCTGCACAACAGCTACGTTTACAATCTCCCTCTTGTTTAACTTTTGCTGCATTTCCTCCTGCTGGGCAAACAACTGGTCCATCGTCATATCTTCGTTCTGTGTCTGGGTTGTCTGCTCGGTCTGATTTTCTTCTGCGTTTGTCATAGCTGATTTTACGCTTTACGCTTTTTTATCGGCGCAAAGCGCGTAATCCTCCGATTTTAATCAAGTTTATTTATTTCGTCCATTATTCTGTCTGCAAATTCCTGTAACTGCTCTTTTGCGGGGCGGGTTTCGTCGGGCTTCATCGTAAAAGGTTTGCCCACCGTAAGCCCCACGCGCCGCGTAAAGGGCAGTTTATCCGTATTTATCACTTTTAGCGGCAATACCGGCGCGCCGCTGTAATAAGCCAGAAAGCCCACGCCCTGCTTTGCCCTGCCCGGCCTGCCGGTTTTGGAGCGCGTACCCTCAGGGAATATAAAAAGACTGTTGCCGCTTTTTACCGCTTTTAGCGCCGCTTTTAAAGAACTTAAATCGCCGCCCGCGCGCTTCCTGTCAACCGCAATAAACTTCGGGCTGCGGAAAACCAGCCCCAGCAAAGGCCAGCCCAGTAGTTCCTTTTTGGTAAAGTAAACGCTATCGCGCTTAAGCTCCGTAAAGCCGCCGGCAAGGGGAGGGTCAAAATTTGACAAATGATTGCAGGCTATTATCAGCCCGCCGGAGAGCGGTATATTTTCCAGCCCTTTTATGTCGGTTTTACAAAAAAGCCTGAAGTACGCCCTGAAAGATAATTTTAGCAAATTATATATCAGCTTATAAAGCCCCGTGTATGCCGGCCGCGGCGTCTGCGGCCGCAAAACCGCGTCAACGCGCGCGCCGGCGGCGGCGATAACCTGCTCCAAATTTAAATCCGATGTGTCTATAATAACAGCGTCCTGCGCGGGTTTCAGGGGCGATATCGCGCGGCTGCTGTCGCGCCTGTCGCGCGCTTTGATGGAGGCCAGCAATTCTTCATAATCCGCTTCGCGGCCCTTTCCACGCAGCTGCAAAACGCGGCGGCGGGCCCTTTGCTCCGCGCTTGCCGTCAGGAATATTTTTATCGGAGCCTGCGGGCAGATGACGGTGCCGATGTCGCGCCCTTCCATCACAAGGCCGCCGGCGCGGCCCATTTCAATCTGTTTTTCCATGACGACTGCGCGCGCTTTCGGCAGCGCCGAAGTTTGGCTTGCGGCCTGCCCCACTTCGTCGGCAAGCAATTTGTCGCCTAAATAAATGCCGTCAACCAATACTTTAAGGCTGCCGTCCGGCGCGCGTTCAAAATCCCATTTTATGTCTTTGGCGGCGCGGTAAACGCTTTCTTCATCGTTTAAATCAAGGCCCCTGTTCAGCGCTTTCCAGCCGAGGCAGCGGTACATTTCCCCAGTGCTCAAAAAGCCGAGGCCGTATTTCACGGCCAGCGCCCTGCCGACGGAAGACTTGCCAACGCCCGCCGGACCGTCTATGGCTATGGTTATTTTGCGCGCGGCCATTAACCGTCCGCCTGTATGTTGAAACCTTTGAGCGCAAGCATAACGCCGTCGGGATTGGTGGAGAAATCCAAAATATCCTCCAGCTTTGTCTTGCCTTCTTTGTAAAGCGCGATCAGAGACTGGTCAAAAGTGTGCATGCCGTAATAATCGCCGTTCTGAACGGATTTAGAGACGTCGGAAATTTTATTGTCTATAATAAGTTTTTTTATCTGCGCGGTGGGGAGCATTATTTCCGTCGCCGGTATCAGGCCGCCGCCTATCCGCGGCAGCAGGCGCTGCGAAACTATGCCGCGCAGCAAATCCGCCAGCTGGAAGCGCACCTGCGCCTGACTATCGGGCGGGAAGGATTCCACCACGCGCGATATCGTCTGCACGGAATCAACCGTATGTAAGGTGGAAAGCACAAGCTGCCCCATTTCCGCCGCGGCTATGGCGGCGCGGATAACCTCCGGGTCCCGCATTTCGCCGAGCATTATGACATTCGGGTCCTGCCTCATCGCATAACGCAGCGCGGAGGAATAAGATAAAGTATCCGTGCCCAGCGAGAGCTGGCTTATCATGCTTTTCTGCTCGGTATGCACGAACTCAATTGGGTCTTCCACAGTTATTACGTGGGCCGAGCGGGTTTTGTTTATATGGTCTATCATCGCCGCCAGCGTGGAGGACTTGCCCGAGCCCGTCATACCGGTCACAAGAATAATGCCGCGGTGGTTGGAGGCGATTTTGCGCAAAGTCTCCCCGGGCATATTAAGCTGCTCAAAAGTCGGGATTTTGAAAGGTATATAGCGCACCGCCATACAGATTTTGCCCGACTGGCGGAAAATATTGAAGCGGAAGCGGCCGTATTCTTTGTCTTCAATCGCGAAGTCAACGCTCATGTTCTGCTCAAGCAGTTTCTTTTCGCGCTCGCCCATTATGGCCGCGGCCATTTTTTTGACTTCCTCGTTGGTCAGGAAGCAGTTGTCTATCGCGCGGATTTTGGTGTTGATACGCACGCATGCCGTGGAATTGCCCCTTATGTGCAGCCCGCTGGCATTGTTGATTACTACGGTTTTAAGCAGCGTTTTAAGGCCTATCGTTTTTTCTTCCGCCATGGTTATCTGACCTCTTTTTTACGGCGTATATAAGCCGGTATGAGCAGGAAATCGCTCTCTGCGTCAAGTTTGCCGCCCTGCTGCGGCGCCGCGGGCGGGCCGCCGCGCTGCGCTACAGGCCGGCGCGCTCCGCGCAGGCCCGGGAGCGGCGGCATTCCGTCTTTGGCAAAACCCGTGGCGATTACAGTGACTTTTAAAACCCCGGGTTCAAGCAGGCTGTCGTAATTATAGCCGAATTTTATAATGGAATTATTGCTGGCGAGCTGGCGTATTATGTTCATAACTTCGCCCTGCTCAAGCATGGATATTTCTTTGGCCGCGGTGAATACGACTATAAATCCTTTTGCGCCGGTAATATCGCCGTTTTCCAGCAACGGGGAAGAGAGCGCGTCGTTTACCGCCGCCAGATGCCGCTTATTCCCTTTGGCCTGTCCTATGCCTATAAGGCTGCGCCCCGAGGCGAGCATAATCCTTTTTAAATCATTATAATCTATGCTCATTTCCATAGGTTTTAAAATAACTTCGGAAATACCTTTCACGGCCTGAAGCAAAACCTCGTTTATCATTTTATATGCGGCTTCGTTATCCGTGGCGGGATTAATAATTTCAAAAATTCTGTCGTTCGGGATGATAATCATTGAGTCCGCGTATTTTTGCAGCTCTTCTATGCCTTTATCGGCATAATCGGTTTTCTTGGGGCCTTCAAAAGCAAAAGGCTTGGTGACGACGCCTATGACCAAAATATTTTCGCCGTAGATTTCTTTGGCAACGCGCGCGAGCTGCGGCGCAACGCCCGTGCCCGTGCCGCCGCCCATGCCGGCGGTGATGAAAAGCAAATCGGTATCGGCCGCGATAAGGCGCAATTGTTCAATGGATTCCACGGCCGCTTCTTTGCCGAGTTCAGGGTCGCCCCCCACGCCGAGGCCTTTAGTTTTCTTTGCCCCCACCTGCATCAGGTACGGGGCATTATTCTGGCTTAAAGCCTTTGCGTCGGTATTGATTGCGATGAAATCCACGTCGGGCACGCCGGCTTCCATCATGTGGTTGATGGCATTGCCGCCGCCGCCGCCCACGCCCACGCATTTGATTTTGGCCTTTTTGCCTTCAAACTGCTCAGCCTGCGCAAAAAGGGAATCCATACTGCTTTCATTATCCGTCATAAATTAACCTTAATTAACCTTTATCCGCCGAATAAATCCAAATTATTTTTCAGCGTTTTGAGAAATCTTATTACGGGCGATTTTGAGCC
>JAISDW010000083.1 GCA_031264445.1 Elusimicrobiota bacterium
CCGGGCGGTATATAACGGCAATTTGGAGATTGTAAAGTTCCTGATGGAGCACGGCGCAAAGCCCGGTAAAGGCATCATTAACGACGCCGTGGGGAAAAAAGCGGATATAAACATCATTAAATGTCTTATAGCCAATGGCGCTAAAATATCTGAAGAGAGCCTCAGAGAATATTTATGTACTTATGTAAAAGAGAGACCTATTGAAATTACAAAATATTTAATTGAAAACGGTACCGACATTAACTGGCGGCCCAGAGATCCTACTGATTCCCAGGATTCCGCTCTTTCCTGCTCAGTAAACCGCAATGATATGCCTACTGTAAAATATCTTGTATCAAAAGGTGCGGATGTTAATATATATTTTGATGATGGCCGCGGCAACCCTCTTAGAGAGGCGGCCTGCAATGGAAATTTTGATATGGTAAAATATCTTATTTCAAATGGCGCCGATGTTAATGTTCCGAAAGACGGTAAGGGAAAAACTCCGCTCATCTATTATATCTATTGTAGTAAAGGAACTCCGGAAATTGCAGAATACCTGATAAAAAAAGGAGCGGATATTAACGCAAAAGATGAGTCCGGACATGATGCCAAATATTGGCTACGGCAAGTCAATGATGATACTAAAAAGCAAAAATTATCTGAAATTTTGGGAATCAAATAGTTAGTAAAACACAATATTTAATAGAGGGACGATATATGAAAAAATATTTTGTTACAATCATTGCTCTTTTAGCTTTTGTTAACGGAGGAAATATTATGTCTAAAGATTTACTTCTTGTCGGTAAGCAGATAAGGGCCTTTGGGATTAAGTTCCTTTATGTCCGCTATTAAATCATCCTCTAAATCAAAAGGCCGCTCTTTGCCGCGCTTGGGCGAGCGTTCCTCTATGCCGAGTTTTTTGTCTTCATCATATTTATGGACTATATCTTCCTTGCTTTGGCGGTAATGATTGCCGGCTTTATAGACAGCCTCGCCGGCGGCGGCGGCCTTATAACCCTGCCCGCTTATCTGGCCTTCGGGCTGGATCCCGCATTTATACTGGGCACGAATAAAGTCTCTTCAATAATGGGGACGGCGATATCGGCCTATAAATTCCGCAAACGCATTAAAATCAGCCGCAAACTGGTAATGGCGCTGAGCGCGCGGGCTTTGCTGTATTCCGCCGTCGGCGCGGGCCTCAGCAGGCTGCTGGCGCCGGCGCATCTGAAGTATATTATCCTTATAATAGCGCCTGTTATGGCTTATTTTATAATAAGCAATAAGAATCTCGGCCGCGGTGAAAACAGGCGCGCCATAGGCATAAAAAAATCCAACCGCGCGGCGCGGTTTATTGCCGGCGGCGTGGCGTGCTACGACGGCATTCTGGGCCCTGGCGCAGGCACGATGTATGCCGTTTTTCTTACCAAATACGCCGGCTTTGAAATGGTGCAGGCAACCGCTATAGCAAAAGTTCTGAATTTCTGTTCCAATTTATTTGCGCTGGCGGTTTTTATATGCCTGGGCGCGGTGAATTTCAAACTGGGTATAGCCATGGGCTGCGCCGCCGTAGTTGGTAATACCGCCGGCGTGTATGCCGGCAAAAAATATGGCGGCGCGCTGATAAAGCCCATGATAGTTTTTGTCTGCGCGCTGATAATATTTAAGTTTGTGTGGGATAATTACCGGTAATTTTTGTTATAATATTTCTATATTGATTTAAAGGAGATTTAAAAAATGGCATATAAAATTAACCCGGAAACCTGCGTAAACTGCGGCGCGTGCGAGCCCGCTTGCCCCGTTGCCGCCATAGCTGAAGCCGACGGCAAAAGAGCGATTGACGCCGCAAAGTGCATTGACTGCGGCTCCTGCGCGGGCACCTGCCCCGTGAGCGCTATCGCGGCTTAGTTTACGTCGTAAATTGCAAACATAAACCCCCGCGGCTTTACGCAGCGGGGGTAATTTTTTGTTATTGTCAGAATACGTCAGTCCGTATAATTAAGCGAAACCTCGGTTTCGTTTTTATCCTTGGCAACGGCCTTCAAAGTAAAGCCGTCATTGCCGACGCCCATGCTGAACCCTCGCCTCTTAAGATTGCGCTGTATCTCGCGCTGGAACTGCACCGGATCGCCGCTTATAAGGCCAAGGCGCACGATATCCGGCGTATAATAGCCGTAAACCACACGGTGGTATATCTGCACCTGCGCAATACGCTCAAGTTCATTATCGGCATTGGCGACAAGCATTTTCTGGTAAGAACTCGGCGCGACAAAAAACGAATAATAAACGCAGAAGACGCACAGGGCCATAAGCGCGGTGCCCAAAGCGGCCGTGACGACGGATTCCGCGGCGCCTTTTTCCCGCGTGGAAATAACTATGCTGCCGCCAATCAAATCCTGCACGGCGCGGCGGCGTTTGTTAAGCAATGCCAAAGCAAAACCGCCAAAAGCCGTAATCAGCCCGATAATATACCCCAAAGCGCGCAGGAAACTTTTAACAAAACCCAGAGGCTGCAAAGTGTCTTTATTCACTACCGCTATACCCATAAGCGCTTTTCCCAGCGTGCGCCGGCCGCCGCAGCCCAGCACCGTACAATACAAAATAAATAAAGCCCCGAAGCCGCCC
>JAISDW010000090.1 GCA_031264445.1 Elusimicrobiota bacterium
AAACAAAAAATGAAACTGGTTCTGTTTGATTTGGACGGAACGCTGATAAACGCGGGCCCCAGCGGCGTGCCGTCGCTGAATAAAGTAATGTTTGAACTTTACGGCAAAAAGCCGGTTTACTACGTCCGCGCGCTGGCCGGCAGGACGGATATACACAACTTTATCTACGTTTATAAAGCAGCTTTCGGCCGCGCGCCCGCGCCGGCGCGGCTGCAAGAAATGAAGGCTGCGTATCTGGCCGCCCTGAAGCGCGAAACCGCCGCCGCGTTTAAAGCAAAAAAAGCCAAACCGCTTAACGGGGCCGTGAAACTTTTGCAAACGCTCTGCGTGCGGCCGGAAGTAAAGCTTGCGCTCGCCACCGGCAATTTTGAGGAAGCGGCAAAAATAAAGCTGGCGCCCTTCGGGCTGGCAAAATATTTTAACTTCGCCGCGAGCGGATTTGGCGCGGAAGTCAAAGACAGGGTTTCCCTGCTTGAACTTGCGAAAAAAAACGCCGCAAAAGCATTTAAAACAAATTTTAAGGCCGGCGATATTTTCGTGATTGGCGACACGCATATAGACATCTGCGCCGCAAAACAACTGGGCTTTCACAGCGCGGCCGTGACGGCGGCCACGCTCGGCGACGCGGAAAAGCTGCGCCGCGCCGCGGCAGAGCTTGAGTGCAAAGACTTTGGCGACGCCGCCCTGTGGCTGATGTGGCTGCGCCTGAAGGCGGACCCGAAAGGCATGGAAAAGGGCTCATATATCATGCCCGCCAGCGCGATAGAGCATGTTTTTTTCAGCCGCACGGGTATTGACGAGCAGCGTTTAAAGATGTTCCGCATAAAAAAATATTCTGATTTGGAGTCCGGAAAACTTTTATGAAACACGTAAACTGGGAAACTTCCGCAGGTAATTTTGTTGACGCCGTGGCATCGGCCAGCGCTACGCCCGGGGGCGGCAGCGCAAGCGCGGTCATGGCCGCGGCCGGCTGCGGCCTGTGCATGATGGCCGCAAATATCACCATCAAAAATAAAAGCACTTCGGAAGAAGATAAGAAAATTTTAAACGCGGCTTTGGACGCGCTGTTTGACATTAAAGAAACGCTCAAGGCCGGCGCGGCCGCCGATGCGGAGGCTTATGAAAAAGTCGTAAGCGCGCGCAAGCTGCCCAAAGAAAGCAGGGCGCGGGCCGCGCTCCTGGACGAAGCGCTGCAGGCCGCCGCGCTTGTGCCGCTTGAGACGGCGCGCCGCGCGCGCGAAGCCGTGCAAAAGGCCGGGGAGATTGAGGGCAAAATCTGGCCTGTGATAATGTCGGATATCGTTTGCGGCAAAATCATGCTGGAGGCCGCCATAACCTGCCTAGCGCAAAACGTAAAAGCCAATCTGCCGTATATCAAAGACAAAAATTTTAAAGCCTCGCTTATGGCCGCCGTTGCTGAAGCGGTAAAGAAATAAGGCTTTCGCGCCGCGCTGTTGTAAAGCGTATAAACTGTCAGATAAGAAAATGATAATAAAAATCCCCCGTGTTTTTTGCTCGCGCGGGGGATTTTTCAGCCAGACTGCCAAAATACAATTATTTCTTATTCTTGTCTTTGTCTTTATTCTGATTATTCTTGTTATTTCGTATACTCTCAAGCTGGTCCTTTATATCTTTGCTTTTTTTTGCAAAGTCTTCCTGGGCTTTTTGCTCGGTGGCGGTGGCTTTTGCCTCGGGCGCAGGGCCGTTGGACATAGGTTTGGCCGCGCCGGCCTGCGCCGCGTTCTGCTGCTGCGCCGGCGCGGAGCCTGAGGCGCTTGCCTGCCGCGTGGCGCCGCCGGATAATACTTTGCCGTTATTATCAACAATTACGGCCTTTTTCCCCTGGAGAGGCTTGCCGTCCTCCGTCTTCTGCGCTATTTTATAAGCATTCGCGGCGCAGACAAAAAACGCGAAAGCAAAAAGCAAAGCGAATTTTTTCATATTATTTATCTCCTTAATTTAAATATATCAAAAGAAAATGCAAAATTGCAAATAAAAAATGTAAAATATTTGTGTAGAAATCCCAAATCCCAAAAAGGAGCAGCAAAAAAATGAAGAAGACATTACTTGCATCAGTACTCGCGGCCGTAACGGTTTTGACGGCCTGCACATCGCCCGGGGCCAAGACCGCCATCGGCGCGGGCGCGGGCGCGGCAGTAGGCGCGGTTGGCGGCGCGATTATCGCCCATAATACCGGCGGCAAAGCCGGCACCGGCGCCATAGTCGGCGGGTTGGCCGGCGCGACCGCGGGCGGCTTAATCGGCAATTATTACGATAAGCAGGCCAAAGAGCTTGCCGCAATTGCAGACGTGGTCAAAACGGATAAAGGCATTGAAATCAAACTAAAAGGCGATATTTTGTTTGAGACGGGCAAATCCAATCTTTCCGTAGAATCACAAAAACTTCTGACAAATCTTAACAGGGTTTTGAAGAAATATCCGGCCAATATTATAGCCATACAGGGATATACCGACAGCACGGGTTCCGCCGCGACGAATGCCGCCCTTTCCGAAGCGCGCGCAAAAGCCGTTTACGATTATGCCCTTGCCCAGGGCCTGAAGACGGCTTCATTAACTTACAAAGGCTATGGCCCCGCATCGCCGGTGGCTGATAACGGCACCGCGGCCGGCCGCTCGGCCAACCGCAGGGTGGAGCTGAAAATCAGCACTAATCAGGAACTTATCAACCAATACATGAAGTAATTTTTGGAGTTCCGCTGACAAAACGCCCCGCCTGCAAAGGCGGGGTTTTGTATTGCTGTTTTGAAAGGAAAATATTTATGTATTTTGGCCGCAATTAATTTCTAGAGGAGTTTTAATATGCATACGTTATGGGCAACCTTATTGTAAAACATCTATTTTTTAGCTATACTTATTTAGAAGA
>JAISDW010000029.1 GCA_031264445.1 Elusimicrobiota bacterium
CTTCTTTGATGATATCCAGCGGCGTGGGCGCGTGGTGATAGCGCACGGTTATTGCAGTGTAGCCGTGCTCGCGCAGGTACTGCGCCGTGCCGAAGGTGGCGTAAACGGGCAGATTGAAATTATATACGTTTTTGATAACTTCCATAAATTTGACTTTATCGCGCTCGCGCCCTGTGCTCAGCAAAATGCCTTTTTTGGGCGTTTTTATCTGGGTGGATTCCATGGCAAGCAGCATAGCCTCGTTAAAGTTTTTGCCTATGCAGCCCACCTCACCGGTGGAAGCCATTTCCACGCCAAGCACGGGATCGGCCCCGTCAAGACGCTGGAAGCTGAACATGCTGGCCTTAACGCCGACGTAAGGAATCTCGCTCTCGTCCACAAAAACTTTTGCTACCGGTTTGCCGTCCATTACTTTGCAGGCAAGCTCCGCCATATTAAAGCCAGAAACTTTCGTTATAAACGGGAAGGAGCGGCTCGCCCGCGCATTGCATTCGATAACTTTTACGTCATTATCTTTGGCGATAAACTGAATATTGAAAGGCCCGTTGAGGTTAAGCCCCTTGGCGATTTTACGCACAATGTCGCGGATTGAATTTACAGTCTTAACATAAATACGCTCCGAGGGGAAGACCATCGTCGCGTCGCCGCTGTGCACGCCGGCGTTTTCAATATGCTCGGATATAAAAGACGCCAGCACTTCGCCGTCTTTGGCCACGCCGTCGCACTCAAGCTCCTTGGCGTCCAGAATAAATTTGGAAAGCACCACCGGATAATCGGCCGATATATCTTTGGTAAGGGATAAATAATAGTCAAGCGACTGCTTATCGCTTGCCACGTTCATGAGCGTGCCGGAAAGCACGAAGCTGGGCCTTATCAGCACGGGAAAGCCGTTCTGGGCGATAAAGGCGTCAACTTCCTGCCGGCTTGCGGCGGAAGTCCATTTGGGCTGGTCTATGCCAAGGCGGTCCAGTATGGCGGAAAATTTTGTCCTGTCCTCGGCTTTATCCACCGTCTCAAAACTGTGGCCCAGCAGTTTTACGCCGGCGCGCGCGAGATAGGGCGTAAGATTATTGGGATTCTGCCCGCCCATGCACGCCACAACGCCGCGCGGGCTTTCAATATCCACGATATACATAACGCGCTCAAAAGAAAGTTCATCAAAATACAGGCGGTCGGAAGTGTT
Source organism: Elusimicrobiota bacterium (assembly GCA_031264445.1). Taxonomy (GTDB): domain Bacteria; phylum Elusimicrobiota; class Elusimicrobia; order Elusimicrobiales; family Elusimicrobiaceae; genus Proelusimicrobium. Next base: position 1,184 of record JAISDW010000029.1, read on the forward strand.
GAAATCTGTTGAAACGGTCTCAGGATTGCAGTTGATTATTATGCTGTCGTCCTTCTGCTGCTTGAAATAGCGGCTTGTCATGACGGAGCACCAGTCAAATTCAAGACTGCTGCCGATGCGGTAGCTGCCGCTGCCCAGCGTGACGACGCTGCGGTTTTCGCTCTTGATTTGCACGTCGCTGTGTATACCGTCGTAGGTAAGGTACAGATAATTTGATTTGGTCGGATATTCGGCCGAGGTGGTGTCTATCTGTTTGACAACCGGCGTTATGCCGAGTTTTTTGCGCAGCGCGCGCAGGCCGCACGCAAGCGCGCTGATTTCCTTATTGCTGAACACGCGCCCGCGCGCGCCGGAAGAAAGCAGAAATTTTGTCAGCTGGAAATCGCTGAACCCGCGGCTTTTGAGACGGCGCAGATAATCCGCGTCAACGGCGCCGTAGTGCCTGGCTATATCCGCCGGCGTGATTCTGACCGGCAGGCTTATGTCTTTAAAGAAATCCCGCACTTCCGTTTCCAGCCGCGCCAGATAAAACAGATGCGACAGAAACCACGGCTCTATTTTGGTATGCTTCTGCACGGCTTCAAGGCTGAAACCGCGCTTAAAAAATTCGTATATCGCAAACACTCGCATATTGGTCGGGTTTGAAAGCTCGGCCAGGATTTCTTTGTTCTGCGCGTCTTTGAAAATATCTTTGATTATGCCTTCCTCGTCCTCCTGCATCATGCGCACTGCCTTCTGCACGACTTCGCAAAAATTGCGGCCTATGGCCATGACTTCGCCCACGGATTTCATCTGCGTGCCAAGCTGCTTGGAAACGCCGGTAAATTTCTTTAAATCCCAGCGCGGCACTTTGAGCGTGACATAATCCAAACTGGGCTCGTAAAAGGCGGAAGTCGTTTCCGTGACGGGATTTTTAAGCTCCAGCAGTTCAAAACCGCAGACCACTTTCGCGGCGACGAAAGCTATCGGGTATCCCGTCGCTTTGCTTGCCAGCGCGCTTGAGCGCGAAAGGCGGGCGTTGATTTCTATTACATAATATTCCAGACTGTCGGGGCTCAGCGCGAACTGGACATTACATTCGCCCACGACGCCTATACTGCGCACGATATTGAGGGCCGCGTCGCGCAGCATATTATTTTCAAGGTTATTCAATGTCTGGCACGGGGCTATTACTATGCTGTCGCCCGTGTGTATGCCCATGGGGTCAAAATTTTCCATATTGCAGATGGTTATGCAGTTGCCGCGCGCGTCGCGCATGACTTCGTACTCAATTTCCTTCCAGCCGTGGAGAGATTTTTCAATTAATATTTGCGGAACCGCGGTAAGCGCGCTGGCGGCAAGTTTTTCCAGCTGCTGCGGCGTTTCGGCCAGGCCGCTGCCGAGGCCGCCCAAAGCATAAGCGCTGCGCGTAATTACAGGATAGCCGATTTCTTTTGCGGTTTTTAGCGCGGCTTCCACGGTACGCACGGCTCTGCTCTGCGGCGTGGGCACGCCGATTTCATGCATGCGTCTTGAAAATAAATCCCTGTCTTCGGACATTTCCAGCGCGGGCACCTGCGTGCCCAGCACTTTAACGCCGTATTTTTTGAGGACGCCCGTATTTTCCAGCTCTATAACGCAGTTGAGCGAAGTCTGCCCGCCGAAACCTGCTATGACGGCGGCGGGCCGCTCCTGCCTGATAATTTTTTCTATCCAGAAGGGCGTTACGGGGTAGAGATAAACTTTTTTATTCGGCGCGGCGTTCGTCTGGACGGAAGCGATATTCGGGTTAAGCACTATGACTTCAAGGCCTTCTTCTTCCAAAGCTTTTATTGCCTGCGAGCCGGAATAATCAAACTCGCCCGCCTGGCCTATTGAAAGCGCGCCGGAACCCAGCAGCAAAACTTTTTGTTTTTTATTTTTGACCGGTTTTAAAAAATTGTGTATGGGCATTTCTATTTTCCTTTTATTTTTTTATAAATTTTTTTGTATTCTGAGCGTGCTGTTCCAATTCAAGCATTTGTTTGTCAAAATCCGACTGAAATAGTTTATCCTGAATCGGGCGGAATTTTTCAAACTCAGCCTCCGCGCGCTGTTTGGCAATTTCCGCAGATATTTTGCCGGCGTCTTGCAATAATTCTTTGCCGTTTGCCTGTAAAATTAAATCCAGATGTTTTGCCCAGTCCGCCATTGTAAGAGGAATTTTTTGCTTTGCGTATTCTTCCGCCAAATCCAAATAACCGTTTACTATTAAACCCAAAGATTTTAACTCGCTTTCCGTCAAATAATTTTTTGCTATCACAACATCCCTTTTTTGAATTTTGCCGTCAGGGGCATTTTCCCAATTTGTTAAACCCATTCTTTCTTTTTTATGATCGGCGCGGTTGTAAATCAGCTCCGCGGCGGTTTGCCCGTGTATCGCCCAATGCAATTTGTTTTGCACGGCGGCATAAAATCTTTTTGTCGTTTGCGCGTCTTTATTATAATCCATTGCGGTGGCGTAAATATCCGTGATTTTCTGGTAAAACCGCCGTTCTGATAAACGGATTTCGCGTATTTCCTCCAAAAGCCGTTCAAAATAATCGTCGTCAAGGAAAGCCCCGTTTTCCATTCTTTTGCGGTCTATCAAATATCCGCGCAAAGTATAATCCCGTAAGACGGCGGTAGCCCACTGGCGGAAGGCCGTCGCGCGTTTGGAATTTACACGATACCCGACGGCAATTATGGCGTCTAAATTGTAATGTTTAATATTATATTTTTTGCCGTCGGAGGCAGTTGCCGAGAAATCCTCGGTAACTGAATTTTCGTTCAATTCGCTTTCTTTGAAAATATTTTTAAGATGTAAACCGACATTGTCTGTGGAAGTTTCAAACAAAAGCCCCATATTTTTTTGGGAAAGCCAAATTGTGCTGTCTTGTACGCGCACTTCCACGCCGTCGCCGTGCGATTGATAGGCAAAAATCAAAAATTCCGCAGTGCTGTTGCGGATTGTGATTTTTTTATTTTCTTCAGCCATATTTTATCCCTCTATTTTATTTTTGCATCAGCGTATTCCGTGCCGCCCCACTCCACAACCGCAAAACCTTTGCGCTCAAAGGGTTTAAATTCCTGCGGGGCAACCTCTATAAATTTATCTAGTTTTTTAAATACCATAAAAATGCGCAAAACGGAATCGGGTTTAGGCTTAACGTCCAAAACAATTCTGTCGTCGTATTCCGCTTTCGTGGCAAAGTGAATTAAATTATATTTATTGCTAAGCATTTGCGGCAACCAATAAACTATAAACTCGTTATATTCTTTTGGCATAAGGCCAAGTTTGGCCAAACTTTCCTGCAAGAAGTTTACACTGTCCTCGCCTTTTACAACAAAACCCTTTGTCATATCATAATCGGTTTTGCCGACGCCTTCCCAAAAAAGATAACTGTATTCTTTTTTGTCCTCAGAGTTAATTATTTTGCCGTCCGGATGCGCGACTACGTCCCAGCCGTCTTTATATTTAGGATATGAAACCGTAATCCGCCCGTTTTTGTAATTTATTTTTATAGTCGTTTGTTGTTCTTTTTGGGAATATAAATAGATTATTGGTTTATAATCAGGTCTGTCCTCAACAGCAGATTTTTTAGACAAAAAACTTATGCCGAGATAATTTGGTATCACTCCTGCTTTTGTTAAGCCCGCCAATATCAACACGAGGAAAAATACCACTGCTATTGTTTTTTCTATCAAAAACCTTTTTTTCATTTTGTTCATAATTTTACTTTCCTATCAACTTAATAAAATCTTTTATTATCCACGTCGTATCATTGGGGCCGCCGGAGGCCTCGGGGTGAAATTGTACGCACATGAAAGGCTTGGTTTTATTGCGCAGCCCCTCAACGCTGCCGTCGTTGGCATTGCGGAACCAGACTTCCCACCCGCGCGGGATATGGCCGCCGTCAACCTCAAAACTGTGGTTTTGGCTCGTCATAAAAGCTCGTTTCGTGCCTGTTTCATAAACCGGCTGGTTGAAACCGCGGTGGCCTTTAAGCAATTTGCGCGTTTTCGCGCCGGAAGCAAGCGCCATAATCTGATGGCCCAGGCATATACCCAGCACGGGTTTATCGCCGGCCAGAAGTTTTTTGACGCGCGCGATAACGTCGCCCGTATTTTTGGGGTCCCCCGGGCCGTTGCTCAGGGCCCAGGCGTCGCACTGCACTTTTGTTATATCGGTATTCCACGGGTAAACCGTCACCGTGCAGCCGTTTTCCGCGAAGATGCGGATTATATTGCGTTTTACGCCGAAATCCAGCAAAGCTATTTTGTATTTACCGCCGCCCAATATTACCGGCTCTTTGACCGATACGGACGGCAGCAGATTATATTTTGAAGGTTCAACATAATCCTGCGCGCCGAAGTTTTTAAGGAAGTCAAACCTCGCCGCCGCGCGCGGCGCGCCGCCCTGCGGCATAATGCGGCCGAACAGCGGTTTTTTGGCGTCGCGTATCATCTGCACCAGCCAGCGCGTATCCACGCCGGTTATGCCGGGCACGCCGTTTTGTCGCATCCACCCGTCAAGGCTGTAGCCTTTTTCATAATGATAGCAGCCGTCAAAATCATTATTTACTATAATGCCCTGGGTTTTTATGCTTTCGCTTTCATAACCGTGGGACGAAAAAAAATCCCCTTCCTTAAAGGAGGGGATTCCGTAATTGCCGATGAGCGAAAAGCTGAAAACTAATATCTGGCCCAGGTAGGAAGGGTCCGTCATCGCTTCGCTGTAGGCGTTCATGCCGGTGGAAAACACCATCTCGCCGCTTGTTGCGGCTTTTGCGCCTATAAGGCGGCCCTGCATTTTTACGCCGTTTGAAAGTTCCAATACGGCTTTTTGATATTCTTTTTTAAGTTTTTTAATCTTCATAAATCCCCGCACATACGGCCTAAAAAGCTGCGCAGACGCGTGAGTTTAAACTTATTTATTATACCAAATTAACCGCGCTGCCGCCAGCAGCACGTTTCCGTATTCAGGCGCACAACAAAAAATTTACGCGGTCAAAATCCGCCGTATATATTTATTTTATCACGGTACCTGTTTTGCCGGTTTTATAATGCACAATACGGATTTCAACGTCCTTTTCTCTGGCAAGGCGCACCGCGTCGCAGTGCAGCACATTGGCCCCGTTTAAAGCAAGGTTGTACATGACGTCAAAATCAAGGACTTCATATTTCCGCGCAGCGGCGTTTTTATTGGGGTCCGCGCTGTAAACGCCGTCAACGTCTTTTATCATTTCAACGTGATTGGCGCCCAGCTGGCTTGCAAGGAAGACGGCGGAAACGTCGCTGCCGCCGCGTTTCAAAGTGGTTATTTCCTTCAGCTCGCTTATGCCCTGGAAGCCGGCCACGACGGGCACATTGCCGGCCTGTACCTCCTGCACCAAACGCTGCCCTTTAAGCGAAAGTATATCCGCGCCGTTGTGCGTGCACGTTGTTATAAGCCCTATCTGCGAGCCCGTAAGGGAAACCGCCGGTACTTTTTTATCGCGTAAGGCGATTGATAAAAGCGCGACGCTTACCCTTTCGCCCGTGGTTATTAACATATCCAGTTCCCTCTTTTCCGGCTTTTCGGCAATGGCGTAGGCGTGGTCAAGCAGGACGTCGGTCAAATTACCGTTTGCC
>JAISDW010000071.1 GCA_031264445.1 Elusimicrobiota bacterium
TGATATAATAGTCAATAGGGACTTTATTATGTCTGATAATTATGACGTTTTGGACAATTACGACGCCGTTATAAAACGCATAAACGCAGCCTGCCTGAAAGCCGGGCGCAGCCCTGAAGAAGTCAAAATCCTTACCGTCACAAAATACGCTCGGCCGCAGGACATTTTAACGCTTTTATCAAACAGGGATATTTTTGCCGCGGGCGAATCGCGACTGCAGGACGCTTTGGAAAAATGGGGCCGGCCGCCTTTAAATGTTTTTAGCCCGAAGAAGTTTTTTATCGGCCGGCTGCAAAGCAATAAAATAAAAAAAATAGCCGAAAATTTTGACGTCATCGCCTCGCTCTGCGAAGCCGGGCATGCGGCCCGGATTGACACGGCTGCCGCCGAGCTGGGCAGGAAAGCGCAGTGCCTCCTGCAGCTTAAACTGACGGATAAACAGGCGCAAAGCGGCCTGCCGCCGGCCGAGGCGGAGGGTTTTATCAAAACAGTCCGCGCGGATTTCAAAAATATCAGCCTGCAGGGCCTTATGGCCATTGCGCCGGAAACAACCGAAGCCGCCGTCCTGCGGCCGCTGTTTAAGGAAGTTAAAAAACTTTTTGATTTGAATTTTGAACGCGGCGCTTACCTTTCGCTCGGCATGAGCGGGGATTTTGAAATTGCCGTTGAAGAAGGCAGCAACCTGCCGCGTATCGGCGGCGCGATTTTCAAGTAAACCGGAGGGAGTAATGATAATCAAAGTGAGGGTTATTTCCACTGCGGGGGATAATGAGGTTGTCAGCAGGATAGGCAGCGTGCTCCGTGTAAAAGTAAAGACTAAAAACCTTGATGGCGAGGCTAATGATATACTCAAATACTTCCTTGCCGATTTTTTTGCCGTCGCCGACGGGGGCATAAACATAATCAAAGGTAATAAAGGGAAAGAAAAGACGGTTGAAATCCGCGGCAAAAGTGAGGAAGAGTTAAAAAAAGTAATGGAAGCGATTCCTTAAATTTATTGCGGCGTGCGGCGTATTTATTATTATGAACCGCCTTCCGGCATTTAAGCCGGAAGGCGGTTTTGCGTCTTTCGGGGATTTGGTTCAGCGCGGCTGACTGCGCGCCCAGGCGGCAAAATCCCGCCAGCGGGCGTTAAGCGCGGCCGCTTCACGCGGCGGCATGGCCGGCTCAAAAACTTCATAATCTCTGAAGGCCTGCCAGCCTGCGGCGTCAATGCCTGCCGCAGTTGTGGCTATATAAGCCGCGCCGAGTGCGGCGGCTTCGTTTTCTTTAACGCGGATTATCGGCCGCTGCAAAATACCGGCCAAAAATTTAAGCAAATACGTGCTGGCGCTGAGGCCGCCGCCAGCGCGTATACATTTTGCTTCAAAACCGGCCAGCGCGGCGCAATTTATTATATCGGCAAGCAGAAAGCAGAGGCCGCGCATTGCGCCCGCAATAATATCCTCTTTCGTACTTTGCGGCGTAAGGCCGGCGATTACCGGCTTTAGCGCGAAATCCCATAGCGGCGCGCCTATGCCGCCAAGCGCGGGGTAAAACTGCGCCGGCGTTTTTGAAGCTGCGCAGAGCGCGTCCAAATCTTTAATATCAAAATTAATGCCGAGCGAATTAAGCCACGCAAAAAGCGAGCCCGCCGCGTTTACCGGGCCTTCCAGAATAAAATCCGGCCGCGTTTGGGCGGCGGTATTAAAACCGGCGGAAGTCAGCAATCCCTGAACATCTGCGGCCTCGGGCCCGATATTGAGCAGCGCGAAAGCGCCCGTGCCGCAATTGATAATGCAGTCCCCTTTTTGCGGCAGCGCGGCTGCGGCGGAGGCCTGCTGGTCGCCCGCGCAGACGGTTATCGGTATGTTTTTGTAGCTGCCGTAATCGGCCGCAGTGGGCAGAACTTGCGGCAGTATCCCGCGCGGCACCGAGAAGGATTTTAAAATTTCTTCGTCCCATTGAAGCGTTTTTATATTAAACAAAAGCATACGCTGGGCATTGGTTATATCAGCCGCGAAAACCTTTCCGCCGTTCATATGCCATATCAGATAAGAGGCCACGGGCCCGCACAGCAGGCGGCCCGCTTTAAGCGCGGCCTGCACGCCCGGGTAATTTTGCAGGCACCATTGTATTTTTGGCGCGGAATAAAATGGCGTTTTATAAAGGCCGGTGCTCGCGCGGATAAACTGCTGCTGCGCCATATCCGCAGCGGCAAACGCGGCCGCGCGGCCGTCCAGCCAGCTAAGTGCGGGGCACAGCGGCGCGCCGTCGGAGGAATCCCACAAAACTATCGTTGAGCGCTGGGCGCAAATTGCTATATCGGTGATTTCACCGCGGCCCTTGCAGGCGGCCAGAACTTTATCTAAGACGGAGATTTGGGTTTGTAGCAGCGTCCGCGCGTCGTATTCGCAGCGCGGGCCGTCAACTTTAAGGCTTACCGGCAGTGCTTCTTTAAACAGCACTTCCCCGCCGTGTGTCACCGCCGCCGCGCGGGATGAGGAGCTGCCCTGGTCCAGGGCTATTATAATTTTATTTTTCATTGGTGAACCATTTATTGTTTTTTAAAAGCGTATAAGCGGCTTTGTCAAAAGAAAGCAGGGTTTCCTGCGCTTTTTGCGCGTCAAAAGCCGGCGTCTGCCGCTCAATGCCGAGCATTCTTGCGCCGTTATGCCGCATTGCGCCGGTTTCTGTGATTAAACCTATGTTGATGCCTTCGTTTACAAAAGCGAAGCGGCCGCCGGGGGCGGCGGGGTCAAACATATTGCGGCCGAAGGCCGTATAGGGCATGTCAAAGCCTGCAAGGGAATAGACGGTGGGCATAATATCAAGCTGCGATACTATTTGTTCGTATTTCGCCGGCTTAATAATTTCAGGCGCGTAAACGACGATAGGTATATGAAAGCTGTCATGTACGGAATTGCCGCCCATGCCGTCGGCCGTGTGGTCGGCCGAGAAAACAAAGACGGTATTATCAAACCAGCCGTCTTTTTTTGCGCGTTCCAGCAGGCGGCCTATGGACCAGTCTGCATAAGCGAGCGAGTTCAGGTACCCCGCTTCCCAGCCGCCGCCGTTATATAACTGGAATTGGTCCGCCACTTTTACAAAAGGTTCGTGCGTAATGCCGCTGAACAGCATGGCAAAAAATTTGCGCCCGCCGAGGCTTTTTATTTTATCGGCGGCGAAGATATATAAATCCTCGTCAAAACCGTAATAGGATTCCTGCGGGTGCGGCATTTGGGGGGTAAGGTCTTCCCAGCCGTAGCAGTCCTGTGCGCCGAGGTAAAAAGACAGCTGGCACAGACGGAAAGAGTGCCGCAGCGAAGTCTGAGCGAAGAAAGTATAATATCCCCTGTCCGCGAAGTTTTTGAATGCGGGGGAAATACGCGCGGTCTCAAGCCCTTCGCCGAAAACCGGCAGCGACGACAGCACCGGCACTGACGCAATTACCGCCGCATACCCCGCCACGCTGCGCCGCCCGACGGCGTAAGCATTGGTAAAAACAGCGCCTTCTTTTATGATTTGGTCAAATACCGGCGTAACGCCGTAGCCGCCGCCGGAGAGGCCGTCAATATACTTCGGCGTCCAGCTTTCAAGAAGGACTATAAGCACGTTGAAGTTTTTTGCGGCGCGCGTAGTTTTTTGGCGCATTAAAGGATAGGCGGGGTTTGGAACAATTTCGTCCGGCGCGATATATGCGGCCTGCATGTTTTTTACGGCTTCGTCAGCCGGGAAATTATTGAGGCTGGGCGTATATCCCTTGCGCGCTATGTGGTATCCGGTGAAAGCCCCGTTGAGTGCGAGCGACGCGCCCGCCGCCGGCAGGGACGAAGAATAAGCGTCGGCTATCGCCAGCGGCTTGCCGCCGGTGCCGCGTATAAATAGGAAACCAAACGCGCCGATAAGCAGAATTTTAACCGGCGTCCATACCGGGCCGGCATAGTAAGAATAATTTTTTGATATAAATTTAAAAGCAAAATAAAACGCCGCGGCGGCCGCGGCGGTTATCAGTACAAGCGGCGTGAGGCCGGCCGTAAAAGCGTATTTGATGATGAAACCCCAATCCTGCCCGAGGTGCAGCAGCTCGTCGCCTATATGTCGGGCCGCGCGCAGGAAGTATATCAAATCCGCCGCCAGATAAAGGGCCAGCGCGGTTATCTGTGTCAGCAGTAAGCCGGCCCAGAGTTTGAGCCATTTACGCGCGCGTACCGGCAGATTGAGCAGCAGCAGCGCGGGGCCCAAAAACAGGGCGGTCATTGAAGCGTCAAATTTAAGCCCGCCGGCGAAAGCGCGCATTGCTTCCCACGCGCCCAGCGAGGCAAAAATTTCGCGGCAGAAAATAAACAGGCCCGCGCGCGCCGCGCTGAAAAGCAGCATTGCGCCCGCCGCAAAAATAAGGCCGAGGCGCAGCGCAAAATCTTTTTTGAAGTTATTTTTGAAGCTCATTGCACGCTCCCGTCCGCGCCGGCGAGGGGGGCCGGATGTTCCTGCCAGCGGGCTTCTTTGAGCAGCGTGTAAAAAGTCTTATCCAGCCCGAGCAAAAGTTTTTGCGCGGCCTGCGCGTCAAAGTTTCCGCCGGAGTAAACCTCGCTCTCAAGCGTTTTTGAGCGCGTGTGGCGCAGCGCGCCCTGCGGCGTTATTATGCCTATGGTGTAGCCGTCGGCAAATAAAGCCGCGCGCGGGCCGCCGGCCAGCAGGCTTTTGCCGGCGGCGGCGTAATTATCGTTAATGCGCAGCAAATCAAGTACTGTCGGCAAAATATCCAGCTGAGAGCCCACTTCCCCTGCGCGCCGCGCCTGCAGATACCACGGGCCGTAAATAAGCAGCGGGATATTATACTTTTCCCTTATGCTGCCTTTGCGGTTGAAAGTATGGTCCGCCGTGAAAATAAAAATAGTATTGTTAAACCAGCCCTGTTTTTTGGCTTCTTCCATAAAGCGGCCTATGGAATAATCGGCGTAATAAAGCGCGTTGAGGTAGCGGTTTTCCTCGTTTGTTTCGGGGTATTTGTTGAAGCCTTCAAGCGGGCCGAGGTAAGGGATATGCGTTATGCCCGTGAACGCAAAAATAAAAAACGGTTCCTTTTGGCCTTCAAGTTTTTTTGCCAGCAGCGCATACATATCATAATCATAGCCGTAGCCTTCCTGCTTGGCGTAGTTGAACTGCCTGGGCATATCTTCCATACCGTAAGCCTCGCCGAAGCCCATATTTTTGGCCGTTGCGCAGAGATTGAAAGATTTGCACTGCGAAGTCTGCGCGAAAATGGTGCGGTAGCCGCGCGCGCCGAGTATATGCGCAAGGCTGGTAAGGCCGGCCCTCTCCAGCCCGTAGCCCAATTTTGGCAGCCCGGGCAGCGCGGGCGCGGAGGCCAGAATCGCTGCTATGCCCTGCAGACTGCGCAGCTCAAAGGCATAAAAATTTTCATAATAAACGCCTTTTCTTATAAGCTCGTCAAATACGGGCGTCACGCCGTATTTGCCGCCGCCCGCGCCGTCAATATACTGCGGCACCCAGGATTCCAGAGCCACAATAATCACATTGGGGCCTATTTGCGCTTTGTGGTTTTTATGACGCATAAGCGGGTATTGGTAGGGCCTGGGCGCGGTTTCATCCGGCTCTATGAGGTAAGAAACGGCGGTTTCAGTTGCGGCGTTTATATCCGTTTCATTAGCGGCTATATAATTGCTTTTGCGGATTATGTTATAGGAAGTAAAAATCCCGTTAAGCGCGAGATTTGCCAACCCGCTGGTCGGGGCCGTGTGAAAGGCGTCGGGTATATTCAGCGGGCGTTTTTTAAAGCCGCCAAAAACACCCAGCAAAATAAGGGCGGCAAAAATTATATACAACCCCAGTTCTTTGAAGCCTTTGAAGCGCGGCGGCTCGTACGCGGCGCTGAGCAGTTTATTCTTGAACCATATTATGGCCGCCAGCGCGCAGAGCAGCAGTAATGCGGGCGCAAGCGCCGGGCCCGAGATATAGCCTATTATAAAAGACAAATCATTGCCTAAACTTAAAAGTTCTTCCCCCATATGGCGTTTCACATAGCCGAAATATATCAAATCCGCGATGGTCAAAGCGGCGAAGAAAATAAATTCAAAAGTCAGCAGTGTCGTCCAGAATTTAAGCCAGCGCGGGGATTTGACGGGCAGCAAAGCCACAAATACCGGCGGCAGCGCCAGGACGGCGATTGTGGCCGCGTCTATGCGTACGCCGCTGATAAAGGCGCCGAGTATCTGCAAAAAAGGTATATCGGCAAAAAGCTCCCTGTTGAGGAAGAACAGCAGCAGCCGCCCGCAGCCCAAAAGCGCAAAAAACAGCAAAACAATAACCGCCGCCAGCGTAAAACGCAGCTGCGGCTTTTGCCTGCGGGCGCGCAAAATGAATCTTCGCATTTGTTTAGTTTTCCGTCTTGTTTATTTTCAGCCGCTTTTCGCTTTGTCTGCGCGCAAGCGCGTCAAAAGCCTGTTTTTGGCGGCTGTCCAGCGCGCCGCTTTCAAGCAGTTTTTGTATGCCGCTTAAAGTAGGCGAGCAGACTTTGGGCAGCAGGTTAAATTCTTTGAGGAGCTCAAGCGTTTTCTGCCTGTCTTTAAAGTCAAGCGTATTGATTGTTTCCAGCTCGGCCGCGTAATTTTTGCCGAAGTGGCGCGTAAAATTATTTTTGGCCATTATTGCGGTAATTTCGCGCTTTAAATTTTCCGCCGAGGCGAGGGCCGCGCCGCAGGCGTCTATCTTGGCGGCGAGCTCTTCCAGCGGGTTGGCTGGCGCGGCGTTTTGCGCGGCCTCCGTGGCAAGCGCTTCGTCTTTTGCTGAGGGCGCCCACACGGGGCATAAAGCCCTGTAATCGCAGAAGCGGCATTTGCTTTCGCCCGGGTCGGGGTTGAATTTGGCCGCCATTATATCGGCGGCTACTTTCAGGACGCCGGCCCAGAAATCGTCAATCCGCTCCTTTGGGGCGGGCTGTAAATACTGCTCCTCCAGCATGGGCAGATAGTAAAAAAGCATATTGGAGATTTTGGCCTCTTTCGCGGCGGGGTCGCGGCGGCGTATCATTTCCAGCAGTTTGGGATTATTGTCCATGAGCTTTTGGTAAATTACAAGCTGGTCGGGCTCGCGCGTGACGGTTTTGCCGGTTTTATAATCCAGGATTGACACGCGGCCCTCGCCGAGATAATCAATGCGGTCAACTATGCTGATGACTGAAAGGCCGTCAATATTCACCGTACTTCTGTATTCGGTTGAGAGGGGGAGATTATTGTCG
>JAISDW010000125.1 GCA_031264445.1 Elusimicrobiota bacterium
AGCCTCGCCCGCGGCATCGTCGCGCGTGCGGCCGAGCAGTTTGTAAACGCCGTAATCTTTGACTAACCAAAGCTCGGTGTGCCCACCAGATACTATAAGGGAAACCAGCGGAAATTCAAGGGGCAGCAATGCGGGGCCGCCCGTAAACTCGCAGGCGAAAAGATGGCCTTCAAGATGATTGACGCCGATTACGGGCCGCCCGTAAAGCATGCCCAGCGTTTCGGCCGCCACGCGGCCCACCAGCAGCCCGCCTGGCAGGCCCGGGCCATTGGCAAAAGCTATATAATCCGGCACGACGCCGCCCAGCGCGGTTTTGACCACGCCCGCTATTTTGGCGGCATGGGCGCGGCTGGCGAGCTCCGGCACGACGCCGGCGTATTTTTTGTGTATGTCTATCTGGGAATAGACGACATTGCTGATAATTTCCCCCCCGTTTTTAAGCAGCGAGGCGGAGGTTTCGTCACATGTCGTTTCTATACCCAGGATATAAGAAACAGCCATTATTTTTTTGTCTCTTCGTCCGCCGCTTTTGCGGGCGGCTGCGCGTTCTGCGGAGCCGGTTTGGCCTGCGCGGCCGGCTTAGCTTGCTGTGCAGGCGCAGACTTAGCGGCTGGCTCAGCCTGTTTAGCCGGTATGGCCTGCGGGGTAGGCGCGGCCTGCGGGGCAGGCGCGGCCAGTTTGCCCAGCACTTCGCGCGCTTTTATAATTTCCACTGCGCGGTTAAGCACGATATCGTCAATTTTATTATCAATATTTTCGGGCAGGGCGGTTTTTTTGGAGGGCGAATATATGAGATTAGTCATATAATAAGTTACCTTCCGCTCGTTATTTATGTCAAAATCCACTTCCATATCCGGCACTATGCCGCCGGAAGCGTCGCGGTCTTTGCGGTTTCTGTTTTTGAAATCCTTATGTATCATGCGGCCGTTGGGCGTATAATACTTGGCCACGGTTATTCGCAGGCCGCCTTCGTCCGGCAGGGTTATAACCTGCTGCACGCTGCCCTTGCCGAATGTGCGCGAGCCTATCAGCACCGCGCGGCCGTAATCCTGAAGCGCGCCGGCGACAATCTCGCTCCCCGAGGCGGAGGCGCCGTTGACCAGCAATACCACGGGTATATCGCCGTATTTGGCTTCTGCCGCGCTTTTGAATTCTTTAAAAAACTCATCCTTGCGGCCTTTGGTATAAACTATAAGTTTATTTTCGCCTATAAAAAGTTTGGCCATATCAACCGCGCTGTTGAGGAGGCCGCCCGGGTTAAACCGCAGGTCCAGTATAAGGGCCGTCATGCCCTGTTTGGCAAGGTCTTTCATGGCCTTTTCAAAACCTTCCATTGTGTGGCCGCTGAAATCGGTAACGTAAATATAACCTATGCCGTTATCCAGCATTTTGGAAAATACGACCTCGGGCACTATTATATCCCTTTTAAGCGTAAAAACTTTTGTTAAGGTTTTGCCCGTTTTTTCGTCCTTGCGCTCCACGGTTATTTTTACCTTACTGCCTTCTTTGCCGCGCAGCATGGCGACGGCTTTATCGCTGGTTATATCTTTTACAAAAACATCTTCTATTTTTACGACTTTATCGCCCGGTTCCACGCCGGCTTTATAAGACGGGCCGTTAATCATGGGCGTAATGACCATTAATTCGCCCTGTTTGGCGGTGGTTAAACGCAGGCCAACGCCGCCGAACTCGCCTTTGGTTTCCTCTTTCATAAGCTTCATGTCTTCGGGCGTGATGTATTCCGAAAATTCGTCCAGCCGGCCGGCCATGCCCAAAAGCGCGCCGGTAATAAGGTCGCGCGCATTGGTTTCCTCAACGTAAGAATCCTGTATTTTCGCCATTACGTCCACAAGCACTTTAAGCTGCTCAAGCCCCGTGTCAACGCCGGAATAGGCCGCCGGCAGAAAACTGCCCAGGAAGAAAGTGAAAATGGCCAGTATTATATATTTGTTGAGTTTCTTTTTCATATGATTTCCTTTTTATGTGATTTAAAAGCTATTCAAGCCAGCGTTCGGGATCCTCGGCGGCGGTGCCAATGCGCACCTCAAAATAAAGCGCGTCCGCGCCCGAGCCCATCGCGCTGCCCTGCCCGTCGCGGCCAGAGAGTCCCAAAACCTGCCCCGCGCCCAAATCCTGCCCGATTTGCGTCTTTATCTCGCTTAAAAAACCGTATATCGTAAAGAACCCGCCGCCGTGGTCCAAAATCACCACATTGCCGTAAGAGCGGAAGGGCCCCGCGTATATCACGCCGCCGTCTTTGACGGCTTCCACCGGCGTGCCGGCCGGCGCGGCTATTTTAACGCCGTCGCGGAAAATATAAGTTTTAAGCTGCGCATTATATTCCCTGCCGAACCTACTTATTATTTTACCACTAACGGGCCACATAAGGGTATTCTTTTTAACGTCCGGCGCGGGGCGCGTCAGCGGGGCGCCGGTTTTTTTGGCGGTTTCTTTGCGGCGCGCCTCGGCTTCTTTAAGGATTGCCTGCATCTGCGCGGCGGATTCTTTTAGCTCTTTCAGGTTCCGCGCGGCTTCCAGCGCGCGCTGGCGGGCGTCTTCAAGGTCTCCCTTCTTTTTCTGGTAATCGTCTTTTATATTTTCTTTGCTGGTTTCCAGCGCGTCCTTTTTTGCCAGCAGCCGCCTGCTTTGGGACCGGATATCCTCAATTTTATCGCCGGCGCGGCGCGCTTCGCTGTCAAGTTTGCTCAAAAAAGCCATGTGCGCGTTGATAAACGCGGCCGAAGCCGCCCGCGCCGCCGCCCCGCCGGAATCATAGTAAGAAGAAGCCAGAATATCTTCTATAACATAATTTTCAAGCTCGCCGCGCACCACGCGCTGCCAAAGGGGGAGGTTATCCTCCATAAGCGTTTTATGCTCCATCGCTTTATTGCCCTGCGTCCTGAAAACTTCTATATCTGTTGAAAGTTTGAGCGACTGCAGCCGCGCGTCCCGCTCCCGCTTTGTCAGGTTTTTAAGTTCGCGCTCAAGCCGCGCCTCCTGCTCCTTATACTTTTTGAGCTGGGTTTCCTTTTCTTTGGCCTGACGCTCAAGCGCGGCCAAATCCTCCTGTGAGGCGGCAAAAATACACTGCCCACATAAAAGCAAAACCGCGGCCAGAGCAAGCTTTAAAATCTTTTCCATTTGGCTAAAGTCCAGCCGGCAAGCAGGGCGGCCGCAAAAAGCGCGGCCTGCCGCCGGCAAAGCATATCATAAATATACTGCGGGTAAATTTTATTAAGCGGCCCCGTCAGAAGATAAACCGCCGCGCCGGCCAGCGCAAAAGCAAAAACCGCCGCCAGAACGCCGCCCAGCCGCTCGCGCGCGGGGATTATTCTGGAATAATAAGCCTCAACAAAAAAACCGAAAGCCAAAAACGCGAAAAGCGACGCGCCCAGCAATATGTCAACAAGCCGCGCGGCGCCGTCTATATAAAGCGCGAGTTTGGCCTGCTCTTCCTTATAATAAACCGCGGCGTCAAACGGCATGGGGGCGATATTATCCTGCACCCACGCCTTGGGGTTAAGCATTACGCGCGTATTTACGGAAAGTTCGTAGAACCTCGGCAGCAAATCCCGGCTTAAAGCGTGTAAAGAAATATTGAGCCCCCCCTCCTGCGCGGCCTGAAGCGGGTCAACTTCGCGCGCTTTTTGCACGCCGGCCAAAGCCCCGAGCGCGGAAAGGAAATCCCCCGCTTCGCCGGCGGAAGCATTATTAAGGATGACCGCTATTTTAAAATCATCGGCGGCAAAATCCAGCGCAGTCTGCAGCCGGCTCTGCAAAAACAGCGCGGCCTGCGCGACAAGCATAAAAGCCAGCGTCAGGAAAAACAGCCTGCGCTGCCCGCTTAAAATGAGTTTGGAATAATCTGCCGCCATATTTATAACAAATATTTCTCCATAATATTATTAATCTGCGTGCTGTGCATTACGGCCGGCACGGGATACGGACCGCCGCCGGGCCCCGTAAATACGGCAAGCACAGGCTCGGCCGTGTGCTGTTGCGTGGCCCAGGCTACGCCCAGCATTTCCGTCGCCCGCGCAAGCGCAGCTTTTATATCGGGCTGCGCAGCGCCGCCGTCCCAGCCTTCCGGCAGGTCAATGCCCGTGGCGTCTTTGACAATTTTTTGTATTGTTTTTGCATTTTTATTTTTGGCCGGCAGCGCGGCGTAGGCTTTGATAAGCGCGTCAAAACTTTTTGTCTGCGCGGCTATTTTATCAAGATTCTGGAAAGCAACGTAATCTATGTCCTCGTAAAGCGGATAGCCGTCTTGCTTTTTCTGTTCCAGTTCCGCGCCGGAAAGATAGCGGTAATTGAAAGCAAAGCCGCCGGTATCGTGATCCGCAGTTATTATAACAAGCGTGCCGGGGTGAACGGCCGCGAAATCGGCCACAACTGCCAAAGCCTCGTCAAATTCCAAAAGCTCTTTAAGCACCGCGCCCTGGTCATTGTTGTGGGCGGCCCAGTCTATCAGGCCGCCTTCTATCATCAGGAAAAACCCTTTTTCATTCTTAGCCAGTATATCAAGCGCTTTTTGCGCCATGTCCTTCAGCAGCGGGTAGGCCGGCTTCCTGTCTATCACAAAGGGCAGCGCCTGCGGTGCAAAAAGGCCTAGCAGCCTTGGCCCCTTCGCGCTTAAAAGAGATTTTTTGTCAAAAACAAGCTGATAGCCGCTTTTTAAAACTTGCTCAAAAAGCCCGTCATCTTTAGACTGGGGCTCAAGCGCGGCGGCGTAGTGGACTTTTTCAAAAATATTATTGTATTTTGAATCTTTTAAATTATTTTTTGAAACATAATAATTAAGCCCGCCGCCAAGCATTATGTCCGGCTTTGTTTTGAGCATATCAACGGCGATATCATGATAATATTTGCGCGACGGGCGGTGCGCGGCAAAAACCGCGGGCGTGGCGTCCTGCAGATATACGGTAGTGACGAGGCCCGTGCCATAGCCGGCTTTTTTGGCCTTTTCAAGAATACTGTCAACGGGGCCGCCCTGCGCGTCCACGCCGATAGCCGTCGGATAAGTTTTAACGCCCGCCGCGAGCTGGGTGCCGCTTGCGGCGGAATCAACCGCCACGGTATCAACCGGCGTATTAAAAACAAAACTGAGCGAGCCGGCTTTCATAATCTTTTCAAGATTGGAAAGCCTGTCCTGATAAGGCGAAGCCGGCGCAAGTTTGGCATACTGCATAAGCGCGGCCATGACCGCCGGGCCCGCGCCGTCGCCGATTACCAAAATAACATTCTTCTGCGCCGCTGGTGCAGCCAGTAACTGCGCGGCGGCAAAAAACAAGACCGCGAAAAAAACAAAAAATTTTCTGCTTACCATTTTGCACCTCTTTTATTTATCTCACTGAAAAGTTTAATATAGCGGGCCGAGGAATTTTCCCAGGAGAAATCCGCCCGCATGCCGTTTATTGCCAGCACGCGCCACGCATTTTTTTGCGCATAGACGCCGAGCGCCGTTTCCAGCGCGGCGGCCACGCCCGCGGCGTCGGTGGTTTGCGCAAAAAACCCCGTAGCGCCTTTATTATCCGCGCCCTGAGTCCAGCCTTTTACGCTGTCGCTCAGGCCGCCGGCTTTTGACACCACCGGCACTGCGCCGTAGCGCATGGCTATCATCTGGCTGAGGCCGCACGGCTCAAAACGCGAGGGCATTAAAAAAATATCGCCGGCCGCGTAGATTTTATGGGCAAGCGCCTCGTCAACCACGCCGCGGTAGCACACGCTGCGCGGGTAAAGGAAATTAAGACGGGATAAAAACTCCTCCGCCTTGTCGTCGCCTTTGCCTTCTATGACAAACTGCGCTTTGCCGGCAAATTTGGGAATTATTTCGGCCGCAAGGTCTATGCCTTTCTGGTATGTCAGGCGGCTTACCATACCTATAAGCGGGACGGCGGGATTGACGTCAAGCCCGGCTTCTTCCTGCAAAGCGGCTTTGCACACGGCTTTGCCTTTAAGGGATTCGTCGTCATAGCCCATGCGGATTAAAGTGTCGCTCTGCGGGTCCCAGACGTCGCCGTCTATGCCGTTGATTATGCCGCTGAAATCCGCGCCTTTGGCGCGCAGAATGCCTTCCATGCCGAAGCTGTTCTGGCCGGAAAGCAGCTCCCGCGCGTAATTGGGGCTTACGGTATTGGTTTTATCGGCGAAAACTATGCCGGTTTTAAGA
>JAISDW010000085.1 GCA_031264445.1 Elusimicrobiota bacterium
CAGCTTTGGTTTTCTTTACTGTTTTTTTCTTTACGGGCATTTTTTATCTCCCTGTATAAGTAATTATTACTTCAAACAAATAATACAACATATACACGGCAATTGCAACAGTTTTTTATAAAAAATATTTTTTTATTTTGTACAAAAAATATGCATGCCTGCATTTTCCCGTCGGGAAAATAAAAAATCCGCGCGTTTGAAATTGCCGCGCGGATTTTTAAAAAAGTTGCGTAAAAAATTTATTTTACTATCAGGACCGAGCGGCCGTCCTCCTGTTTTTCCGCGTTAGGGTCGGGTATTTCTTTGCCGTCTATCAGATATTTGTAGCGGTATTCGCCCGGGTAAATAACAAGAGTGGCGCGCCATTCATCGCCGTATTTTTTCATGGCGACCGGTTTACGCATTGTAAACCCGCCGACTACGGCGGCGGTTTTTGCATTGCCGAAATATTTGAAGACGACGGTCCTCGTCCTGCCTGTTCCGCTTACCGATACGCTTTGTTTTTTTGGCTGCGCCGTCTGCGCGGCAGGCTGCGCCGCGGGTTTAGACGCCGCCGGTTTTGCCTGCTCTGCTGCCGCGGACAGGCTTTCTTCCGCCGTCGCGGCGACAGCGGCTGCGGCTGCTGACGGCGCGGCGGGTTTTATATCGTCTTTTATATTTTCAACATAAACTTCTTCAAGGAAAGGCTGCGGCGCAAATTCTTCGCTTACGGGCACGCTGAGGCCGTCAAAAAAAGAAGTGTAAACAAAAAAGCCCAGCACGCACAGGGCAATGATATCCAGGAAAATAAAAAACAACCATAAATCCTTTCCAGAATTTTTATTGGGTTCAAGTTCAGCGTCCTGCGCTGCGGCATCCTGCTCAGCCGGGTTTGGGAGATTATCCCTGTTTTCTTCCTGCATAAGGCTCCTCAAAAAAAGTTTACGCAGCGGGCGAAGGGAATCGAACCCTCGTCTAGAGCTTGGGAAGCTCCCATTCTGCCATTGAACCACGCCCGCGGCGCAACGATATAGTAAAATTCTACAAAATCCCGCCGCGCAGCGCAAATGCGCGCCTTGCCGCCAAGCCCACGGGGAATTATTTTATTTTATATTTTTTTGCGATGATATCCCACGCTTCTTCCGCAGTATCAACGACACAGAATTTATCGTCCCGCGATATCACGCCGTATTCTACAAGTTTTTCAAATTTGAATATATCATCCCAGAAGTGTTTCCCTACCAGGATTATGGGTATATTCGCCTTTTTGCCCGTCTGAACCAGCGTAAGGATTTCAAAAGTCTCGTCAAAAGTCCCGTACCCGCCGGGGAAAACAACCACCGCTTTTGAGCGCATTACCAAATGCATTTTGCGTATGGCAAAATAATGGAATAAAAAAGACAAACCTTCGCTTAGATAAGGATTGGGGTGCTGCTCCATCGGCAGCGTGATATTGAAGCCTATGCTTTTGCCGCCGGCCTCGTAAGCGCCGCGGTTTGCTGCCTCCATAATGCCCGGGCCGCCGCCAGTCACCAAGGCAAAACGTTTTTTGCTTTTGCGCACGGCCATCGCGCCGAATTTGCGCGCCTCGTTATAATATTTTGAAAGTTTGCGGAGGCCGCGCGCCTCGCCCAGGCGCTGCTGCAGTTTTTTGTCATTAGGATTGGCTTTGAGCTGCTGTTCAAGATTTCTTATCCTGAGGTCGCAGGCCGCCGGTTCCATAATACGCGCCGAGCCGAAGCACACAATGCCGTCGCCTATTTTATTTTCGCGCAGGACGATTTCCGGCTTAAGCAGCTCCAGCTGCAGACGGACGGAGCGCGCGGAATCGCTCTTTAAGAAATCCAAATCTTCATACGCTTTTAGATAGGAATTAAAGCGTTTTTTTGGCTTGTTTTCTTTCTGTATCATAGTCAGTCTTCCTTTTTATATTTTTTTGAAATCGCCGCGGCTATTTTTGCCGGTGATATGCCGACATCGTTATAAAGTTCGGCCTGTTTGCCGTGCTCAACAAAAATATCTTTTATGCCAAGGCGCAAGGCCTGCGCTTTTAGGCCGGCGTCGCAGATATGTTCCAGCACGGCGGAGCCGAAACCGCCCGCCAGCATATTATCTTCAACGGTGATAATCCGCGGGGATGCGGCCAGCGCTTCTTTGATTGCCACGCCGTCAAGCGGTTTTGCAAAACGCATGTTCGCCACGCCGCAGTCAAAACCGTTTTCTTTCAAAATTTCCGCCGCGGCGAGCGCGGGGCGCACGCAGTTGCCTATGGCCAGAATATTTGCGTCTTTGCCTTTTTGCAGCCATTGCGCTTTGCCGATGTGCAGTGCCTTCATTTCTTTATCCATTTCAACGCCGGCGCCGCTGCCGCGCGGGTAGCGCAGTATGAACGGGGCTTTTGCCTCAAAAGCGGTTTTGAGCATGTGCTGCAGCTCGTTTTCGTCCGCGGGCGCGGCTATAATCAGGCCCGGGATATTGCGGAACAAACTTATATCAAATACGCCGTGGTGCGTGGGCCCGTCTTCGCCAACGATGCCCGCCCTGTCCAAAGCAAAAACCACCGGCAGGTTTTGCAGCGCAACGTCCTGCTGAATCTGGTCATAACAGCGCTGCGCGAAGGAAGAATAAACCGCCACAACTGGTTTAATGCCCTGCGTGGCGAGGCCGGCCGCAAAAGTCGCGGCGTGTTCTTCCGCTATGCCTACGTCATAATAGCGGCCGGGGAATTTATCGCGGAAAGCGCTCAGGCCGGTGCCCTCGGGCATGGCGGCGGTAATGGCGGTGATGCTTTCGTCCTCCTGCGCGAGTTTTACCAAAGCCCGGGAAAATGCGCCCGTGTACGTGATTTTATCGCTTGCGCCGATGGTTTCGCCCGTTTCCGCGTCAAAAATGCCGAGGCCGTGGAATTTAACGGGCTTTGCCTCCGCCGGCGCGTATCCTTTGCCTTTTTTGGTTACCGTGTGCAGAATTACTGGGCCGGGGACGTCTTTAATCTGGCGCAGAATATTTACCATTTCGGCAACATTATTGCCGTCCACGGGGCCGTAGTAGCGGAAGCCGAGCTCGCCGAATAAAGCGTCCGAAAATAAAATTGAGCGCGCGGCGCGCTTGGCTATTTTCGCGGCTTTATTGCTGATTTTGCCGACGAGTTTTGCCGCCTCGTCCTCCGCCGCGAGCATATATTTTTTCGTCATTAATTTGGTCAGAAAAGTGCCCAGCGCCCCAACGCGGTCGGATATAAACATCTGATTATCGTTAAGTATTACGAGCAAATTTGTTTTTAGCTGGCCGGCGTTTTGCAATGCTTCATAGGCGATGCCGCCCGTCATGGAGCCGTCCGCCACCACGGCGACCACTTTATTGGTTTCTTTCTTCTGGTCGCGCGCCATTGCCATGCCCAAAGCCGCGCTTAAAGCGGTGGAAGCGTGCCCCGCGCCGAAGGCGTCATATTCGGATTCGTAAATTTTGAGGAATCCGCTCAGCCCGCCTTTTTTGCGGATAGTATTGAATTTATCAAGCCTGCCTGTGAGAATTTTGTGCGCGTAAGCCTGGTGGCCGGTGTCAAAAACTATTTTATCTTTGGGTGTGTCAAAAACATAATGCAGCGCAGTAATTAAATCCACCGCGCCCAGGCTTGAGCCGAGGTGCCCGCCCGTTTTACTTACGGTTTTTATGATGACCTGGCGTATTTCGTCGCACAGTTGCGGCAACAGAGTTGCGTCCATAAGGCGCAGCTGCTGCGGGGTTTTGATGTTTTGAAGTATTA
The DNA here is from genome assembly GCA_031264445.1 of Elusimicrobiota bacterium. Taxonomy (GTDB): domain Bacteria; phylum Elusimicrobiota; class Elusimicrobia; order Elusimicrobiales; family Elusimicrobiaceae; genus Proelusimicrobium. Next base: position 3,746 of record JAISDW010000085.1, read on the forward strand.
TCATATTATGGAATATCCGTTATCTGTTTATACTGTAATGGTCGCCATCTGGCGTGTCCGGCGCAGTTTTGCCGCTGAGGGCCTGGCAAATTTTTCTTTGCAACTTTTCATCTGAGTCTCCCCTTCTGGCCGCGCAGACTATAACTCCTGGGAGGGTTGTCATTCGCTGCCCGTAAAAAGTAAGCCAATATTGGAGGCCGGCCGACGTTCTGTCAAAAACAATTGCACCGAGGCCGGCATCGGATAATAAAGTGATGAAAAAATATTTTGTCGTACAGATATTGCCGTTAGGATTTATTGTCCCGGGGCAAGCGATGTCTAAATTATGAAAATTATCAGTATATTGGCTGTATGTTAAGTAATATATTTCCTGCGCGGATATCATGGCTTTGCCTAAAGTGAGCGCTTCAACCGCCCTTGTCTTTTCAACCGCGAGCCTGTATTGCGGCAGCGCGATAGCGGCAAGAATGCCGATAATTAAAACAACCACTAAAAGTTCAATTAAGGTAAAAGCTTTTTTGTTGTTCATGTTGTTCATAAGTATCCTGTTTTTTAATGCGACCTGTTGACTATAAATTCCGCCGTCATTTGCAACGGCAGGAGCTTTTCTTTATTTTTAACTTTCAGCGCGGCCAGCGCGTCTTTTAAGGCTTTTTGCGCGGCTTTTTTGCTTTCCTCAAGGCCGTAAAGGGAAACATAAGTCAGTTTTTTATTTGCCGCGTCGCTGTTTGTTTTGCCCAGCTGTTTTTTTGTGGCGGTAACGTCCAGAATATCGTCTACCACCTGAAAAGCAAAACCTATCGCCCGCGCGTACCTGCGGATATTTTGGAGGTTTGCGCCGGCCGCGCCGGCCAGCAAAGCGCCCGTTTCAACGGAGGCTGTTATAAGCGCGCCGGTTTTGTTTTCGTGGATATATTTAAGGATTTGCGCCGCGGAAACTTCTTTAGCTTCCGCCGGCAGCAGATAATAAGCCGGTTTTTTGTTTTTGAAATATTTAAGCGGCGCGAGTTTTGCCGCGCGTTTGCTTTTGCCTTCCAAAAGGCCCTCGGCAAAAATATCCGCTACCTGGCCGCCCACCATGCCGCTTGCGCCCGCGTAATGCGCCAGCGCTGCGCAGGCTTTAAGAGCATTTCCTGCGCCCACGGATTTTTTTGCCCCGCAGCGCGCAAGCGTTTCAAAAGCGCAGGTAAGCAGGCCGTCGCCGGCAAGAAGGGCCAAATCTTCCTCGAAGATTTTATGATTTGTGGGTTTGCCGCGCCTTAGGGCGTCATTATCCATTGAGGGCAGGTCGTCGTGGATAAGAGAATAGGTGTGTATCATTTCCACCGCGCAGGCGGCGGGCATGACGTCCGCGGATTTCAGGCCGAAAGCCTGCGCCGCCCAGCAGACTAAAGCTGGCCGCACGCGTTTGCCGCCGGCTTCAAGCGAATAGGCCATTGAATCTCTTATAATCTGCGGCGTATTTTTTATTAGCGATATCTGTTTTTTTAGAGCTTTTTCAATTTCTTTGGCTTTTTGGGAAAGCAGTGTTTCAAAATTTTTCATTGCCGCCGCCTCTCTCTGAACAATATTTTTATTATAGCAATAATAGGGCCGGCGTGGCGAGTTGGCGTCGGTTTACAGCAGATAATGGACATTTGGCAGTTTTTGCTGTTTTCTTCTTTTAATAAAGGGAGTGACGCACACATTTTTTTAATTCTGCCCCCCTTGGGGGAAGTGGCCACGGCGTAGCGAAGCGAAGCTGGGCCGTAGGGGGTAATTAAAGTCGTTATTATTTTACAACTACAACAGCCATTACCCTCCACCCCCGAAGGGACAATTGCCCCTTCGGGTACTCCTCCCAAGGGGAGGAGAATCAATAAAAAAATCCGGCACTTCCCTTAAAAGGAGAAGAAAGAATAAGAGTGCGGGTACCAGCCTTACAGCGAGGAAATTCCTCAAAGGGGATTAAAAATAAATGCCGGCTTTCAGGCCCCATTCGGTAGTCGTGTTGGCTGGCTCGTATGCCAAATATCCCGGGTTGCCGTACGGCACGCTGTCGCTCTCTTGTATTTTCCAATATCTCAAAAACGGTTCTGCAAAAATACCGCTTTTCCTGTAATTTTTTTGGAGTTTTACCGAAAGTTTTGCGCCGGTTCCGTTAGTTTGCTCGTTTGTGATATTGTAATAAGACGGATTTGCGTCGCTTAAATTGCTTTTTTGTTTGCCGAATAAAAGCCAATCCAATTCCGCATTCAGGCCGATATCCCACATTTTCGGCAAATAAAATTTTGCTTTTAAACCGAGCGGGACATAAAGATAAGTTGAAGACCTGCGATAACTGTTCTGCGCGGATTTATTATCAACAAGATAACGCCCGCCCAAGCCGATATAAGGCGCAATTTCCCAACGCTCCGAAGGTTTGAAACCGCCGCCGAGCTTAAAAGCTGACTCAATAAACCAATCGTTTTTGCGGTCTTCCGCAGGCCAGCAGTTATTATGATCGGCAATACTGCAAGCCCAGCCGTCGTAATCAATTTTGCCGCCCATATAAAGAAAATCCAGCGAGAAAAACGTTTTTTTGTTCGCGCCTAAATTCCTGCGCAAATATTCTGCGGATATTCCGTACATTCTTCCGCTCATTTTAACGTCTACGGACGGCTCTTTATAAGTATAAGACGACGTTTCCAAAGTTATTTGAAAATTGTTATTTTTATATTGCGCGCGCGTGCAGAGCGGTAATAGCAATACGAGGAAAGATAAGAGATAATATTTTTTAGTCATGCATCCTCCGTGGAACAATAAAATTATACAATATATATATGGAAAGGTTATATATAGGCATTTACGGCAGCGTAAACAGCGGCAAAAGTTCAATTATCAATAAACTCGCCGGCCAGGATATTGCGATAGTCTCCCCGACGGCCGGCACCACAACCGACGCGGTCAGAAAGATTATGGAGCTTGACGGCATTGGCCCCGCGGTTTTGATAGATACCGCCGGCATAAACGATACCACGGAGCTCGGTTCCGCGCGCGCAGGCGCCACGGCTCGGACTTTGGATATAATAGACCTGGCTGTAATAGTTGCCGATTGCGGGTTCCTGACCGCCGAGGATTTGGCGCTTGCCGCGCTGCTGAAAACGCGCAAAATACCTTTTTTTATCATTAATAATAAAGCGGATTTGCCGGATTTTAAACCTTTGGTTTACGAAGGCGCGGATGTTTTGGAATTCAGCGCGTCGGCCGCGCAAAACGCGGCAGCGGTGCTTGCGCTGATACAAAAGCACAAGCCCGCGCATCTGGGTGAAAAACAGATTTTGCTGGATGATATTGTGAAGGGGGGGGATATTGTCGTGCTCGTTGTGCCGATAGACGCCGCCGCCCCCAAAGGCCGCCTTATACTGCCGCAGGTGAACGCGCTGCGAAATATTTTGGACAACCGCGCCGTCGCCGTCGTACTGCAGCCGGATGAACTGGCGGATTTTATCAAAACCGGCGTAAAAATAAGGATTGTTGTGACGGATTCCCAGGCTTTTACAGAAGTCAGCGAAATCGTGCCGCCGCAAATACCGCTGACGAGTTTCAGCATACTCTTTGCGCGGCTGAAGGGGGATTTTGAGCTTTTCCGTGCCGGCGTTAAAGCCATAGACAAACTAAAAGACGGCGATAAGGTTTTGATACTTGAATCCTGCTCCCACAGCGCAAACACCTGCGAGGATATCGGCCGCGTAAAGCTGCCCGCGCTGCTGCAAAAAAAGAGCGGCAAAAAACTTAATTTTACGATAGTCCCCAGCCTTGAAAGCCTGCCTGCGGATATCGCCTCCTACGCGCTGGCCGTGCAGTGCGGCGGCTGTATGGTGACGCGCAGCCAGCTGCTTACGCGCATAAACGCCGTGCGCGCCGCCGGCGTGCCCGCCGCTAATTACGGCATGGCGATAGCTTAT
>JAISDW010000096.1 GCA_031264445.1 Elusimicrobiota bacterium
CATGACTAGGGCCAAAAATAAAGCAATGGCCGTGAATTTTCTCAGTGTGCTCATAAGTTCTCCTTTTTTAATAATATCTTAATATTATTTTATATTAAAAGTGCATAGTAAACAAGGCCCGAAGGGCTTGTATATACTTAATTTATATTCGGAGCTAATGACAAAAGCCCGCGTATAAAACGCGGGCTTTAAAATACTTTCAGTACCGGCGGAACTTACTTCGCGGCGGACTGCTTGGCGATATCTACCAGCTGTTTAAAAGACACAGGGTCTTTAATCGCCATCTCGCTCAGCATTTTGCGGTTAAGCGTGATATTGGCCTTCGTCAGGCCGCTGATGAAGGAAGAATAATTTAAACCCTCTTCCCTGACGGCGGCGTTGATTCTGGTTATCCATAAGGAGCGGTAATTGCCTTTCTTGTCCTTCCTGTCGGTATAAGCGTGCACCAGGGATTTGTCAACCTGCTGCGTGGCCATTCTTAAGCGGCGCGATTTATCACCGTAATAGCCGCTGGCCCTCTTTAAAACTTTTTTCTTTCTTGCGTGTCTTGCGACGCTGAATTTTATTCTCATCTTTCAATACCTTTTATTTCATCGGGAGATACTTCTTAAGAAACTTCCCCTCGGCGGAGTTGGCTTCAATTATGCCTGCGTGCCGCCTTTCCCTTTTGATGCTTGCGCTTTCCGGAGCGAGCAAATGCCGCCTGCCCGCTTTGCGGTTTTTATACTTTCCGCCAGCGGTCACGCGGAAGCGTTTTTTTGCGCCGCTGTGGTTTTTGAGTTTTGGCATTTTTAATTCCTTAATTTCTTTATTATTTTATGCTTTCGGTATAAAGGTTACTGTAACGCGGTTGCCCTGCGTTTGTATCCCGCCGTCAATATCGCCCGCTTCTGCCAGCCTGGTTTTCATTTCGTTAAGCATGGTGAAGCCGATATCTTTGTGCTGGTTTTCGCGCCCGTAGAACATTACGTAAACGCGCACCATATCTTTCTTCCTAAGAAATCCTTCAATCTGCTTAACCTTTACATCCAAGTCGTGGGACGCTATGCGTGATTTGAGTCTTATCTCTTTAAGCGCGGTAGTTTTTTGCTTCCTTTTAGCGTCTTTGTTCTTTTTTCCCTGCTCGTAAAGATATTTGGAGTAGTCTAATATCTTACACACAGGAGGCTGTGCGGTTGGTGAAATTTCCACCAGGTCAAGCTCTTGTTCCCGCGCTTTTGCCAGGGCTTCGCGTGTATTTGTGATGCCCAGCATGGCCCCGTCGCTGTTTATCAGGCGAACCTCGGGCACGCGGATTTGTTCATTCTTTCTTAAAAAATTTTTGCTGCTTTTGTTTGTTTGTATTTTCATTATTCCCTTTATAAAAGAAATAGCCCCTTTGGGGGACATATACATTATAACATAATTAAAAGTAAGATTGTTGCGGGTCCCGCGGATTTACATATACTTGTATATTATTGCCTTCGGGCGCGATGTCCGTCATGCTCTCCCCGAGGTATTCTTTACCGTCGTAGACATATTTATATGTAATATCAAAAACATTCGGCCGCACAAGCAGCGTGATGTAGTTGTAGCCCCTTGTGCCCACTTTTTTGCTGGGCTCTATTTTGGTTATTTCAGCCGGCATTTTTGCCCAATTGCGATATTTTATTTTTGCCGCGGCCGCAGAAATAATATCCGCAAATTTTATTGACAAAAAACCCAGCAGCACTATGCCGATAATAAACGCAAGTATTGCTAAAAGAGTTGCTGCTTCCCCCTGTATAAGCAACACCACGCCAAGCAATACCAAAAGCAAACCTACCGATCCTATGAAGAACATACAATCACCTCGCTTATTATTTGATAAAATTATTATATATTATTTATGGTCGCAATTGGCCATGCGGGGAGATATGAGTAAGAGACGACTTGCCAGAGAATACGCCTTACAAACCCTTTATTACAGTGACACCGGCCGGCTTTCCACCGACGACAGCGCGCTTTATGCCAACGGTTTTTACAATGATTTGGACGCGGAGACTTTTGCTTTTTGCAAAGATCTGGTCACCGGCACAAATATCAATATTGCCGCGATAGATCCTATAATTTCCGCAAAGGCGCAAAACTGGACTTTGGCCCGCATGTCCTCGGTGGACAGGGCAATCCTGCGTATGGCGACTTATGAACTTGTCTTCAGCGCGGACAAAGCCCCCGCACCGGCCGTCATTGACGAGGCAATAGAGCTGGCCAAAAAATATTCCACCGAAAATTCCGGCAAGTTTATCAATGGCCTGCTTGACCAGATTAAAAAAGAACGAAAGGCTTAAAAACAGCCGCGTCCCGTTTTTGTCACCCTCTCCCGCGCAAACTGGAGAGGGCTTTTTTATTGCTCCCGCCACGGCGGGAAAAAATAACAGGCCTGCCGAAAACGGCAGGCCTGTCCCAAACAATCTGCTAACAATGCTTCCAACGAAGAAACAATTACTTCTTCGCAGGTGCGGCAGGGGCCGCGCCTTTGGCCGGCGCTGCGCCGGCTGCGCCTTCTTCTTCCTTCTTGCCTTTGGCGGAGGAAAGCTCCGGCTGGGATGCCGTCGCAGCGGCGTCGGCCGCGGGTGCGGCAGCGGCTTCTTCCCTCGGGATAATGATGTGCACAACTATCCTGCCCGCGTCGCCGATAAAGGTAACGCCTTTGGGGGCCTCAAGATCCGCCACGGTTATGCCATTGGCCAGCGTGAGGTTCGTTATATCGGCCTCAATGTGATGCGGTATATCCGCGGGCAGACATTTAATATGAACTTCCCTGAGAACGTGGTCAATAATGCCGCCGTTGGTTTTGAGGAAAGCGCAATCACCCTTAAGCACTATCGGTACAGTGGTCTCCAGCATTTTATCTTTTGAGACGCGCTGAAAGTCAATATGTATCGGATTATCCGTTACCGCGTGGTACTGGACTTCCTTGATAATAGCTTCTTCCGCTCCGGCGGGCAGCGCAAGCTGCACTATGGCATTGCCGCCGGCTTTACGTACGGCCAGCAAATCCTTTTCGTTTATCGTGATGGCTACGGGCGCTTTGCCCGCGCCGTACAAAACGGCGGGGATACTCTTCTGAGCTCTTATTTTAGAGAGCTCGCCCCTCGCGCCGATTCTGTTTCTCTGTTCTGCTGCTATTTTGATTTTTTCCATTTTCTTGCTTCCTTATAATATCGGCGCGCTTGGCGCGCCTTTGCGTTTTGTTTTTTATTTAAAATTATTTGAACATCTCGCTTATTGACCGGCCGTCGTGATTCCTCAAAATCGCGTCCGCGAATATATGCGATATTGTAAGCACGTGTATCTTTTCGCTCTGTTTGCGTTTGTCTTCGGGGATAGTGTCGGTAATAAATATTTTTTCTATGGAGGAGCGTTCTATCTTATCCACCCCGTCGCGCGAGAGCACGCCGTGCGTGCATACCGCGTAAATCTTTTTCGCGCCGGTTTCCTTCAATTTTGACGCCACAACCGTAAGCGTGCCGGCAGTATCAACGATATCGTCAACTATGATAACCGTCTTATCCTTTACGTCGCCGATGATATTATAAACCACCGCTTCATTGGCTTTGGGGCGGCGCTTATCAATAATTACCAGCCCCGCTTCCATACGCGCGGCGAACTTGCGCGCGCGCTCCACGCCGCCGACGTCGGGGGAAACCACCACCAAATCTTTGGGCTTGCTCTTGAGGAAATAATCCAGAAACACGCCGCGCGCGCGCAGATGGTCAACAGGCACGTCAAAGAAACCCTGTATCTGCCCCGCGTGCAAATCCATGGACATCACCCTGTCCGCGCCCGCGTTCGCCAATAAATTCGCCACTAATTTGGAGGTTATGGGCACGCGCGGGCCGCTTTTGCGGTCCGCCCGGGCATAGCCGTAATAAGGGATAATTGCGGTTATCCTGCCCGCGCTGGCGCGGCGCATGGCGTCAATGGTTATAAGCAGCTCCATGAGATTTTCATTAACCGGCGTGCAGGTGGGCTGCACTATATAGCAGTCCGCACCGCGCACGCTTTCAAGGACTTGGACGTCAACTTCCCCGTCGGCAAACCTGTCAACGCGCAGGGCGCCGAGCTCCCTGCCAAGATGCTTGGCAATCTTTTCCGCCAAAGGCCGGTTAGCATTGCATGTGAAGATTTTTAAATCTCTGGAACACTGGCAGCGTATCATTTTTTCTTATCCTTTTTTTTATTTTTTATTATAAGGTTGACCTGCCGCGCCCTGGCTATTGCCAGCATTGCGGCCGGGATATCCTGCGTTATTGTGGAGCCCGCGCCTATCTTCGCGCCTTTGCCTACGACGACCGGCGCCACGAAATTGGTATTTGAGCCGACGAAAACCCCGTCCCCTATCACGGTCTTATATTTATTGACGCCGTCGTAATTGCATGTTATGGTGCCCGCGCCGATATTTACTTTGGAGCCGATTTCGCTGTCCCCCACATAAGTAAGGTGCGGTACCTTTGAACCCGCGCCTATGACCGATTTTTTTATCTCAACAAAATTGCCGATTTTGGCGTTTTCCTTAAGAACCGCGGCCGGCCGCAAATGCGCGTAAGGGCCGGCAATGCAGCCTTTGGCCAACGATGCCTGCGTAAGATAACAGCCGGTTTTTAGATGCACTTCCTCCGCTAAAACGCTGTCTTCTATCCAGCAGCAGGGGCCTATTACGCAGCGCGCGCCGATAACAGTATTGCCTTTGATAAACGCGCCCGGGTAAATAATGCTGTCCGCGCCGATTTTGACTGCGGGCTCTATATAAGTATCGCGCGGGTTGATTATCGTGACTCCGCTTTCCATAAGCGCGTCATTGACGGCGGCCTGCATTATCGCGGCGGCCTGCGCCAGCTGTTTTTTGGAATTTATGCCCATGGCTTCTTTATAATCAGCCGCTTTGAAAACCTCCACGCGCAGGCCTTTTTGCTTAAGCAGGGCAAGTGTATCGGTAAGATAATATTCTTTTTTGGGGCCCTGCGGCTTAAGCAGCGGCAGCGCGCCCAGCAAGGCCTTAACGTCAAAAATATACATGCCGGAATTTACTTCTTTTATGGCGGCGGTGGCGGCATTGGTTTCGCTTTCTTCAATGATAGCGGTGAAATTGCCTTTTGCGTCTTTTAATATGCGGCCATAGCCTCTGGGATTATCAATATCAACCGTAAAAACAGTGCAGGCGGCTTTGGTTTTATTATGGGTCTGGATAAGTTTTCGGAGCGTGGCGGCTTGGATAAGCGGCGCGTCGCCCGCTAAAATGAGGATTTGCCCGTAGCGGCGCATAAACGGCGCGCTGTCTTTGGCGGCGGTGCCGCTGCCGGTAAGTTCTTTCTGTAAAATGAAATCAACCGGTGTTTTAATACCCCAGTTTTGAAGATTGTTTTTAACGGTCTCGCGCACAAGCTCGGCCTGGTGGCCAATAAGCACGCCGATACGCGCGGGCTTAAGCGCCTGAGCTTCTTTAAGTATATGTGAAAGGATTTCCGCGCCGCATATTTTATGCAGGGGTTTTGGGAGTACTGACTTCATGCGCGTACCCTTGCCACCGGCCAGTACGAGCACGCAAAGATTATTTTTGGCTACCATTCGGTTTTATCCTTTAACTCTTGCCATTTAAATTTTGCTACATAGATATTATACCAAAATTAAATTACCAGCGCAGTAAAAAGGACTACAAAATCACGCCCATGCAAACGCCGTTATTGGCGGAGATTATTTTTACGTCCGCCAGCCCGCCGGTCTTATGCGCGCCTTTAACCACGCAGCGCTGGAAGTTCGCCAGCACGCCGGATATAGTGGAAGAAGTTTCCTCCTCCGCCAGTAATTGCTGCGTAGTGCCGACCAAAGAAAGCGCGAAAGCCGCGCGCAGTTCTTCATCTTTGGCGTGCAAAACAGCGGCGCGGCGTTTTATTTCTTTATCCGGCAATTGCGTCATCGCGGCAGCAGGCGTGCCCGCGCGGCGCGAATAGCTGAAAACGTGCAGCCCCGCGAAACCGGCCGCGTCCAGAAACCGCAGGGATTCTTCAAAATTTTCGTCCGTCTCGCTCGGGTAGCCGGCTATAATATCGCAAAAAACCGCCGCCCGCGGGATTTGCGCGCGGATATCCCCAAGCCGCGCAAGATATTGGCCCGCCGTGTAGCGGCGGCGCATATCTTTCAGCACAGAGTCGCTGCCGCTTTGCAGCGGGATATGGAAATAATTGCAAAACTTCTGCCCGCCGGCCCTGCACGCGGCCAAAAGTTCGTCGGTAATAGTATTAATTTCTATTGAGGAAAAGCGTATCCTGAAATCGCCCTCAAGCGCAAAAATATCGGGCATTATTGCAGCCAAATCCCACCCCGTGCGCGGGCAGCGGTAATTGCCGATATTAATGCCGGTAAGCACGATTTCCCTGTAGCCGCGTGCGATTAAATCTTTTATTTCCGCAAGCAGAATTTCTTTGGGTTTGGAGGTTTTTGCGGCCGCGTATAAGGCACTATGCAGTAGGAGCAAAAACAATCGCACCCGTCCTGAATTTTGACAAATGCGCGGCTGCGGCCCTCGTGCGCTTTTACAGTCCAATCCATATCCAGCCCGAACAGCGCTGGGCCGATATCCGCCTTAAACACCACCTGCGCGGCAGGGTGCGCGGCAAGGATTTCTTCCTTTTTCGCCATGGCATAGCAGCCTGTGATTATAAGACGGGCTTTGGGGTTTTCCCTGCTGATTTTGCGGATTTCGCGCTCGGCGTCCCTGTCGGCATTGTGCGTGACGGAGCAGGTATTGAGCACGCATAAATCCGCTTCTTTAAAATCCTGCGTTATAGCGTGGCCCTGTGCCAGAAAGCGTTCCAAAACCGCCTGAGACTCCACCTGATTCACACGGCAGCCGAAGGTTTTTATAAAAACTTTCATTGCATTGCCGCCCAGACCGCGGCGGCGGCGGCCGTCTCCGCCCTTAAAATATTCCGGCCGAGGCTTACCGGCTTTATGCCGGCGGCGACGGCGGCTTTGATTTCTTCCGGCGTATAGCCGCCTTCCGGGCCGGTAAAAATGCTGATTTCCGCCGCGGCGCAGCCCGCGAGCGCGTCTAAAATATTTGTTTTATGCTCGTCTTCATAGCAGATAAGGGCTGGCGCGGCTGCGGCCGTTTTTATTGCCTCAGCAAAAGTAAGCGGCGCGCAGATTTGCGGGATTTTAGGGTTCTCGCACTGTTTGCACGCGGCTAGAAGTATGCTCTGCCAGCGGGCGAGTTTTGTATCCCACTTTTTGAGCAAATCCGCGTCGCTGCGCGCGGATACCACCGGCCTGAAAGCAAAAGCGCCGGCCTGCGTGCATTTGTCAAGCAGGTCTTCGGTGGCGGGGCGGGATATCGCGCTGAAGTAAAGCATAACCGCGCGGCGCGGCGCGGGCACGGGCAGCTCTTTTATAAGCGCGCCCACGGCGGATTTTGCGGAAATATCGCCCAGCGCGGCAAGGAATTTGCGACCCCTGCCGTCAAAAATTTTGATTTCGTCGCCCGCGCGCAGCCGCGCCACTTTAATGTGGCGGGTTTCATCCTGCGAAAGGGTGAATTTATCCCCGTTAATATCAGCTAAATACTGCGGCATATTTACATGCCTCCCTGCCGGTTAAGCATATAAAATTTATCATAAAATTAAAGAAAGAAATTGAATATCTTATTAAATAACCCGCCGGAACCACCGGGCTTTTTAGCTTCTTCAAAACTTTCGGCAAGATTTTTTATAAGCTCTTTCTGCCGCGCGGTAATTTTGCGCGGAATATCTATATTCAAAATAACTTTTAAATCACCGTATTTGCCCGCGCGGCCCAGAACAGGCATGCCGTGGCCCGGCAGTTTTATTGTTGCGCCGTGGGGGCTGCCTTCGGGCACGGATACTTTGACTTTTTCCTTTTTGATATTTTCTATCTCAAACCCGCCGCCCAGTACGGCCGTGGGATATGATATATCGGCGTCGGCCAGCAAATCGTCCCCGTCGCGCGTGAAAATTTTATGTTTTTTGACGCGTGTTTCCAAATATAAATCCCCGTAGCCGCCGCCATTGGCGCCCACGTCGCCGCCGTTGGCGACTTTGAGCACAATGCCGTCGCGCACGCCGGCCGGGATTTTGACCGTTATCGTATTTCTGCCATGCTCGCGCCCGACGCCGCGGCACGCGCGACAGGGCTTTTCAATAACAGTGCCCTGGCCGCCGCAATCCGGGCAGGCCTGCCGCATTGAAAAGAAACCCTGGCTGAACTGCACCACCCCCGCGCCTCTGCACGTGGGGCAGGTCTTTGCGCCGCTGCCTTCCTGCGCGCCGGTGCCGTGGCAGACATTGCAGGTATCAACGCGGTTGTAGGTGATGCTTTCCTCAAGGCCGTTATAGGCGTCCTCCAGCGTGATGGCGATTTGCTGTTTTAAATCGCCGCCCCTTTGCGCGCGCGGCCGCCTTGCGCCCGCTCCGCCGAAGCTCCCGCCGAACATATCGCCGAAAACGGAACTGAAAATATCCTCAAACCCGCCAAAACCGCCCGCGTGGAAACCGCCGCCGCCCATACCGCTTACGCCTTCATGGCCGTAATTATCGTATGCCTGGCGTTTTTGCGCGTCGGAGAGGACTTCAAAAGCCTCGTTGACGGTTTTGAATTTTTCCTCGGCCTCGCCGTTGCCCGGGTTGCGGTCGGGGTGGTATTTCATGGCCATGCGGCGGTAGGCGGCTTTGATTTCAATCTCGTCCGCGTTGCGCCCGACGCCGAGTACGGAATAATAATCTTCTTTTTGTTTTGGCATTTTTCAGTATTCCTCTTCCCTCTTTCGCGGGGATTGTTCTCACCCTATTGATATTAAAAATTCTCTCACTATACAGAAAACCTTAAAATCAATATAAAAAGAACAATGCCCATCTGGCGGGAGGGCGGTAAAATTTCCCAATTCTCTCCCTCTCCCGATGTGGGAGAGGGCCGGGGTGAGGGGAATTATTTTTTAAAGCTCTTTTTTTATCACTTCGCAAACGCCTTCTATATTTTTTAAAATATCAGTGTTCCAGAATCTTAATATTTTATAGCCGTGCAATTCTAAATATTTTTTTCTCTCTTCATCAGTCTTGCTTTCGCAGTGCTGCCCGCCGTCGCATTCTATTATCAACTTTCTTTCCGCGCAGTAAAAATCAACAATATAATTTTCTATTTGCTGCTGCCTTCTGAATTTGCGGCCCAGATTGTTATTCCTTAAATAAGACCATATTTTCCGCTCGGCGTCAGTCGGGTTTTTGCGGTTGCTTACTGCGAGATATTTTAAAGTTTTGGCTTTTTCCTGTTTGTACATCTATCCCCCTCACCCTGCCTCTCCCACGTAGGGGAGAGGGGAAAAACTTATATCGGCTTTTTCGGCATTATTATCGCCGCAGCTACGTAGAGAATTATCCCGGGGAACGCGCAGGTAAAAAGCGTCAAAAACGCCCAGGCCAGGCGCACCAGCGTCGGGTCTAAATCAAGATATTCCGCAATTCCGCCGCACACGCCGCAAAGCATTTTACTGTCGGATTTATATAATCTTTTTTTCATTCTGTTACCTCTAAATTGCTCTACTTATATTTTATAAAATTATGGCTTCATATTTGCCGCATACAAATTTAACCCGTTTTTCGCAAACGCATAAGGGCTTGACTTTTGCGGAAACTTTATTATATTATTAATTAAAAGTTGTTGATAAAATATTTGCAGCACTAAAAGACGTTTGTAGCACCAACAATTGTATACTGTTTTTGGATTACCCCTCCCAGGGTAAGATGCTTTTGAGAAATCAAAAGCACTTTCGCAGTCCAAAAAACAGCTCGTTATCAGACGCATAGCGTCGGGAGTTATAAACCCGGCGTTGTGCGTCAAGCGTTTGCCTCCGTTTGGACAATCCGTCTTTTCGGGGGCAAACCACGGCTGTTATGTTTGGATTTCTGCGAAAGATCCTAACATAGCGGCCGTTTTTTATTGGCCGCCAAAAATAATTTTGCCCGCTCCGGCGGGTAAAAAAATAAAAACAAGGAGATAAAAAATGAAAACCAATAAGAAAGGGTTCACACTGATTGAATTGCTGGTAGTAGTGTTAATCATCGGTATTCTGGCGGCCATCGCGCTGCCTCAATACTTCAAAGCGGTTGAAAAATCAAGAGCTACCGAGGCTTTAAGCATCTTGGGTTCTTTGGCTGCCGCTTCCGAGAGAGTCCGGTTAGTGAAAGATTCTTACGCGACAGACTTCGATGAATTAGACCTTCAATTTGTAAATCGTAGCGGAAATGTTGTATCAGGCGTTGGAAGTTTTTACACCAGAAACTACCAGATATCACTTGGTAATGATACAATTACTGCAAAGAGAGCGAAAACAGCTTCGGAAGCTTTAGAAGATGGCGACAAAGAACTTACGATTGTAAGAACTATAAGCACCGGCAAAGTTTGCTGCACCGGCTCTATTTGCAGCAGTTTAGGTATTGACCCCTGCTAAGTATTATCTAACCAAAAGGACGGGAAGGGCGGGCATTTTTGCCCGCCTTTTTTATTGGGGATTGAAAGCCGTCATTCTCTGCGCCAAAGTCGTCATTCTCAAATGCGCATACGATGCGCGTTTGAGAATCTATAATCGTTGAAAACGGTTATGTCAAATTGATGCCGTTATTAAAGTTGAAAAGCACAAATTCAGATATGCGCTTTGCGCATAGATTCTAAAAACCGCATTGAAAGCAGTTTTTAGAATGACGGCTTTATTTGTTTTAAGTCTACATTAACAACCACTTACTCCTTTTTGTCACCCTGAATTCATTTCAGGGTCTACTGTACAACAGATTCTGAAACAAGTTAAGAATGACAACTACGGCAGCTTTTAGAATGACGACGGAAGTAGTTTTCAATTCTTGAAAAATTCTTTTATACCCGCTACCACCTCTTTAAAAGCTGAGGGTGCATCGGTAATAGCGTTCTTTTTTAAAAACGCCATCCATTGCGTTTGTTTATCCGGGTGATTATAAAATGCCTCCGTAAAAACAAAAGGTTCCGCGGGTAATTCCGTATTCCTGTTTTCAAAGGTGTTTTTGATTGCGGCTTTAAGGATTGCCCGCCTTAAAGAGCCTTGCCTGATTATTGTATAGACGTCGTAAAAATCTTTCATGCAGCTGTTTAACAAGGCAAGTTTTATCATGGCCTCAAACTTTTCCGCCACGACGGTTTCAAGCGGGTAGCCTTTAAGTTCGCTTTTTTCCTCCCATATCATTGACGGGAAAAAGATATTCTGTTTGTCCGGCGTTATAACATCGCCAAAGCCCAAGTCTATCTGCATAATTTGTGCGGCCTGACCCAATTTGCAAAGGATTTTTACTCTTACGCCCTCATAGTCCGCGTCTTCCTTGATACGCGACGCCTCTACGCTGCCCGGCGAAAAAGAAATCCCGTCCGCCAAATCTAAAGCGGATATTTCTTTAAATATGTTCTTAACGGTTTCAAGGTCATTCTTTGTTTTTTGCACAAGAAAGTCTATATCCATCGTCGGGCGGGAGGTTTTTACATCAATCAATATCAGCAACAGGCCGCCCTTTAAAACAAATTTATTTTTGTATTTGGAAAGCGACAATCTGCGCAGTAAGCCTTCCTGAAAATACCTGAGCAATATTTTGTTAAAGTCTTTCTTCTCCGTCTTCGCAAGGTTTAGCAGTTTCGCCTTTACGGAGGCGGGAATATTTTTTATCTCTTTATTTGTCATACCAACGCCATCATCCAAGGTTCCATTATTTTTCTGATTTTACATTTCTCCGCCGTCTCATAGAGTTTGGCGATATTTTTGTCTTTGCGGCGCATATACTCGGTCAGCGCCTCTTTGGCCATATCTATACCGAGTTTGTTTCTGTATCTGAAGGCCTCGCAAACAGCGCGTTCCATATTATAGATACGAAAGGAATATTTACCCTGCTTTACCTCAGTCGCACCCAATTCAAAAAAGGGTTTGCTCAGAGAATATACTTCTATCGGGGGATATTCTACCTTCGGGATATTATTCCCTCTAAGAATCGCCATATATACGCTTTGCGGTATAAATGTCGTAAGATTATAATAAGAGAGAGCGGACGGCCCTGTAATTACGGCTTTCGGGTATGCGGCGCAAACGTCTATAAAACTCTGGTTTTGCACAAGCATACCGGCCTCGCGATACAGGCCGTGTTGTATGCGGACAAGCCGGCCGTCATCACACAGGCGTTTTATTTTCGCGCCGGTTATACCGAGGGCGTTAAATTCTTTCGTTCTTATATATCCTTTTATCTTCTTCATAATTATATAATCTATATAATCGCTCTACAAATTATAAAAAATGTAGAGCGATTATGCAAATTTTATTTGACGGCTTTGTTGCAGGCTGTAGAAAACCCCGCGACGGACGCGGGGAGGGGTTAAGGCTGTCATTCTCAAATACACCAGAACTGCCATTCTAAAATGCGTATACGACGCGCGTTTGAGAATCTATAACCGTTGAAAACGGTTATATCAAATTGGTGCTGTTATTAATACTCAAAAGCATAAATTCAGACATGCGCTTTGCGCATAGATTCTAAAAACCGCTGTGTATGCGGTTTTTAGAATGACGACTGTAGGTAATGTGGACAGCCGGAGGCTGTGAGAGCAGTTTTTAGAATAGCGGCTGTAAGCTGTGAAAGCAGCTTTTAGAATAACTACGGCAGTAGTTTTCCTTATTATTTCCACGTGGCTTTGGGGGAAATATTTTTTATATTCACAGAATTAATATAGGCTAAAACCTCTTTTTGCGACATTCTTTTCGTCTCTTCATATATTTTATTTTGCAAATATTCTTTTAATTTTAAACAATTAAAATTTTTGTTATTTTTCATAATTTAATAACTCCTTTGGATTCCTAATTTCTATAGGCGAATATCCGTTTTTAAGATTAACGCCGTTATAACCCCTGATCTTGCCGAAGTTTACTATGTGCTTAAAATTCCAACTTGCGAGAACATCAACTTTATTCACGGTAGCTATTGATATATGGCGGCAATCGTCAAGGCTGGTTTTACCGACAATATTTTCCTTTATATATTGCGCCGCAAGGGTCTCAGCTTCAGCCGTCAGGTATACGTATTCAAAAGAATTTTTGTCATATTTATCAAGTAAATTTTTTACGACCTGAGGCGCGTTAGATAATTCCTGCAACAGCAAAGACGATATTACAAAAATAACCTCTTTGTTATTAAGGCGTTGAAATAATTCTCGCGTTTCTTTTGAAAATTCTTTATCAAAATAACCGCCTACAATAGACGTGTCTATATAAATCCTTAACTTTTTCATAATTTAATTGTAGCATAATTCTCCCCCGCGATGGCCGCGGGGAGGGTTTAAGGCTGTCATTCTCTGCGCCAGAGCCGTCATTCTCAAACGCGCATCGAAAGCGCATTTGAGAATGACGGCTGGAGGCTGTGAGAGCAGTTTTTATAATGACGGCGGAAGTGGTTTCCCCTCTCACTTAATTCCCCTCCCATGGAGGGGTTGTGCAGTTCAGTTAATTCGTTGACAAAAATAGGTATAAAGGAAAGAAAGTACTTATGGAGGTCAGCGATGGATAAAAACAGTTTAACTGGACAAAAGCCGTTCAGTGCGGACCGTACAACGGAGCGGGAGCGGATAAAAATACTCAAGCATATAATCCGCAGGTACGCACCCGAAGATAAAGACGGTGTCAGATTTAACGCACGGAGCAGGTATGAGCCTGCAGTTGTTAAACAAATATTTAAAGTGATATGAGATGTTAGGGGAAGTAGGGTTATTACCGCAGAAGCGGGGACAAAAGCTGCACACAATACGGAAGTACGCACAAGAGGTTACGGAGCGAGTAATAAGTTTACGCAGATAGGGGATATTATGGAACAAATGGGAGAATACGGCGAGAGTGTACCCAGCCGCAGTTGGATAAACAACAAACTTATAGCATATGGGTTAAACAAAATGACGGACGAAATAAAAACAGAGCGAAAACGAATAATAAAAGAGCTGGTAGGAGAACTGGGACACATAGACAGTCATTATTTACCCAGAGGAATAATAAAAGGAGACGGAAGACAATACTATGTAGTAAGTGTAATAGACGATTGCAGCAGGTTGATGTGGAGTGAAGTAACGGAAAGTTTAGAGAGTATAAAAGTGATGTTCCGAGTGATGAGAAGTCTGCAAATGCTGAAGAGAGCATATGATATAAAGTTCAAAGAGATAATGACAGATAACGGAGGAGAATACAAGAATCCGGCGAATGCTAAGGATAAAGAAGATCATCCGGTGGAGCAGTTATTTTTAGAATTGGGAATAAAGCACATATATACTAAGCCGTACAGGCCGCAGACGAACGGGAAGGTGGAGAGATTATGGGGGACGCTGGAGAGTGAGTTATTAAGCGAGACATATGAGAGTAAAGAAGAACTGAAGGAAGAATTGATGAGATATATAATATTTTACAATGAGTACAGGCCGCATCAGAGTTTAGGGAACAAGACTCCGTTAGAATTTAGTAAAACTTGTCAACGAATTAACTAAACTGCACACCACTTCCCCCAAAGGGGGCAGAAATAAAAAGAAGTTAGGTCGTTTCCTTAAAAGTGGGCAAAAGGTTTTAAATAGCCGTAAAATGGTATTTAACTGCAAAGGAGATTTTGATATGAAACTTAAAAGATTAATCCTGTTTGTTTTAGGGCTGTTTATTCTGTCCGTGTTTTCCCATGCCGCCGATGACTACAAAGAAATTCCTGATCACCTTACTATTGCGAAAAGTGGTGGTGGTCCGATATGCAGGTTCAAAAGCGCAACGCCGGAAATGACGCTCCCCGGCATTGAAAACGGCATTGAAAGCACTGAGATAAAATATCCAGTCGGCAATTATGCCGGCCGCGATGTTGATTTTTATGATTTGTTCAAAATTGCCCTTACCTCAAAAGACCCTTATGAAAAGGCTAGAAATACCGCGTTTGCGGCGCGGTGTGCGAAGTTCAGTGGCCATTCTGCCGAGACTTATTACTCCTCCGATAACTACTGGCCACTACATTTGGCCGTGGTTTATGAGCATGAAGACCTTGTTAATTATTTTGTTGGGACTTTAAAGTGGAAGGTTGACGCGTATTCTTCTATGACGGGAAGCCGTACCGCGCTGATTCTGACTGCGGCTAAAGCCAAAGAGAAAATGACAAAAAACCTGGTAGGTTTCGGTGCGGATGTTGACTACAGAGA
Organism: Elusimicrobiota bacterium; assembly: GCA_031264445.1. Classification (GTDB taxonomy): domain Bacteria; phylum Elusimicrobiota; class Elusimicrobia; order Elusimicrobiales; family Elusimicrobiaceae; genus Proelusimicrobium. The sequence goes on from JAISDW010000096.1 coordinate 15,244, forward strand.
TGATTACTTGAAAACGGCCGCTGTATATGCAAAAGAAGGCATGAAAGACCCAACAACCCCCGCTACAAAAAAGCAGATATATGAGAGGATACACAATTATTTAAAGCCGCTCATGACAGCCGATGCTGACGTAATAGATCAATTGATACAAAAAGCCGCGACCCGCGCCTTGAAGTACGAGCTTACCGATAAAGAACGATTAGCAGAAAACATCGGGAAAATTTTCGGCAACCCCATTTTCATGGACGGCTGGAAACTGTTCGGTTTTGGCAAAGGCAAATATGGTCTAGGTTAAAAAATCAAGTAGTAAACCGTGTCCCGCGCTTCCCCCCTGTTGTCGCGGGATACGGGATAAAACAGAAACCTGCCCCCGCGTTAACGTTGACGCGGGGCAGGTTTTTATATTGATTTTGGTATGTTGTTATTAAAAGATTAGCGGTTTATGATTTTGCGGCTTTACGGCCATTAAATCCCTCGCCCGCTATGGCGCGGCACTCCCTTTACGAAAGGGAGAAAACAGCGTAATGCCGGCGGAGGTTAAAACTTTTTGTATTTCCCGTTTTCCAGTAATTCAGAGGCTTGCTGGCGGGCTTGAGCGTCAACTTCAACCGCGCTGGCAAGGCTGAAAGGCTTTGCCGCGCCGGCTGGCGTATGCGCGGCCAAAACCGCGCGCACCAGCTTGGGGATATCCGTAAACAAAATCCGTCCTGCGAGGAAGGCGTCCACCGCCACTTCGTCGGCTGCGTTTAGCGCGGCGGGCGCACTGCCGCCTTCGCGCGCGGCTTCAAGCGCAAGCCGCAGGCAGGGGAATTTGGTTAAATCAGGCTCCGCAAATTCCAGCCTGGCCATTTCTGTCACGGACAGCCTGCTCACGGGCGAAGGCAGGCGCTTTGGGTAAGTTATCGCGTATTGTATGGGCAGGCGCATATCGGGGTTGGACATCTGGGCAAGTATACTGCCGTCATTATATTCCACCGCCGAATGCACTATTGACTGCGGATGTATCACAATTTTAATTTTTTCCAGCGGCAGGTTAAAGAGGTGCATGATTTCTATCGCTTCAAAACCTTTGTTCATCAGGGTGGCGGAATCTATGGTTATTTTTTTGCCCATGCGCCAGCGCGGGTGCTTAAGGGCCTGCCGCGGCGAAACTTTTGCCAGAGAACCCCTGTACTTAAAGAAAGGCCCGCCGGACGCGGTGAGCAATACGCTCGCGATATCGGCCGCGGCTTTGGCATAGGATTTGCTGTCCGCGTTTTCCAGCGACTGGAAGACCGCCGAAGGCTCCGAATCCACCGGTATTATTGTGGCGTTCCAGCGGAGGCATTCGTCCATAATCGCGCGGCCGGCCATTACTATGGGTTCTTTATTCGCCAGTGCGATGGTTTTGCCCGCTTTAATCGCCGCCACCAGCGGTATGAAGCCCACGGCCCCGCTGAGGCCGTTAATAATCAGATCCGCCTGCGGCATGACCGATAAATAAACAAGAGATTCAATGCCCGGCCCCAAAAGTTTTGTGTGCGCGGGGATTTGGTCTTTGATTTTATGCCAGCTTTCCTCGCTGTAAACGGCGGCGAAGCGCGGCCTGAAGCGCGCGATTTGTTTCAAAAATAAATCGGTATTATTATTGCCGGTGATTGCCAGCACTTCGTAGCCGCTCCCCAGCGCGTCAATAACGTCCAGCGCGGAAACGCCTATTGAGCCGGTGGAGCCTAAAATTACTATTTGTTTCACATTTTCATCCAAAGCAAGACATAGTATAATACGGGCGCGATGAGCAGATAGGAGTCAAACCTGTCCAAAACGCCGCCGTGCCCGGGCAGTATGCCGGAAGAATCCTTAACGCCCGCGCTGCGTTTGATAAGCGATTCCGCCAAATCCGAAACCGCGCCCAGCGTCGCTATCAGCGCGCCCAGCGCGGCCGCCTGCACCCACGTTAGATATGACGGGAAAAATAAATCCCTGCACAGCAGGGCTGCGCCCGTGCCGCAGAGCACGCCCGCGATTGCGCCTTCCCAGCTTTTTTTTGGGCTCACTTCAGGGCTCAGTTTGTGGCGGCCCAGAGCTTTGCCGGCGAAGTAGGCCATGGTGTCGCTTGTCCATACGGTTATGAACATGGTATAGGTAAGATACATGCCCTGCGGCTCCAGCAGGCGTATATTTATAAGATGCGCGAGCGACCACGGGATTAACATTACCCCCAGCAACGTATTGGCCGCGCGCTGCGCGCTGTGGCCCGGCGTGAGGATTTCAACAAAGAATATGCCGCAGAGCGTGAGGGCTATAAAAAAGCCGTCAATATTGCCGGCATATGCCGTAGGCAGGCGCGCGGCCAGCGCGGCCAGCGCCATAACTATGCCGAACAGCAGCAGCGAAACGCGGCTTACCGGCCGGCCGGAGGAAAGGAGCATCAGGCCGTATTCATAGAGGCAGAGCATGATTACTGCCGCTACGAAGGCTATATAAAAAACGCCGCCGAAATAAACTGCGGCCAGTACCAGCGGCAGGCCCGCCAGCGCGGTGATAATTCTTGGGAGAAGCATATTAGATTATTATATTAAATATACCGATGCCGGCGTTTATACCGGCGTCAGCTGAACAAATTAACCAGACTTTTCGTATCCGCTTCCTGTTTAAGTTTCGCAATCAGCTCGTCCTTGGCAACGGCCTCTATATTTTTGCCGTTTCTCAGGCGCAGCGAGGCGGTTTTACCCTCGGCCTCTTTTGGGCCGATTATCACGGCATAGGGCACGCGCTCCATATGCGCGGCGCGTATTTTTGCGCCAAGCTTTTCGCTGTTGCCGTCAAGTTTTGCGCGCAGGCCGGCGGCTTTCATATCATCCGCCAGCTGCCCCGCATAAGGCAGCTGCTCATCGGTAAGCGGCAGGATTTTAACCTGCACCGGCGCAAGCCACAGCGGGAACCAGCCGGCGTAATGTTCTATCAAAATGCCCAAAAAACGCTCTATTGAGCCCAGCAACGCCCTGTGTATCATAAGCGGGCGTTTGCGGCCTTCGGCGGCGACATAAGTCAAATCAAAACGCTGCGGCAGGTTGAAGTCAAACTGTATCGTCGTCAGCTGCCACGGGCGGCCGATGGCGTCAATTAGCTTAATGTCAATTTTGGGGCCGTAAAAAGCGGCTTCCCCGACGTGTGCGGGATAGGGGATCTTATTCTTATTCT
>JAISDW010000117.1 GCA_031264445.1 Elusimicrobiota bacterium
AAAAATTAAGCAAATCATCAAAGAAATCTTTTATAAAAAAATCTCGCATATCCCCCTGTTTTTTTGCAAATTCGGCAACAACATTAAAGAAAATACCTCTAAAAAAACGTCCTTCTGTAATTGCTTTTTTTAACAATTTAATAAAAATTTTCTTTTGATTTGAATGTGGAAAATATTTTTGATTTTCTTCATATTTTTGTAAATCATCATAATAATTGATTGAGTATTCCGCTAATTTTTTAAATAATTTGCTGTCTAAATTTATTTTGTCAAAGTTGTTATTTAGCAAAAGCAATAAGCTTTCTAAATCATCGGAAAATTCTCCTTCTCTTTTTATTTCTTTTATATCTCTAATGAATATTTCTATTAGTCCCTGTTGATTTTTCTTTGAAAAGTTCTCATCGTTAAGAGTATCTATCCAAACATCCTCTTTTTCTGAATAAGATTTTATATTCTCTAAATATTTAATTCTTAAAGATTGTTTATAAGTAGTGATTTCTGTTTTTGCGGAAAGGATAGGGTCATTGATAGTTTCTTCGGCAGAACGAAACCATTTATTTGTTTTATACAAAATTATTAGAGCTCTGAATAACAATATTGTGATACCCAATAATTGGAAGGGTAAAATAAAAGTGATAGAAGATGAAAAACACAACAACCCTGAAACGATAATAATACTCGGGAGCAAAAACTTACACATAAAAATATCGTCAAGAAGAATATTTTTATCAAAACTATACAAATTCGGTTTATTCATTATAAATAAAACAATAGGGATTAGAAGCATAACTATTATTGCGGGAACAGCAATTAGACCTGCTTGTGAAAATATTTCAAATGGCACTTGATAATCATTAGAGATAATAATCATTAGATGTTCCTCTTATCTTTTTCCGAAATTTCCCAAACAAAAACAGCTGTTATATTTGGGCCATAGTGATAACCCGGGATATAACAGCCGTAGTTTGTTTTTTTCAAGCTCTAAAATTATGTTTTGAAATGCTTTTGCGGATGCTGTAATGCCCGCTTTGCCTGCGGCGGACATTGAGCCGAGTTTTAAAAAATACCTGCGGATTAAAGCGGAGATTTTTACACGGGTTTTTGCATTGAATTGAAGGGCAAGGTTAAGGCCGTTGTTTATATTTTTAGTTGCGCGCTGCATATTTTTGAGCTCACTGTCAAGCAAGATGTATAGGAAAAATATAAAAACATTTACAACGATTTTATTGTTTTTATTCTAGCATTTTAAAATTTGAAATGGTAGTTTTTTATAAGAAAAGTTCTAAGCGTCCCTTTGACCTTATGGGCAGTTTTAAGGGTTTTGAGACAGAAAAAAAGCTTTTGGATTGCCGCGGGATCTTTGCCGTCATGCTGAACTTGTTTCAGCATCTGTAGTAAACCACAGACCCTGAAACTAGTTCAGGGTGACAACAAACGACATATCCCGAAATAAATCCGCAATGACGGCTAAAGATAATGCCAATAGCTCATTGCGAATTAAAATTTATTGCAGACAGCGGCAACGGAACATTTGCTTTATAAATAACTTACTTACTATAATATTAGTAGATTGAATGCAAGTGCTAAAGTACGGAGGCGCGGTGATTAAAAATTTATTTTTGCTGTTTCTTATAACTCTGTCGGCTGCGGCGTGTTCCGCCGTGCAAAATATCCAGAATGCCGCCGTTAACTGCAAGTACACGCTGGCCGGCGTTGAAGTGACGGACGCAAGTTTTTCAAGCGTCAATATGACCGTCGCCATGGCGGTAAGCAACCAGAGCAAAACAGCGCCCGCCAAAATGAACCGCTTTGAAGGCAAAATATATATAAATGATAATGCCGTAAGCGATATTTCCTTCGGCGCGATGGAAGTCGCGCCCTCTTCAACGGCAATAGCGCAGGCAAAACTGACGCTGCCACTCACGGCGATAGGCAAGAACATCGCCGGCCTTGTGGCGACAAACAGTATATCTCTGAAATACAAATTAGCCGGTAATATCTATTTTGACACAGCTCTGGGGCAGATACCTTTGCCGGTCATCGTGGAACCGCAGAAAAAAAAATAAAGGAGTGTTGATAATGTCAAACTCTTCAAACGAAGAACTGAACTCCATTGTAGATAAATGGAAAGACGTTAAGGGCAGCCTCGTAATGATGCTGCACGCCGTGCAGGATAAATTCGGCTATGTACCGCGCAGCGCGGCTATGGAAATATCCTCCCGCGCCAAAATACCGCTGGCAAAAATATATGAAGTCTTAACCTTTTACCACTTTTTCAAACTGACCGCGCCTGCAAAGCACCAGATAGCCGTATGCACGGGGACGGCGTGTTACCTGAAGGGCTCGCAGGAGCTTATCAAGGCGCTTGAGACGGAGCTCGGCGTCAGCGCCGGCCAGACAACGGCCGACGGCCGCTTTTCCGTCACTGCTTTGCGCTGCCTCGGTTGCTGCGTGCTTGCGCCGGTTATGACGGTAAACGGCAAAATCCACGGGCATGTGAAACCGGCGGATATACCGTCAATATTGCGTGAAATTTCCAAGGGGGAAGAGCAAAATGCCCAATAAAATTTCAAAAAAACAAACAATCCCATCCAAGAACGACGTAAATCCGGCTCAAAATACGGAAAAGCTGGCGCAAATCCTGCAGCAATTTGAACAAAATTATAAAAAAATTGATAAACGCATAACAATTTGCGGTGATTCCGGCTGCCTGGCGCAGGGTTCGCAAAAAGTTTATGACGCGTTTAAAACCGAGCTGGCCAAAACAGGCATCGGTTTTTGTCTGGAAATCACGCCCTCTTGTTATGAAAATTCTTTATACCTCTGCAAAAGCGGCTGCCAGGGCTTCTGCGCGCAGGGGCCGCTGGTAAACGTCGAGGGCACATTATACACCAAAGTCCGCGCCGAGGACGTGCCCGAAATCATTGAAACCACGCTGCGCCAGGGCAAGCCGGTGGAAAGGCTGCTGTACGTCAACCCCAAAACCGGCAAAAGATGCGGCGGGACAAAAGATATCCCTTTCTACCAAAAACAAACGCGCGTCCTGCTGGCTGACTGCGGCAGGCTCAACCCCGAAGACATAAATGAATATATCGCCAACGGCGGCTACAGCGCGCTGCAAAAAGCCCTCAATATCGGCCCCGAAGGGGTAATAGCCGAAATGAAGGCAAGCGGCCTGCGCGGCCGCGGCGGCGGCGGATTTCCTACGTGGCTTAAGTGGGAGAACACGCGCAAACAGCCCGGCGGCGAAAAATACATGATATGCAATGCCGACGAAGGAGACCCGGGGGCTTATATGGACCGCTCGCTGCTTGAAGGCAACCCGCACGCAGTCATAGAAGGCATGATAATTGCGGGCCTGGCCATAGGCGCGCAAAAGGGCATTTTTTATATCCGCGCGGAATACCCCATTGCCGCGCAGAGAGTGCAAAAAGGCATTGACGCCTGCCGCAAACTGGGACTGCTGGGCGAAAACATATTTAACAGCGGTTTTAATTATGAGTTGGAAATCCGCTACGGCGCGGGCGCTTTCGTCTGCGGGGAAGAAACTGCCCTGATAGCTTCGCTTGAAGGCAGCCGCGGCATGCCGCGGCCCAAGCCGCCCTTCCCGTCGCAAAGCGGGCTGTGGGGCAAACCCAGCGCCATAAATAATGTGGAAACGCTGGCCAATGTACCTTATATAATAAGCAAAGGCGGCAAATGGTTCGCTGGCTTCGGTACGGAAAAGAGCCCGGGCACAAAAGTCTTTGCCATGACGGGCAAAAGCAAAAACAGCGGCCTTATAGAAATAGCTTTGGGCATGCCAGTCAAAGATATCGTTTACGAAATCGGCGGCGGCCCGCTTAAAGGCGATAAAGTCAAAGCCGTGCAGACCGGCGGGCCTTCCGGCGGCGTAATCAGCGGCGAAAATATGGAAATGCCCATTACTTACGAATCCCTGCAGCAGATAGGCTCTATCATGGGCTCCGGCGGGTTTATAGTCATGGACGAGACGGACTGCATGGTTGATATCGCGAAGTTTTACCTTGATTTCTGCGTTGACGAATCGTGCGGCAAATGCGCGCCGTGCAGGATAGGCGGCTACCAGATGCTGCAAATCCTCAAACGCATAACCGACGGCCAGGGTGAAGCCGGCGATATTGACAGGCTGCAAACCGTCGCAACCGCCATGCAAAAGGCCTCGCTGTGCGGGCTGGGGCAGACGGCGCCCAATCCCGTAATGTCCACGCTGCGCTACTTCCGGCATGAATACGAGGAACATATAAACAAAAAGCACTGCCCCACGGGCCGCTGCGCTAAACTTGTGGGTTTTGAAATTATCAAGACCTCCTGCGTGGGCTGCGGCGCATGCAAACGCGCCTGCCCCGCGCAGTGTATCAGCGGGGAGCTGCGCTCGCCGCATTCAATAGACCCTAACAAATGCATAAAATGCGGCCAATGCTACGCGGCGTGCAAATTCAATGCCGTGAGGAGGGGGTAAATTATGATTAAAGCCATTATTAACGGACAGCAGGTGGAAGTAGCCCGCGGCACGAGCATACTTGACGCGGCAAAACTGACTAATGTTAAAATTCCTGTTCTGTGCAAACACGCCGATCTGGAGGCGACTTCCGCCTGCGGCATCTGCATAGTGAAAGTGAAAGGCTCGGCAAAAATGCTGCGCGCCTGCAGCACTTTGGTGGAAGAAGGCATGGAAGTTATCACGCACGACCCTGAAATTGTGGCCGTGCGCCGCACCGTGCTGGAATTGATTTTATCCAACCACCCCAAGGACTGCCTTGTCTGCGCGCGCAATCAGGACTGCGAGCTGCAAAAACTGGCAGCGGACTTCGGGATACGGGACGAATATTTCCCCTCAATCGTGAATAGCCGCCAACATAAATACGACGACAGCACCAAAACCATCGTTATAGAAGGCTCCAAATGTATTTTATGCGGCCGTTGCATCAATGTGTGCCAGAATCACCAGAACGTGTGGGCCTTATCTTTCCTTTCGCGCGGTATTAACACAAAACTTTCGCCTGCGGGGGAAATTGAACTGGCGGAATCGCCGTGCGTAAAATGCGGCCAGTGCTCCAACCACTGCCCCGTGGGCGCGCTTGTGGAGCACGACGACACGCAGAAAGTCTGGGACGGGTTGCGCGACGCGGATAAATACCCCGTGGTTCAGATAGCGCCCGCCGTGCGCGTGGCGATAGGCGAGGCTTTCGGGTATCCGGCCGGCGCCAACCTGACAAAAAAACTTTACGCGGCGCTCAAAAAACTGGGCTTTAAAGCCGTGTTTGACACAAATTTTTCCGCCGACGTCACTATTATGGAAGAGGCGGGGGAATTCGTCAAAAAACTCACCTCCAAACCGCAGGAGCTGCCGCTGATTACCAGCTGCTGCCCCGCGTGGGTTGACTTTTTGGAAAAATATCACGGCGGCATGGTGGATAATTTTTCCACCTGCAAGAGCCCGCAGGAAATTATGGGCGTGCTCTCAAAAACCTATTTCCCCGCAAAGGAAAAGCTGGACCCTTCAAAAATTTTCATGGTCTCAATAATGCCGTGCACGGCCAAGAAATATGAGATAAGCAGGGGCGATGATATGTTCTCCTCCGGCTATCAGGATATAGACGTCTCCATCACCACGCGCGAGCTTGCGCGCATGCTGAAGCAGGCCGGTATAGACTTTGAAAAACTGGAAGACGCCGAAGCCGACAGCATTCTCGGCCACTACACGGGCGCGGGCACTATATTCGGCGCGACGGGCGGCGTTATGGAAGCAGCGGTCAGGACGGCGTATTATATGGTTACCGGCAATGAAATGCCGTCAATAGAGCTTAAGGAAGTGCGCGGTCTAAAAGGCATTAAAGATGCGGAGCTTGACGTAGCCGGCTCTAAAATCCGCATAGCAGTGGCGCACGGGCTGGCAAATGTTGAAAATATCGTCAACCAGGTGGCGGAGGCTAAAGCCGCCGGCAAAGAACCGCCCTATCATTTTATTGAAGTGATGGCCTGCGAGGGCGGCTGCGTGGGCGGCGGAGGGCAGCCCTACGGCGTCACCAATGAGCTTCGCAAAAAACGCGCGGCCGGCCTATACGAGGACGACCGTCAGCAGAAGGAACGCTGCTCCCACCTGAACCCGCAGGTGCAGCTGATATATAAAGAATTCGCCGAAACGCCAAACAGCGAAATCGCGCACAAATACTTCCACAATAAATACAAAAAACGCTCGGCTTATGTGAAGTAGCGGTTTGCTTTAAGTACCACGCTTGCCGTCATTACTGAGATCTTTAGTTCCTCCGTAATGACGGCAAAGTTTATTATAAAAAGTAGTGCATATCGGCGGGGAGCGCGTGTCCTTTTCCTCCTTTTGTAAAGGAGGTGCTACGGCGTAGCGAAGCGAAGACGGGCGGAGGATTTAATGGCCGTAAATCCGTAAGGCTGCAGTTTAATAACAATAAAATTAAATCCCTCCCCCTTCGGGTACTCCCTTTACTAAAGGGAGAAAACGACTCAAATCGCCATAATTTCCAATTTATCTGCTATAAATCCCGTTTAAGTATGCTGCGGACTATGCCGTCCACTTTAAAGGAATCCCTGTCGGCCACTATGGGAGAGTAGGCATTATTGTCCGACACCAGCAGCACATTCCCGCCTTTATCAGTAATGAAGCGTTTTACCAGCGTCTCGCCGTTGTTGGAGCATACTATAACGTCGCGCTCGCGCGGGCAGTTGTTTTGCTCAACAATCAGCCAATCTTTAGGGTGGATAAGGTCGGTCATAGAGTCGCCCTTCGCCTCAACCATAAAGCCTTTGCACGCGGGGAATTTGACCATGCTCGGGTCAACCGGCACCACGCGGCTGGGGGAGCCGTCCAAAATAGTGCCCGCCGGGCCGCATTTTGCCATGCCGTAAAGCGGCAGATAGACGACATTTTGGCTTTCGTCCTCCTTAATATAATACTGCTGGGCATTGGCCGCGCCGCGCGTGAGGAGGCCCTTCTTTTCCAGCTGCTTTATATGGTAGTGGATTACGCTTTTGCTTGAAATTTCCATCTCGCGCGCCATTTCTTCCATGGTGGGCGGGTCGCCCGCGCGGCGGCGCAGCAGCTCAAGAAGTTTTTTTTGGTTCGGGTGAAGCTTTTTCATTCGGGAAAACCTCCGCTTTGAATGCGTTTTATCATTTCGGATATGATAGCAGAAATTTTGACTTTTGTCAATGTTCTAATTATTGTTCTAGTTTTGCATAGTTACCGCCGGCAGTTATAATATGTGCCCTTTTCCTCCTTTTGTAAAGGAGGTGCCACGGCGTAGCGAAGCGAAGACGGGCGGAGGATTTAATGGCAGTAAATCCGTAAGGCTACAGTTTAATAACAACAAAATTAAATCCCTCCCCCTTCGGGTACTCCCTTTACGAAAGGGAGAAAACGGCGGACAAACAAAAACCGCGCCACTTAAAAAGTGGCGCGGCGCACAATGTAGATTTTTACTGATTTAGAACTTTACAATCATGCCCAGCTGGCCGCTGTAAGCCCTGCTGTGTTCATTGCCGAGGTTTTGGCCGACGTTTGTCAGGTAGGACACGCCGCCGTGGAGCTCAACATATTCGTTGACCGCGTATTTCGCGAGCAAATCAAATTCATTTGCAATCCATTCGGCATTGTCATGCTCACCTGCGCTCAAAGCATAATAGTCAAGCGCAAAGTTAAACTTGCTCAAGGAGGGCAGTTTAAAATCAACGCCGACGTTTACGATATTGGTATTGTTGCCACCGACGTCAGCTAGATCAACATGGAACAAAGGCCCGCCAAAGAAAAGGCCGGGTTGCCAGTTGCCGAACGCGACAAAATCTTTTTCCGCGCGGACATAGGTAAGTCTGGGGGTAAGGTCAATATTGTCGGTAGCGACTTTTAGGGCCGCGTCTGCTTTTACCATCCAGCCTTCATTATTATACTGGAAGTATTGATGGCCCTGATAGTTCTTAGCGAACTCTACGCCGATATTAAGAGCGTCATCGGTATAGCCGGCTTTTGCGCCCCACAGACCAACATGCTGGATTGGGATTGCTACCGCGTTGTTGCCCCAGCCAAACCTGAAATCATACAGGTAAGCCTGCAAGGACAGGTTTTCGTTGACGAAGTATTTAACGTCAAAACCAAGGGCACTCGCGTCAATATCGCCATCCGCGTTATCACCTGTCACCGCATCAAAGGTATAGAAGTTATTTTCAACCAATTTCGCGTAGATGACGTTCAGCAAGAAGCTGTCGGAGTTGTAGGTGACAACCGCCGCATCAAGAGACTGCAAGTCGGGCGTGCTGGCATAGCCGGGCAAATTGGCGCCAGAGATTCTGCCCCTGT
>JAISDW010000017.1 GCA_031264445.1 Elusimicrobiota bacterium
AAAAAGCGGACAAACAAAAGCAGCCGGAGCTTTGGAAACTATTTAGAGACGAGCTTAATGATTTGGACAGGAAAGATTTGATACGTTTCAGTTTTAACCCCAGAAATTTGTTTTACTGGACACGGTTTAGAATGTTAATAAGAAAAGGAATAGAAACATGAATAATAAGGCAAAGTTCTGTGTAGTTTTGGCTTCAGATTTGAAATATGTGCCGTATACCGCCGTTGCAATACAATCGCTAATAGATAACTGCAATCCGCAGAATAACTATTCCGTATTTATACTGCACAGCGGTATTGACGAATGGAATATTCTCGCATTACGCGATATGGGCACACAAAATATATCTGTGGATTTCATTGACATATCTGGATATGCGGCTAATCTTGCTAAATATACTGGTCATGTGACGCAATGGCCTAAAGAAATGATGTACAGACTGTACATCCCTCTTATGCCAGAGTTGTCTGCTTATAATAAGGTTCTCTATGTTGACGGAGACGTAATTTTTCTCACAGATCCTGAAAGCATTTTTAACCGAGACATAAAATGCTCCCTGGTTGCGGCGGCAAAGGACCAGGATTTTCCCTTTTTTCGCAACGAGAGGAAAGATTTCATCAGGAGTGTGCTGAAGATGAAGCCTGAAGATTATTTTAACTCCGGCGTATTATTGTTCAATTGCACACAAATGCGCAAGGAAGATTTTTTTACTTCCGTAATATCTTTTTTGGAAAAGAACGGCAAATTGCCTTTTCCTGACCAAGATACCTTGAACTCTTTAACTTCTGGCAAGGTTTCTTTTTTGGAGCCTGTTTTCAACGCACAAATGCACGTGATCAATCGTGCCGCAAAAAATGACGTTGAAACCGCCATTCAAGCAATATGGAAAAAAGAGGTTTACGCCAATGCGGCAATAGTGCATTATTCCGCGCAAGATAAGCCATGGACTCATGTTCGCGGCAAGCCGGAAGACGTCCATTTTTGGAAATATGCTAGGAAAACGCCATTTTACGAATATATACTTGCAGATTCCGCGCATTACCCGCAGTTTGCGGATTATTTAATTGCGAAAGGCAAATACATGGGGTATTCATTGTTAAGCCTACTGACTACAGGTGGTTGGTGCCAAGAATGTAAAAAACGCGCGGATACATTGCGTAAAAAGTATCGCATTATCAGGAAAAAACGCAAAGGGAATTAAATTGCATAATGAAACGAACTGTAATTGTCTGATCATGGAAGTATCTTTTCAGAAACATCTTTTTTTAGGTCTGAATATTATATATGCAATATTTTAATGAATTTGAAAAAAAGCTAAATAATCATAAGAGAAAATATAAAACCAAAATTAGAAAATCTGCGCTGAGAATGATATGGTGGACTTTATGCTCCCTGTTTAAGCGTTATGACGAGTTGTATTTAGACGAAACCAATCTTTTACATAAGCACAGATCTAAAGCTGATATTAAAATTGCGTTTAAAATCGCTGGCGGGATAGGCGACCATATTATAGTTAGAGATTTTATCAATCAATTTTGCATTCAAATGGCGATAGATAAAGTTGATATTGTTTTGGAAACAAGAAATATCAACGCTTCCGATAGGTTTTTCCGTAAGGATTCTTTTATCAATAAAATCATTTTAGAAAAAGATTTAAAATTTAAAACCTATGATGTCGTTTTTTTTATTATTTATCAACCTATTGTTTTAAAGGCAGCTTATCCATATTTGCAAAAGTACTTCCCCAAAATTTATAATTTTTGCGTTAAATCCAACGAATTTAACACAAGATATGGGCGCTTTGTTAAAAATCACCCGCATGATGACGGTTTATTTGCCGATATTATGACGAGGAAAGGTTTAAACAGATATTCCTGCATGGCCGCGCAGGGCGGAATATATTTTGACAGGAAGAATATTTTACCGATTTACTTGGATAATATTGAATCGGCAAAACATATAAAAGACGAATATATAACAATTCATGATGGATGGGATAACGGATTGGCTGGCGCATTATGCACAAAATGCTGGTCGAAACAAAACTGGAAAGAATTTGTAGGAATATTTAAAAAGAGTTTTCCGTATATAAAAGTTGTACAAATCGGCGGGAAATTCGGCGGTGATATTGCCGGCGTTGATTTGCAACTGCGCGATAAAATCCCGATAAGCCAAAGCGCGTTAATATTGAAAAATTCAAAATTGCATATCGACGGTGAAAGCGGACTCGTTCATTTGGCATACCATTTGGGAGTTAAATCTATAGTTTTATTCGGTCCTACAAATAAAAAGTTTTTCAGATATCCGCAAAACATAAATTTATCCGCCGGCGGCTGCCAAAACTGCTGGTGGTCAAATTACGACTGGATGTTTAAATGTCCAAAAGGCAGACAAGATTGCATGGAAAAAATAACTCCTCAAATGGTTTTGAATAGTTGTAAGGAGATTTTATGAAAAAAATACATTTTATACACAGAATAGCGAATGTAAACGCGGGAGATTTAAACTGTTGCCCGCTGAGTTATTATTATGATTTTTTTAAAGACTATAATGTTCTCAAACATGATATTTGGAATATTGATTATTCTGAAATTTCTGGTGAAGATATCGTAATCTTGGGCGGCGGCGGAATGTTGTATGTAGAGGAAAATTTTCAAGAAAATATAAACCGCCTTTTAAATCTTTGCAAAAACGTCATAGGCTGGAGCATCGGTTTTAATACTCATTCGGATAGGCCGATACGAACGCAAATAGATTTAACAAAATTTGCTCTTTTGGGAATTAGAGATTTTGCTCACCCGTCAAAAATATCTTATTTGCCTTGCGTTTCCTGTAAACATTCCGACTTTTATACATTTAAGAACACTGAAATAAAAAGAGAAATAGGAATTGTGGAGCATAAATATTTCCCTGTTATAAAAGACTTAGAATTTGAGAGAATTGACAATAGTTTTAATTTTGTTGAGATTATAAAATTTATCGCGAGTTCTAAAATTATAATTACAAGTTCTTATCATTTGACATATTGGGCAACTTTAATGGAGAAAAAAGTAATAGTTGATAATCCGTTCAGCACAAAATTTAAGTTTTTTAAACATAAGCCTATATTTTATAGTGGAAATTTGGGAAGAGATATTTCTTCTGCTAAAATTTATCCAAACGCTTTGAAAGAAGCGATTGAACTCAACGATAAATTTTTTGAAAAAGTTAAGAAAATAGTTGTCAGCGTAATACCTAAAAAATCTAATGAGCAAACCTCAATTTTTTTGATGAACAGGGATAGTATAATTGAGCAAAGATTACAGGAATTGCAAAGAAGAATTGATAATAAAGCAAAATTTATTCCCAAACCTCTAGGCAAAATCTGCTGTTGGTTTATTCTCAAAAAGAAAAACCGCGACCGGTTTTGTAAAAAATATGTGAAAGGATACTAAAATCATGCCGAAATGGATTTACAAGGTCGCCTGTTCGTTTATTCCAGATAAGCAAAAACGACATAATCTTATGGATAAATATCGCGGCGTGCGTGATTTGGGCAAAAACAATCAATATGATAAATCTATAATCTCAAAAAATAATATCCGTTTGGAAAAACGTCTAAATACCCCATTTATTGGTCCGCCCTGCCGCAGCTTATTTTATTAAAACTTATAAGTTATAATATTATTAAATAATTATAATAAAAAAGTTGTAATATGAGAGAAAATCAAAAAATAATGCGCCGCGCTTTAGACAAAAAAATGGAAAGCTTTAGAAACGTTCTGCCGTTTGAAATCCCAAGCCAGGGATGGATTAGGACAGTGAGGGAAGCCTTGGGTATGACCACGGCGCAACTTGCGCGGCGTGCCGGCGTATCGCAGGCGCGTATTGTTTATTTGGAAAAAAACGAAAACAATTTAAAGGTATCCACATTAAATAAAATCGCGGGCGCGTTAAACTGCGCTTTTGTTTATTGTCTGATACCTGAAAGCCGCATTGAGAGCATTGTTGAAAAGCAGGCTCAAAAAAAAGCTTTAGAACTGATGCAGAAGACAAACAGGAATATGGCGATGGAGGATCAGCTTTCAGACATTGATGAAACGCTTGGGGATTTAACAAATAAACTTCTGGACAAAAATATCTCCAGAATATGGGACGATAAATAATTAAAGTTGTAATTTAGATCGCCCCTGCCGCAACGGGCCCGCGTGACGCGATTGCGGATATTCAAAACGCAACCGTTACAGACGGCAGACTTTTATTCGGATAAATAATTTGAGATTGCACAATGCAGCCCCCCACTGTCTGTTTACAAAAAACACCCCGCGCGTTATTTTCAGTTCCGCACGGGGTGTTCTGTTTTTAAACCAATATTTATTTCTTACTTTCCGTCTTTTTGCCTTCCGCTCCTTTTTTCTCACTGTTTTTTGATTTTTTAGCCGCGCCACGTTGCTTCTTGACGCCCATAAGCTTCTTTGCCGCAGAGTTTATGTATTTTTGCTTAGCCTCAGGCTTCTTTGCTTCCTCAAGATTCTTTTCCATCTTATCTATTCTCTTGTCGTAGCTTTTGCCAAGCATATCGTTTATCTGCACTTCTATCGCAGGCTTTTCCGATTCGGGCGCCTGTTTATATTTCTCTCCAAGCTCTTTCAGCGCTATCTTCTCCTGCTTACTTTCTTCACGCGCTCTTTTCATCTCATTACGCCTCTCCGCCGCAAAGGCCTTGTCAGCAGGTTCTTTTGCCGTTTTCGTTGACGCGGCAAAAGAAATTGCGGAAGCAAGCGAGACTAATAACACTACCGCTAACAATTTTTTCATTTTTACACCCTCCATTCTTCATTATTTTGACTACATAAGGCAAATTTACGGATATTATACAGAATTAATAAACGGCATACCTTAATCATTTTATCCTGTATCTGCTGTACATTTTGTCATTGGGCGATATATCTTCCCCGTTTCCCGCTACCGCTTTGCAAAGTTTATTCCTGTATTTGTCCCCTTTAGGCGCTACGCAGTATGTCATATTGGTATATGGCGGCTCCCTTCTGATAAAACTAAAAATTATCGTGTATTTCCCTGAGCGTCTGAATGTTATTTTACTTATCCCGTCCTCCCTCCATATACAGTCAAACCCTTTAGGACATTTCCACGTTATATCCAGATGCTTCCTTTCAACCGGATAATGGCCTTGTACGTAATAATATCTCTCTGCGGCATGCCTTACGGCGTGCCCTAAATTCATTACTCTTGCCGAGTAAACTTTTTCAACTAAAACGCCGTAATTCGCAACGGCTACGGCGGCCAAAATACCTATTATCAAAACCACAACAAGTAATTCTATTAAAGAAAACCCGTTTCCCTTCATAGTATTCCCATGATGTATAGATACTTTAAATTAACCCCCTTAAAAAAATCCTAGATTAAATTTATCAAAATTTCAAGTACTTTCTTAATATTTTTGGAAAAACGACAAACTTAATAAGCGCAAAGTATCAGGGTATGCGCCATTGCGCGGCCGTAAATGATACAATATGTTTGTTATGAATTATAAAAGTGTTTTTGCATCTAGAGCGGAGGCTTTATGAAAAAAATTTATATCCTTGATACAAACGTGCTGCTGCATGACCCAAATTCCCTTTCGCAGTTTGCGGATAATGAAGTAATAATCCCCATGGTGGTGATTGAGGAACTGGATAATTTTAAAACCTCCTCCGACGAGCGCGGCAAGAACGCAAGGCTGGTTTCCCGCAAGCTGGACGAGCTGCGGACCTCAGGCAAACTGGGCAAAGGCGTGAAGCTGCCCAACGGCGGCATGCTTAAAGTAGAGTTCCCCAAAGAAAATATGCTGCCTGCAGGGTTTTCCTTCAACAAAGCCGATAATGATATTTTAAACACCGCTTATTTTTACTATAAGCAGCAGGAAAATAAAACCACCAAAAAGCCGGTAATAATAGTTTCCAAGGACACTAATTTAAGGATTAAAGCCGAAGCCATCAACGTGGAAGCGCAGGATTATACCACCGACAAAATAAATTACAGCGAGCTTTACACCGGCGTCAAGGAAATTGAAATGCCCTCCGCGCAGATTGACGAATTTTACAAAGATAAACAGCTGCCCGCCAAAGCAGGCGATTATTACCCCAGCCAGTTTGTGATAATGAAATCCGACGACGGCAGCAAAAAATCGGCCGTGGGCCGCGTGAGCGCCGCCGCGGATTTGATAAAAACCCTGCCCGCACAGGAGCCTTCCGTCTGGGGCATTAAGCCGTTGAACAAAGAGCAGCGCTTCGCCATGGAGCTGCTGCTTGACGACAATATAGATTTGGTGACGCTTGTGGGCACCGCCGGCACCGGCAAAACACTGATAACGCTCGCCACGGGCCTGCACCGCACTTTTGACGACGAGACTTACCGCCGCCTTCTCGTCTGCCGACCGATAGTGCCCGTCGGCCGCGATTTGGGCTTCCTCCCGGGCACCATGGAAGAAAAACTTGATGCCTGGATGGGCGCGATACAGGATAACCTGAATTTCCTGGCAAATAAAAAAAATCCCGAGGATACGGAAGAAGAAGTGCGCTATCTGATGACTTCCGGCAAGCTGGAAATCGCTTCCGTCACGCATATACGCGGCCGCACGCTGCCAAAGCAATACATGATTGTTGATGACGCGCAGAACCTTACCCCGCATGAAATTAAAACTATTTTATCGCGCGCGGGCGAGGGCACAAAAGTTGTCGTGACGGGCGACCCGTACCAGATTGACACCCCGTATCTGGACGTGGAATCCAACGGTTTAACCTATCTGGTTGAAAGATTTAAAGGCCAGAAAAGCTACGGCCACATAACCTTCACAAAGACGGAGCGCAGCAGCCTGGCAGATTTGGCCGGCAAACTGCTGTAGCGGGAAAATATGAAGTTTGAGACTTTCGTCGCGGGGCGCTACCTGCTGTCGCAGAGCAAGGGAGTGTTCTCGCTGATTACCACAATCATCGGCGTTTTGGGCGTGTGCGTTGGCGTGGCCGCGCTTATAACCACGCTCGCGGTGATGAGCGGGTTCCAGAATGATATACGCAAAAAGGTGATAGGCGCACAGGCGCACGTGCTTGTGCTGGGCCAGATGCCGGCCGGCCGCTGGCAGGCCCTGCAGGCGGATATTGAGAAAGTCAAACACGTAAAAGCCACCTCCCCCGGCGTTATGGGCCAGGCGATACTGAATTACGACCGCCAGAGCCAGGGCGTGGTTATCCGCGGGCTTGACCCGGCGCAGGAGGCTAAGACCAGCGAGCTGATGTCCTCGCTTACCGAAGGTAATTTTGACACCGACGGCACTTTTGCCCCGCTCGTACTCGGCACCGAGCTTGCCTTGCATATGGGCCTTGACGCCGGCGACGACGTTGTGCTCGTCTCCCCGCAGGGCGCGGCCGGCGGCCTGCCAAAGATGAAAAAGTTCAGGATTACCGGCCTGCTCAAGACCGGCTATTACGAATTTGATAATACGATAGTTTATACCGATATTGAATCGGCCGGCGATTTCCTCGGCATCAAAGGCGCGGCGACGGGCATATCCGTCAAACTGGACAGCCTTGATAATGCGGATAAAGCCGCCGCGGCGATAGAAGAAGCATCGCGGCACGCATACGCCGTGCGCACTTTTGCCCAGCTTAACAGCACGCTTTACGCGGCCCTCAAGCTGGAAAAGGTAATGATGTTTATCATACTTTCGCTTATAATTCTGGTGGCTTCGCTTAATATAACTTCCAATTTAATTTTATTCGGTACGGAAAAGCTGCGCGATATCGGTATTTTGCGCGCCATGGGCGCGGGCCCGCGCAATATAAGGCGTATTTTTATGCTTGAGGGTTTGTTTATCGGCAGCGCGGGGATAATAAGCGGCCTTGTCCTTGCGCTTATATTATGCTGGATAATAAAAACTTTTGATATAGTGCGCCTGCCTGCGGATATTTATTATCTTACCAAGGTGCCCGTCGCGCTGGAAGCCTGGGACGTGCTGAGCGTGGTTGCCGGCAGCTATGTTTTGTGCTTCCTTTCGGCGCTGTATCCGGCTTACAAAGCCGCCAAAGTAAATCCCGTGGACGCTATACGCTATGGATAATCTTCTTGAAATTAAAAATCTGACCAAAATCTACCGCGAGGGCGGGCAGGAAAATAAAGTGCTGGATGATGTTTCCTTTTCCGCCGCGGTCGGGGAATTTATTGTTTTCGTCGGCCCGAGCGGCAGCGGCAAAAGCACGCTGCTGAATTTAATAGCGCTTTTAGACGGCGCGACCGCGGGCAAAATAATTTTTGAAGGTAAAGAAATTTTGCGCTTGCGCGAAACGCAGAAAGCAAAACTGCGGCTGAATAAATTCGGGTTTGTATTCCAATTTGACGGCCTCCTGCCGGAATTTACCGTTTTGGAAAACGTCAATATGCCCGCCCTTATAAAAGGCAGAGATAAAAAAAAGCGCGCCGCCGCGCTGCTGGCCGGTTTGGGTATGACGGATTTGGCGCATAAGATGCCGCCGTCGCTCAGCGGCGGGGAAAAGCAAAGGGCTGCCATCGCGCGCGCTTTAATCAATGAGCCTAGGCTGCTGCTTGCCGACGAGCCCACCGGAAACCTTGACGCGGCGCGCAAAATACGCATTTTTGAAGATTTTGCCGCGCTTGCCGCGCAGGGCATAACCGTGCTTATGGTGACGCACGATACCCACGCCGCGCAATACGCGCACCGCTGCTACAAAATAGAAGGCGGCAAAATTACGCGGATGGACTTAAAAATTCACTAAAACTTATTTGTACTGCAGATTTTATTGGCTTTGTATGCTTTTAATGCATAATCATAGCCCGTTGCGTGTTTAGTATTTTACAAAGAAATATGTTTAGTTTAATTTATAGAATATATCGCTCATGTCGGAATCAGGCGTTCCCATTAGTTCACATATTTCCCGGGCTTTTTCAGTTTTTCCATTAGATACGAGGCACCATCTTTTACCTCTATATATATCAAGCCCGTTATGTGAACTATGGAATTCAAAATGAGGGAAGTCCTTATTATCAATATTAGCGACGCATGTTCGTTTACTATGACAATAATAACCGTAGTTTTTCTAATGTCTCTTTTTTATACTAAAGTTAATCCTGTTTTGCAACTGCCTTTTTGAAATGATACTCCAAATAGGAAGCGACCTGGTATCCCCTTATTACAAAATAGTTTGTGAATAGTTGGAAATAAAGAGTAAAATATTTGATTAAATAAGGTATAATATTGATATGGGGATTCTAAAAAAGTTATCCCTGTGAAGTAAAATTAACAAAAAGGAAATAATTAATATAATGGCAAAAGGAACAATAAAATGGTTTAACGACCAAAAAGGCTACGGCTTTATAACCCCGGAAGACGGTTCTGCAGATTTATTTGCACACTACCAGGAAATCCAAGGTGAAGGATTTAAAACCTTAGCAGAAGGCCAAGCGGTTGAGTTTGAAGTAACAAAATCGGAAAAAGGCCCTAAAGCGGTTAATATTAGAAAAATTTAAATTCTACAAATATTAATGGACCAGCCCCGCGGCAAACTCTCTGCGGGGCTTTTTGCTAAATAAACATGCCTGTCCTGTATTTTCAAGAGGTATCCGAATGGATTTAATAAAAAAGATAGAAGTGTTAGGGGATTCTATTTTACGCGGAGTTATTTTTGATGAACGCTTAGGGAAATATAAATTTATAAAAGAAAGCGCCGCTAACCTCTTCAGCAAAACTAATAATATGATTGTTAATAATCATTCTAAATTCGGCTGTACTACGAGGAAGGCCTTATCAAAATTATCCTCTATTTTAACAAACAGAGTATCAGGGGATTTTGTGCTGGTAGAACTCGGAGGTAATGATTGCGATTTGAACTGGCGGGAAGTCTGCTCGGCGCCGTATAAAGATCACAGGCCGAATGTTGAGTTTGCGGAGTTTAAAAGAAATATCTGCGCAATTTTGGAGCAGATAATATCCGCCGGCAAAAGGCCCGTTATAATGACATTGCCGCCGATAGATTCAGACAGATATTTTGATTTTATCGTGGCCGGATGCAGGGAAAAAGCCCGCAACCTTTTAGCCTTTCTCAGCGATAAGAGCAGGATATACCGCAGCCAGGAGATGTATGCAACCGCGTTTGAAAAAATAGCCTTGAAATATAATGTATTTGTAATTAACATGAGGGAAAAACTGCTTGCCCTGCCCCGCTACAGCGATTATTTATGCCTCGACGGCATACACTTAAATGTTTCGGGCCAAAACTATGTAAAACAGATTCTTGATGATACTTACAGCGATTATTTATCTTCCGCCCGGGGCGTTTAAACAGTTTTAAGAGTATTAGGAAATAAAAGGAGATACTGATGGATAATGAAATTTTGGAGCAGCTTCAAAATATATCAAAACAGCTTGAAAAAATAACCAGGCTGTTGGAAGAGAATAAGATTGCGCCGGCAAAAAAGGAGGGCTTTGGCTTCCGCAAGCCTTTTGATAATAAAAAATCATTCGGCGATAAAAAAAGCTTTGGAAAAAAGGATTTCCACCCGCGTAAACCGCGTTTTGATGATAATGGCAAGCCCAGATTTATTGCGGACGGCCGCGGTTATGACAGAAGAGGAAAACGCTTCTAGTATAAAATAAGTTTTGAGCAGTTTAATAAACATCCTCCGGCTATGAACTGTACCTTGAAAGTTGGACAGTTTAATAACAGGGAACATTGTCAGGCTTTTCGGCCTGCGTTCGGTATTCTACCGGACTCAGGCCGTTTAATCTCTCCTATATCCGCTATTTCTCTGTTATACATATCCGATACAGTAGATAAATACCTCTTCTCTCCTGATATATGGAACTCCATTACATCTGTGGCTAAATTGAATTTTGGCTTATTTGCGTAAAAGTTGCGGCATAATATGTTACCTTACCTCCTTATATTCTTTTCCAATAGCCGCCTTTGCGCCCCAAACATTCTCAGTTCAAAGCCTCTTTATATTCACAACTGTATTTACTCATAAAAAACTGCACCTCCTAAGTCAGATTGTGTCCAACTTTCAGAATGCAGTTTATGCTTAGGGAATTTCAATAAAATATAAACAGAGAGATACTGCCAAAACTACATGCTCCGCCATTTAGTATCTTTGTTTTAATAAAACTTTCTTAAGCTGCGGGCTTATAGTTTTCTAATACTCCAGCCTTTTCAATAACAATGGGTTCTACAGGCACATCATCATGCGGGAATTTTCTGGTGGTAGCCACCGTTTCAATGATGTCAACAACCTCCTGCCCGCTGATAACCTTCCCAAAAACAGCATAACCCCAGCCTTGTGTGGTTTGTGATTTGAAATTCAGAAAATCATTGTCATTCGTATTAATAAAGAACTGGGCCGTGGCGGAATCCGGGTCAGAGGTGCGGGCCATAGCTATCGTATATTTATTATTCTTAAGGCCGTTGTTTGCCTCATTCATTATGGGGGCGCGGGTTTTGCGCTCTTGCATTTGGGCATCCATACCGCCGCCCTGCGCCATAAAACCCTTTATAACGCGGTGGAAAATTGTGCCATTATATTGCCCATCCTCAACATATTTGACAAAGTTCTTTACCGTTTCAGGGGCTTTTTCAGCGTCAAGTTCAAGAATTATGTCCCCTTTATTGGTTTTTAAAAGTACATACATTTTGCTCTCCTCTGTATTTATTTTTTTTGTATTCGCGATTTGTTTCGGCAAAGCTTGCGGCTCTTTGTAGGGTATTTCTTTATTAGTGCAGGCTGTAGAGGCCGCTACACCAAAAATTAAAACTAAAGCATAAAAAAGTTTAAGTATTTTAGACATTGGATTAACCTCTCATTTATATATTATATATAACATTAGATCTGGCCATCAACTTTTAAATTTATCCAAACAAAAACGGCTGCTACATTTGATTAATTCGGTAATGCGCTTGACAAGCCGCAAAATAAAATTATAAAGTCTCTTTATAAGACTAACAGCTTATATAATTATATTTTGTTAACAGTAGTTTTGCAATATATATTTTGAAAGCCTGCTGACGCGGGCTTTTTTCATAACGGACTTTCCGCCTATGCGCGCAAGCAAAAAACCGGCCACTTATATAATTGACGGGCTTAACTTCATACGCAGTTTCCTTCTTACCGCGCACAGCGCGGATGAGGAAACCTTAACGGCTGACCTTATCGCCTGGCTGGACGAGCTGGGCCAAAACCGCTTAAACGGCAGCGACTTCCGCCTTATCCTTGACGGCGGATACCGCCCGGTAGGCAAAACGCGCACCGCCTGCGTTAGCGCGCAGTTCGCAGAAGGCTGCACTGCGGATGAGCTTATCATTGAAACCGCCGCTTATCTGCACGCAAATAACTGCCGCGTTATAGTGGTAACTTCCGACCTGGAGCTCGGCGCAAAAATACGGGATTTGGGCCTAAAAGTTATGCACTGCGCGAAATTCTTTAATTCCTTTTACTGATAAATTTTGATAAAATATAGCGTAAACGACAGCGCGGGCTGGTGGCGGAATTGGTAGACGCGACAGACTTAAAATCTGTTAATCGCAAGATTGTGGGGGTTCGAGTCCCCCCCTGCCCACGCGCTTATCCCGCCGGAGGAATTTTTTATGTTTCAGGATATAAAAAGAACTTTCGGGGAAGCCTTCAGCTGGACGCTCAGCGTGCTGCCCCTTGGCCGCAGAACAGCGCGTAATATCTTCCTGCTTGCCGTAATTTTGCTGGGAGCTTATTTCGTACTGGGCCATTGTTTTCTGCTGCAACTTTTCTGGCTGTATCTGGCCATTGCCGTTTTCGCGGCGTTTTTCTTCCGCGACCCGCGGCGCGACACCGTCTTTGCCGATGATGAAATCGCCTGCCCGGCCGACGGCAAAGTGCTTTCAGTAAAAACAGAAGACGACCCGCAAATACTTGTAGTCCGCATCTTCCTGAGCGTGTTTAACGTGCACATACAGCGCGCCACCATCAGCGGCAGGGTGGGCGATATTATTTACACAAAAGGCTCTTTTGCTTTTGCCAATAATCCCGCGGCGGATAAGAATGAGCGCAATTTAATCAAATTCCAGAACGGCGATAAATTCGCGCATATGGAGCAGATTACCGGCGCCATAGCCCGCCGCATAGAAGCCTGGGTAAAAACCGGCGACGAAGTTAAAGCCGGCCAGAAAGCCGGCATGATTTACTTCGGCTCGCAGGTGGCGGTTTATATGCCCAAAGAAAAAGTGCGCGTAGTAGTCAAGGAAGGCCAGAGTGTGCAGGGCGGCATAACCGTGCTGGCCCTGTGGAAATAACGGAGGCGATATGAAACTGCAAAAAATAAAACACGCCGGCATCATAACCATACCTTCGCTGTTTACGGTAGGCAATATGTGCTGCGGATTTTTTTCAATACTGGCTTCCATAAGCGGCAATTACGCGAAGGCCGGCTGGCTGGTGCTCGCCGCCATGGCATTGGACGCTTTTGACGGCCGCGTGGCGCGCATGCTGAAGGCCGAAAGCGCTTTCGGCGTTGAAATGGATTCCCTGGCGGATTTGATTTCCTTCTGCGCCGCGCCTGCTTTCATGATTTACTTCATGGCGCTTAAGGGCAGCACCGTCTGGGGCGCGCCTATAGCCTTTATGTTTATGCTGTTTGGCGCGCTGCGGCTGGCGAAATTTAACGTAATGGCGCACGCGGGCAAAAGCTCAAAGCAGTATTTCAGCGGGCTGCCCACGCCGGCGGCGGCCGCGGTTTTGGTGTCTTTCGCGCTGTCTTATAATATATTCGCTTTTGACGCCAACGGCCGGCTGCTGCCGGGCATGCATATTTACCTGCCTTATATTTATAACGGCGTGGCTTTCCTGACGATAGGGCTGGCTTTGCTGATGGTTTCCAATATCCCTTACGCGGCTTTCAAAAGCGGCGTGAAGCCTTCCGCGGGCAGGCGCAGAATATCGGCCATGAAATTTACGGGCATGGTAATAATAGTGGCCCTGTTTTTCAAATACCCGCAGGATATTGTGTTTATCCTTTTTGCTTCTTACGCGCTTATGGGCATTATAGTAATGATGTTCAAGGCTTTCAGAAATATTAAGGAAAAGGACTGATTTTTGCTATGGAATAGTTTATGCGCACAACAAAAGAACAGCCGCTTCTGAGAAACAACGGTTTTACATTAATTGAATTACTTGTCGTAGTTTTAATTATCGGCATTCTCGCCGCCATTGCGCTGCCGCAATATCAAGCGGCGGTATTTAAAAGCAGGGTGACTACGGCCATAGCAGGTTTAAAGGCCTTAAAAAACGGCGCCGAAATATATTATCTTATCAACGGCAAATATCCTCCGGATAATGATATACAATTGCTAGACGTTGAAATAAAAGGCTGCTCATCGTCCGGCGCATGGATGAGCTGTTCAAATGGAATTCTTTACGGTTACGGCATATCGGCAGGCGGGAATTCTGGTATACCGGGCTGGCAATTGCAATCAGTAAGGTTTCAATTATTCTATTCTAATAATACTTTAGAATATATAATGTTTTTAGATAAATCGCCAGATAATCCCGGGAAAATAATGTGTCATGCAGCTACTAATCAACCTCTCGCAAGAAAATTTTGCCAAAGCATGGCATCTTCTCAGATAGACGATAGCAAATGGTGGTTATAACAAAAAATCAGGTCTAACAGGGTGCTAGAAACGATTTAATATTATTTTTATTGAAACACTACTAAAACGGCACTTAGATATTTCAAACAGATGTGCCGGATATTTATTTTTAACGCTGCTTTTTTAGTATAATTATTTTGTGACATCTTAGAAACGGAGGCTTTTGTATGCGGCAAAACATATACATAAATTATTCAAAATTTACCCCCCCCCCCCCTCGTTTTTCTCGTCTGAGAAATAACGGTTTTACCTTAATTGAATTACTTGTTGTTGTGCTTATCATCGGCATTCTCGCCGCCATCGCGCTGCCGCAGTATAATAAAATTATTATAAGGGTAAATCAAAGCGAGCTCGCGTCCGTAGCGCGCGTTTTTGTTCCATTTGCGAATGAATATCATCTGATACACGGGTTTTGGCCAAGAAATATCTCCACCCTGCCTGTTGACGGGCTCACAAATTGCTCGCCGGAAATAAATTACGGGGAAAGCAGTGAAGGAAATTCATGCACATTAAATGGAAAATATATAGTGAAGATAATTCACTCCACGGGATATTTATATCTTGAAAATAATGGGGCGGATATTGAGATAAGTTTTCTAAAAAAGACATTCCCGCCTATGCGGATAGATATGAAAAACGGAAAAGCCACTTGTTTCAGCGCAGGAAAAGAAGATTTTAAAAAAATCTGCGGAGGATTCAGCGTTCCTCTGGATATATAAATTCCGGCTTTGCTGCCAGGCCTGCGGTTTAAATTTTAAGGTTTGAAGTCTTAGCGACGGGCCCGGTATTCAGGATTTTGCGCGCCAGGTTCCGGATAAGCCCGCCGCCTTCGCGGGCGGCCACGGGCTCAAGATATTTAAGGCCTTCTTTGACGCGGCCGGCGCGCGTAAGCGCGATATATTTGATGAAAAGCGCCAAATCGTCCTGCGGGTTATTTTTAAGATAATTATCAGCCATGGCAAGCGCCTCTTTCTGCCCGCCGTCAGCCGCAAGCCACAAAGCACGCGTGAGCAGGATTTCGTCCCCCGCGTCTTCCTGCGCGCCGGCGGCGGCGATAAGCTCAAAAGCCTTTGCTTCATCCCCGACGGCTTTATATATTTTGGCAATTAAAAAAGTGGTCCGCGCATGCGGTTTTAAAACGGCCGATTTTTGCGCCATGGACAGCGCGCCGCCGTAATCGCCCGACATAAAAAGAGAGACGGCGTAATCATAATAAAAACCGGCGTCCGCTTCGCCGCCGGCGTCAAGATATTCCCCGAAATACCGCGCCGCTTTGGTATAATAACCCTCCGCCAGGTGCGCGCGCGCAAGCGCAAGCCGCGCGGGCAGGTTGCCGCTGTCCAGCTTCAGCACTTTATCATAAAGCTGCACGGCTTTGCCGTTGAGCCCGCCCAGATAATAAATATCCGCCAGCGCGAGGTTCAGCTGTATGTCTTTGGGGAAAAATTCAACGGCCTCGCCGTATTTAAGCAGCGCTTTGTCGTACGCGCCCTGCATTTTGTGCGAGCGGCCTATTATGTCATAAGCTTCCCGCAGGTATTTTTTGGAGGTGTTTTTTAGCAAAAACTCCTCCATAATATCAACCGCGTCGGCGTAATCGGCGCGCGCATAGGCGGCGCGAGCGGCCTCTATAACGGCGGCGCTGCGGCGCGCTTCCCCGCCGAACCAAAGGAAAGCTTCCGCCGGCGCGAACGCGCCGGCAAGCAGCAAAATGGAAAGTATTATTTTATTTAAACGCATAATCCGAGCTGAATAATATGAAATTATCTTTAATGGCGTCCAGCTGGCCGTAAGTGGTGCGCACGCCGATTTCAACGGCCTCTATAGTCTGCGCCGGTTTGGACATATCCAAATCCCCCACGCGCACGCCAAGCAGGAAATCCGCATTCTTTTCAGAATTTTCGGTTATCAGCGCGCCGCGTATATCGGCCGTGCGCAGGATATAACCCAAAATCGTGCTGGGCACGGTGCGCGAATAATCCGGCAACGCAAAAACCGAAAGCACCCACTGCGCGCCCATGTCGCGCACAAGGTCAACGGGCATATAGTCAACCACGCCGCCGTCAACAAGATAACGCTGGCGGTACTCCACGGGCGCGAAAATGCCCGGCAAATTCATGCTGGCGCGCACGCCCAGCGCAAGCGGCCCGCTGTCAAAGACGACCTTTTCCCCCGTCTTGATATCCGCGCTGGCGCAGGCCAGCGGCACGGGAAGGTTTTCGTAATAAACCCCGCCGACTTCCTCCGAAATAAAATCCTGGAAACTCGCCGAAGAAAATAATTTGTTGAACAGCAGGTACTTGAATACGCCGGTTATGGAAAGGTCGCTGGAAAGATAAGTCAAATCCGGATTATAGGCAAGCGCGCGCATGCGGCTGAAAGGCACGCCGGAAATATAAAGCGCCGACACTATGCACCCCATTGACGTGCCGGACATATAATCCGCGCGCAGGCCGCTTTCCTTAAGCACCTCCAGCACGCCGATATGGGAAAACCCCCTCACGCCGCCGGCCGAAAGCGTAATACCGATTTTCGGCCTTTGCTCTTTGGGCATATTCATAAGGCGCTGCCACAGAAATCCGCGCATAACAGCGTCTTCCTGCGCGGGCGTAAGCGGGTTTGCAAAACAGGCGGGCAGCAGCAGAAAAATGAAAAACAGAGCGCGAGCGCGCGGATTTAAAATCATCTTAATCGCGGATATCGCGGCCTGTGGCAAGCTCCAGCTCGGCCACGGCCAGCATGTGCTGCTTAATGCCTTCAAGATACCCAGCCCCCGTTTTATAATAGTATTCAAAAATTCTTACTATGTCCGCGCTGCCCAGACCGCTGCCGGCTACTGCGTCAAGCTCTTTTTTAAGGCCGTCCCAGGCGTCGCGGCGCGCGGCGGTTTCCTGCTGCCAGTACATTAAATTATTGTAGGCCGTGCGCACCTGAAGACGTATGGCGTCTTCTATCGCGGCGCGGCGCAGCACGGTCTGGCGCTGCTCGGCCTTTTTCTGTTTGAGCTGCGTGGAATAATCATAGCCTATCGGCAGCTTCAGGGCGAGCGTCATGTGGACGTTTTCATCGTTAATATTATTTTCACCCAGGCGGTCATAGCCGAAACCCAGGATAATATCCGGATAGCGTTTTGCAAGCGAAAGTTTGACCGCGATATTATCCATCTCCAGTTTATAAAGCGCGCTTTTAAGCTCCGGCCGGAACTCCATTGCC
This sequence comes from Elusimicrobiota bacterium, assembly GCA_031264445.1. Taxonomy (GTDB): domain Bacteria; phylum Elusimicrobiota; class Elusimicrobia; order Elusimicrobiales; family Elusimicrobiaceae; genus Proelusimicrobium. The sequence goes on from JAISDW010000017.1 coordinate 17,877, forward strand.
CAAAGGGTTATTTTGGCCAGATCAACGTCAACCGGATTAAAATTAAAACCGCCCGATATGAAAACTTTGCCGTTAAGCTCCTTATTAAGCGCGCTCAACAGTTTAATATGCGCTGCGTTAAGGGCCTCTTCAACTTTGCTTACCTCGCTTTCAAGGCCGGCCATGCCGGCGGCAATCAGGACGCGCTCCCACCTGCCGGATTTGCCTTTGGATATGGCTTCCCGCGCGCCGAGCGCGGCTTCCCTGGCTACGCTTTCCTTATGCTGTAAAAACAGATATTCCAGAAAAGCCTGTTTCGTGCCGAAGATAACCGAAGACTTTACGGCTTCGTATCTGCTCATCGCTTCCTTAAGCGCGGCATTTGCAAGGCTTACTGTGCTTGAAGTGCGGCCGCCGGTATAAATATTCTGCGTGGCAAGAAGGCCGACGCCGTAAAACAAATCTTCTTTCTGATGGCCCGGGGAAGGCGTTATAAAACGCAGGCCCAGGCTGTCGGGCAACACGGTGGGTGAATCCAGATTATAGGCCGTCGCGCCCGCGTTTAGGCTTACCTGCGGAAGATAAAGAAGCTTGGCCTCTTTCAAACGCTGCTCGGCTATGACCACATCCTGCTCGGTAAGCAACAGCTCGTAATTATTTTCCAGCGCGAGGCGGATTGCGTTTTCAAGCGAAATTGGGTCTTTATCGTCGTAGGAATATTTTATGCGGTAGCGCTGCGCGGGCGCGGCAGCGGCGCATAAAACCAGCAGAATGGCCACAAGGGCAGTCTTTACGCGCATTATTGTTTATCCCCCCGTTTATCATTATCCGCCGGCGGCGGCGTTTTTTGGTTTATGCGCGCTTCAAGCGTATCCATCATTTTGTTGAACTCGCCGGCAAGATCCACGCCGGCGTCGCCGCTGCGCAGATAGGCGCGCGCGCTCAAATCCCCGCCGGCTATTTTTCTGCAAGTTGATTCCATCTTATACAGCGGGCCGGCTATCCTGTTGGAAATCACCGCCGTAATCAGCGCAAGCACGGCGAAACATATCAGCATCTCCGCGCCGAAGACGAAGAACATACCGTAGCCTTCCTCAAAAAACACCTGCAGAAGCACGGGGTGTTTTTTGAATATGTTTTCTATAAGCCTTACGGTTTCGTAAAAAACAAAAGACATGCCGAACAGCACCGCCGTAAGCACAAAAGCTATAAATTTGTACTGGAAGGCTTTTTTTATGAATATTATTTTACGCTGGAATTTATTTGCCGGCTTCATAAATTTATGACGTATTTGAGCTGCAAAACGCGCTCCGCCTTATTGTTAAAATTGCGCAGCGCGAAGTCTATATTAAAACCTTCGTAAAGATAAACCCGCAGCCCGCCGTTGACGCGCGATTCCTTAACGGCGCGGATATTATCCCACTCCAGCAACAGCGCGGCGGCGTCCATTATATTATAAGACGCGGCGGCAAAAGCGGAAAGTTTATCAAACTCAAAACCCTCAACGGTTATATTGACGCCGGGCGCAAAAATAAGCCCGGGGATAAAAACTTCCTTCGCCGCGCTTAAGTAAAGGCCGCGCGCTTTTTGGGTATATTCTTTTTCGTCATGATCGTACAGAAAGCCTTGGTTGTCAAAACCCAAAGCGAAAGCCGGCCATTCTTCATTGCCGTCGTACAAGCGGAACTTAGCCTGCAAAGCCGGCACCAACAGTTTGATTTCCTCATCGTTGGTGCCGATGAGATGTTCAAAAGTTTCGCTTATGCCGACGCTGAACTGGCTTGAAACCGCAAAATCAAAATAAGCCAGCAGTCCGCCGCCGCCGAAAGCGCGCGCGTTGAGGCCAAACGACCGCGCGGGCAGAACCTCGGGCGAGGGCGCGTCTATAAAATAAGTATCGCTTTTCATGGCGGCCGCAAAACACGGCGCCAGCAGAAATGCAAACAACAGAATTTTTGTTTTATTTTTCATTATAAAAATATCCTCGGGTCTTTTTGGGCCGGCTCAAGGATAAGCCAGATATTATTGAGGCTGTAAGTCTCCTTGGTGGCCATAAAGTCATTGCTGTCATGCGGGAACTCAAGCGTCACGAGCCCGTCGGAAATCTTTTCCGGATTATAAACTATGCCCTTGCGCCAGAGGTCAACTGGCGTATTGTCGTCGTGCGAGCGCGGGTCCCAGTGGTTCACCAGCACCACCATGCCTTTTTTAAGCTCGCCAGCCGAAGCGGGCCGCACTTTCAGGAGGATATTTTTTGTTTTTATCTCCTCACCCGCTTTGGGGCCGTTGGTAAACGCGGCCGTGTAATAGCCCTTTTCGTCCGGGCCGCTTACTTTTTTGCCGAGGGCGTAATAAGAATAAAAACCGTTCTCGTACAAAAACGGCAGGAAGACGGCATAAGTCATCTTATTTTCGTAAGACTTCTGCGCTGAGCGGCGGTAGGGCGCTTCCTCCTCAACAACTTCGGTTTTTTTAGTGAAGCAGCCCGCCAGCAGCGCGGCCGTGCAAACGAAAGCCAGCGGCAAAAGAAACTTTTTCATTTTATCTCCCCCTTCCCGTCAAGCCCCTGCGCTACGATGAGGGGAAGGTTTTCAACTTCAAGTTTATAGACGGCCTCCGCGCCCAGATAGGGGTAGCAGACCATTTCGCTTTTTCTTATGCATTTTGCTATCAGCGCACCCAAACCTGAATAAGCTATAAAATAAACTACTTTGCCTTTCATAGCGGCTTTGACTTCCGCGCCGCGCGCGCCTTTGCCTATAATACTAATTATACCCGTTTTTTCTATGATTTGAGGTGTATATTTATCCATACGCGCGCTTGTGGTGGGCCCACAGCTGCCCGAAACTTTACCCGGCCGCGCCGGCGTGGGGCCCATGTAGTAAATGATTTGGCCGCGCAAATCCAGCGGGAGCTTCTTTTCCGCGAGCATTCTTTTGTGCGCCGCGTCGCGCATGGCGTAAATCGTGCCGCTGAGCAAAACCTCGGCCCCGTGTTTCAGCGGCCGCAAATCTTTAAGGGTAAGCGGCATTTTTAACTTTAACATTTATAATATCCTTCCGATATGCCTGTTTGAATGGCAGCCCAGATTGACGGCCACCGGCAGGCTGGCCATATGGCAGGGCGCAAATTCTATAAAAACCGCAAGCGCGGTGGTTTTGCCGCCAAGGCCCTGCGGGCCTATTTTGAGCGCATTGACTTTTTGCAGCAGCCGCTTTTCAAGCGCGGCGTAGCGTTTGTCTTTATTGACGGAGCCGATTTCCCGCCCCAGCGCTTTTTTTGCCAGCAGCGCACAGCCTTCAAAATTACCGCCGACGCCAATGCCCACTATCAGCGGCGGGCAGGATTTGGAGCCCGCTGCGGCGACGGTCTTAAGCGCGAAATCTTCTATCTCTTCTATCGTTGCGGAAGGGGCAAACATGTTTATTTTGCTGTTATTTTCGCTGCCGCCGCCTTTTAGCATTACAGTCAGTTTAAGTTTATCGCCTTTGGCAAAACTGTAGTGGATTACCGGCGGCGTATTATCTTTTGTGTTTTTGCGCTCAAAAAGCGGGTCGCTCACTATTGACTTGCGCAAATAGCCGTCCTGGTAGCCCCGGCGCACGCCTTCTTCTATGGCGGCGGCGATATCGCCCTCAATAAATAAATCATGCCCGATTTCGGCAAACACAACTGCTACGCCGGTATCCTGGCACAACGGTATCATTTCTTTTTCGGCGATGGCGGCGTTTTCAAGGCACAGTTTAAGAATGCGGGCAGATACGCCGCTTTCTTTCGCGGCGGCTTTTTTGACGGCGCACAACATATCGCACGGCAGCTTATGCGCGGCGGTTATGCACATTTCCCTGACGGCTTTTGTGATAAGAACGGATTTAAGTTTCCTCATAAATTTTTAAGCGCTTCCTCCAGCGTTTCCTTAATTAAAGAAGCGGGCGGGGTTTTTATAAAACCGTTTTGCATAAGTTCGGCAGTCAAATTTTGAGCTTTAAAAATATCTTCTTTGGCTTTATTGTAAGCCTCTTCATAACTTATTTTAATACGCGCAACGCCTTCTTTTTGCGCGGCCTGCGCGACTTCGGCCGCCTGCAAAGCGTAAACTTCTACGTCGGTCATAAGCGGCAGAATATTATTTTCGTTTATGCCGATATCCCGCGCGCGTTTTGCTATGGCTTTTGCCGCAATAAGAGCCATACTATCGGTAATAGTTTTTGCGCGGCACAAAAGCACGCCTTTAAGTATCCCGGGGAAACACAATGCATTATTGACCTGGTTCGGGAAATCCCCCCTGCCCGTTGCCACGATATACGCGCCGGCCTGTTTTGCGCTTTCGGGGTAAATTTCCGGAACCGGATTTGCGCAGACAAATACTATTGATTTTGCCGCCATCATCTTAATCCACTGCGGTTTAATGGTATCCGGCCCGGGCTTTGAAAGCGCGATTAAAACGTCGGCGTTTTTAAAGGCTTCTTCCTGCGTTTGCAGATTTTCTTTATTTGTTATCTGACAAAGTTCCCATTGCTTGTAAGCGTCAGGCCTGTTTTTTAAATCTTCGCGGTTTTTGCGCAAAGAACTTTTGCTGTCAAACATAATTATTTTGCCGGCGTCAGCGCCCATAAGAATAAGAAATTTTGCTATTGTGGTATTTGCCGCGCCCGAGCCGTAAAGAATGATTTTGATATTTTTTATATTTTTGCCGGCAAGTTCCAAAGCGTTTATCAAACCGGCAATAGTGACGCAGGCCGTGCCTTGCGCGTCGTCGTGCCAGACGGGAATATCACAGGCCGCGCGCAAAACGTCCAAAGCTTTGTAGCAATTTGGCTGGCTGATGTCTTCCAAATTTATTGCGCCGAAAGTCGGCGCGCACATTTTGACAAAATCTATTATTTTATCCGCGCTGGGCTTGCCGTCCGCGCCGCGGCTGTTTATGCAAAGCGCCGTCGCGTCTATTCCGCCGAGATATTTCATCAGCATGGCTTTGCCCTCCATAACGCCAAGCCCGCCGGCGGGCGTGCAGTCCCCGTCGCCGAGCACGCGCGTTGAATCGCTCACAACCGCGACTGCATTTGCGCGGTTTGAGAGATCAAAAGAAATATCGTTATTATCCCTTATTGCGGTGGAAACTGCGGAAACCCCGGGCGTGTACCACACATTAAACCAGTTGATGTCAAATATCCCCGCTTTGGGCATGACGGCAATTTTGCCGCCGTAAAAGCGGTGCATTTTCAGCGCCAGGCTTTTATAAAAAAGAGTTTTTACCTTGGCCCTGCTCTCCGGCGGCAGGCTTTGCGGCAAAAACTCTTCAAGATTATTAAGATTTATATCTTCTTTCATTTTTTGTTTTTCACACTCTTCCGGCGCGTTTTACACGCTTTCCTTGATTTACTTATTTGTACCTTCTTCCGTCTTTTTTAATTTATTCTCTTATTCGTCCAATTTGGCGTTTATCTTGTTAATCACTTCCTTCCATGCCGCCTGATCATTTTCTATCTTTTCATCATTTTCAATCGACACGGCAAAATTCACGTTATTTTTATTTACGGCGTTAGGGTCAACATTAATTTCAATAATATCAGACCGGCTTTGGAAACTATCATAGTCCTGCTTGGAGAGCTCCCCTACAGCCGGCACATCTTCAAATGTACATACAAGAAGAGACGCGCCAGTTTCAGGACTCTGCAGACTTGGCACCCTGGCTACAATGATGATATCTTCGGGGAAACCCAAGCTCACCATAGTTTTAATCAAAGGCGAGTCTTTTGTAGGCAACATATACTCATTGCCGCTTTTGTCTTTGGCGCCCAAGACCACAAGGACTTGATATTTTCTTCCTTTGATTTTATCTGATGATATCTTAGGCAATGTGCCGCCATTGGGAGGGACATTTTTTTTGTCCTCTTTTTTGTCCTCACCTCCTGACTCGGGGAGCTGTGCGGTTGGCAGTGACTCCTGTCCAGAAGAGGCGTCTTCGGTCTCGCAGTTGGACTTAGAAACTTCCTTCGTAAAATTCTCGCCGTTCGCGTTAAATACAATAGGTTCGTGCGCAGCGGCCGGAGTAGGAGGATTAGGCTGTGGTGTATTATTATCCGGCTGGCCGCCGGAAGGCTGCGAGGGCTGATTATTGCCGGCACCGCCATCTGTGCCGCCACCCTGTGAACTTGCTACATTCTGCCTGATGGAATCCCTTACCGCTGCGGCGGCGGAATCAGGCTTATCGCCGG
>JAISDW010000105.1 GCA_031264445.1 Elusimicrobiota bacterium
GGGGGCGATTGCGGCGGGGCTGCGCGGATTTTTGGACGCGCGGCTGTTGAAAGGCGGGCCTTTTATTTTCAGAAAACTCGGCGCGGCGCAGGCCGTAAAGGGCTGCGACATCATTATCACCGCCGAGGGCAAACTTGACGCGCAGACTTTTTACGGCAAAGCGCCGCAGCTCGTATGCATGCTGGCACGCAGATATAAAAAGCGGCTGGTTTTTGTATGCGGCATTAATGAAATAAAAAATAAAACCGCGCTCAAAAAGCGCGGTATAAGCGAAGTTCTGGAACTCCTACCGCTTGCAAAAAACGCGGGCGATTCCATGCAGAACGCAGGCAAATATATAAACATTGCTTTAAAAAATACGGATTTATAACATCTCTATCGCATTTTTCAAAAATACTGTAGTATAATATATTTAATGAAAAAACATCTTAAAGCCGGATTCACGCTGATAGAGCTTTTGGTTGTGGTGCTTATTATCGGTATTCTTGCCGCTGTCGCTCTGCCGCAATATTATGCCGCCGTACAAAGAGCGGACGCCGCGGAAATGCTTCTTATTGCCAAAGCCGTCGCGGAAGCCAATACAAGATATAAATTGGCAAATAACACTTATACCCGCGATATCAGAAATCTTGATATTGAGTTTAAAGGGACTTATGCGAACCCGTCGGGTTGTACAGATTGTATGAGCGTATATCTCACTACAAAACGTGGAAGCCATCTTACTGTTAGTACATGGCTTTGGGGCAATGATGATTTGTTAGCAATGGTCACTAAAGACCCTGATATATACGAGATACATTTAGCTGAAAACGGCAAGATAGAATGTATATCCAGACATGGCGAGGCTTATAAGAAGCTCTGCGAGAGTTTAGGCAAAGTAATATCAGTTACCACAGGGTGCTTCCATACTGACTCATATTGCTATACAATACAGCGATAAAATTTGCGAAAGCCTTGGCGGGATATTTGATATGCAACTGCCCTCAGACGTAAATCGATATTTAATCCCGTAAAAATCCGTCCTACACGTACTTCGTAAAAAACTGCCCGATTTTATTTTCGTACTGGCGGCCGGCGACTTCGGCCGCTTCCGTGTGCGCGGCATTGGCGACGATCCACAACTGCTTAGGCTCGGCCGCGGCAGCGAAAAGTTTGCGAGCGTCGTGGCGCGGCGCAAGCGCGTCGTCCGCACCGTTGATTATGAAGACGGCCTTGCCGCCCAGCTTTTTGATATTATGGCGCGGGCTGAAAGTTTCCGGGTCAATGCCGAGGCGTTTGCGCACGAAGAACAAAGTCAAAGCCACCAGCGGGAAGTACGGCGCGGATTTATGTTCCTTCGCCCATCTGGCGACGACCTTTTCATAAGAATAATAACAAGCCTCGGCCACAACCGCGCGCACCTGCGGCGTATGCGCCGCCGTATAAACCGCCACCGCCGCGCCCATTGAAATACCGTAAAGGCCGATTTCCTGCGCCGCGTCGGGCCGCGTTTTGAGCAGGGCTTCAACCGCGGCCGCGGCGTCGCGCGTTTCAAGATAGCCGACCGAAGTTTTGCCGTCCCCGCTTTCGCCGTAAGAGCGGAAATCAAAATAAAATAAATTGTACCCGATATCCCGCAGAAACAGCGTGCCGGGCAGTATGCCGCCTTTGTTCATATTCCACCCGTGCATGAGGATTATCGTTTTTTTGCTTTCTTCCCGCGCGGGTATGAACCAGCCTTTGAGCGTTATACCGTCGGAATTTTTAAAAATTACATTTTCAAAGGGGACTTTAAACTGGTCCGGATACGCGGCCAGCGGCTTGCGCCCGCCGCCGCGGTTTATTATGCGCCCGCTCTCCCTGTAGGCAATATAAACCAAAACTAAAGCCACTAAAATCACAACTAAAAACGCCATAAATATCGTCATAATCATATTCTATAATTTTATCCGATTATTTGCTTCATAGCAGAGGGCAGGGCTGCCAAAATATTTTCCGCCGAGAGCGAATTTTTGCTTATCTTTTTGACGGCCGCGTCCGCTGCCGCGCCGTGCAGCCATACGCCCGCGGCGGCGGCATCAAAAGCCTTTTGCGCCGGCGTTCTGTCGTCCTCAATATGCATAAGCTGCGCCCAAACTCCGGCGATAATGCCGGCCAGAATATCGCCGCTGCCGGCTTTGGCCAGCCCGCTGTTGCCCGTAGTATTTTGCATGCTTAAGCCCGCGCCGCTGACTATTGTGCCCGGGCCTTTAAGCAGGCACACCGCACCCGTTATCGCGGCGAGCGCGGCCGCGCTGGCCACGTTTGCGGGCCTGCCAAGCAGGCGGCGCATTTCGCCATTATGCGGCGTAAGTATCATAGGAATATTTTTTTCCAGTTTATCCGCGCCGGCAGCGGCCAGCGCGTTTAAAGAGGACGCGTCTATAACCGCGGGCAGCCCGATTTTATCCTGCAGGCGCAAAGTCATAGCCGCCCAGCCATCGTCCAAACCCGGGCCCGCCAGCAGCAAATCATGCGGTATTTTTTTATTATGCGCGATTATTTTTGCCAGCGCCGCGCGCGCGCTTTGCGGCATTTTTAAAATAATCGCCTGCGGCACTGCATTAACCGCGGCATTATACACGGCGGGCGGCGCGGCAAGCGTAACGAGGCCCGCGCCCGCGCCATAACACGCGCGCGCGCAGAGCACGGCCGCGCCGGGCATATCGGCCGAGCCGGCTACGATAAGAACGCGCCCGTTAAGATTTTTATAAGAGGCCGCCGGCCGCGCGGGGAAATGTTTTTTTACGAAAGCCTTATTTATTTTTTGCATTTTTCTTATACGCCACGGCAAATGCCGCCGCGTATTTCTGCGTGTGGGAAAGCGATATTTTCAGCCCTATGCCCTTTGCCCGCGCGTCATGCAGCACAGCCTGCGGTTTGCCGGATTCGTCTTTCACAATTTCTATTTTTTTGAGGGCGACGCCGTCAAAAGGCAGGGCTTTAAACACCGCTTCCTTGGCGGCAAAACGCGCGGCCAGATGCTGCGCGGCGTTTTTTTTGGGAAGGCTGTAGGCAAGCTCCGCCTCGGTAAATACGCGGGTAAGCGCGGCTTTTTTCAGGCGCGCTATGCGGGCCACTTCTTCTATATCAATGCCAATATTTATGATTTCCATCATTCCACCGTGACGCTTTTGGCAAGGTTGCGGGGGCGGTCAATCTCGCGCCCGTTGAAGGCAGCGATATAATAAGCGAACAGCTGCAGCGGCGCCGCCGCTATGATAGGAAAGAGATATTCGCTTACGCGCGGCAGCATAAGGCCCTTTTGCGCCGCGTCGTTTGTGATTAAGATAAGCATCGCGCCGCGCGCGCAGACTATCTGGCAGGAAGAAATCATTTTCTCTTCCAGAAATCCCTGGGGCGCAAGCGCAAAAACCGGCGTGCCGCGCTCTATCACAGCTATAGGGCCGTGTTTGATTTCGCCCGCGGGGAAGCCTTCGGCGTGCAGATAAGAAATTTCTTTTAGCTTAAGCGCGCCTTCCAGCGCGAGCGGATAACAGGCATTGCGTCCGAGGAAAATAAAAGATTTCTTCCTGTAAATGCGTCGCGCGGTTTTTTTGACCTGCTCCTGCGTTTTCAGCGCGGCGGCAAACAGCGCGGGCAGGCGCAGAAGCTCTTTATAAAGTTCGTTAAACCGCGGCCTGGGCAGCGCGCCGCGCGCAAAACCCAGCTGCAAAGCCAGCGCGTAAAGCACCGTCAGCTGCGAAGTAAAAGCCTTTGTGGAAGCTACGCTGATTTCCGGCCCGCAGCGCGTATAAACGGTAAAATCGCTCATGCGCGTTATGGCCGAGCCCAGCACATTACATACGCCCAGCGTGCGCAGCCCTGCCTTTTTTGCATTGAGCAAAGCGGCAATCGTATCGGCAGTCTCCCCCGACTGGGAAACTGCGCAGAAAAGCCAGTCTTTCTGGAAGTTTACGTCGCGGTATTTGAATTCAGAAGCCGTGTCAACTTCCACGGGCAGTTTTGCAAAATGTTCCAGAAAATATTTCGCGGCCAGCGCGGCGTGGTAAGCCGTGCCGCATGCAATAAGATACAGCCCCTTTATTTTTTTAGCGCGCTCCGTTGATATGCCGAAGGATTTTTTGATGTCTTTGGGCAGCGTTCTCAAAGTATCTTCAACGGCCTGCGGCTGGTCAAAAATTTCCTTAAGCATGAAATGCTTGTAGCCGCCTTTTTGCGCGCTTGTATTATCCCACGTGATAGTATTAATTTTGCGCTTCGCCGGCCTGCCGTCCGCGGCGGTTATTTTATAGCCGCGCGGGCTTATGCAGGCAATGTCTCCGTCCTCCATAAAAACGGCTTTTTTGGTATGCTGCAAAAAGGCGGGCACGTCGGAAGCCAGAAAATATTCGCCCTCGCCTATACCCAGCACCAGCGGGCTTTGTTTTTTGGCGGCCATAAGCACGCCCTGCTCCCCTTTATACACCGCAACCAGCGCATACGCGCCTTTAAGCTGCTTTACGGCGGCCTCAAAAGCCGCGGGGAAAGCCATATTTTTTTTGAGATTTTCTTCTATAAGATGGGCCGCGACTTCGCTGTCCGTCTGCGATTTGAATTTGTGGCCTTTGGCGATTAACTTCTGTTTAAGCTCAAGATAATTTTCTATTATACCGTTGTGCACCAGGGCGACGTCGCCGGGCTGGCCGGTGTGTGGGTGTGAATTTTCCCGCGAGGGCTTGCCGTGCGTGGCCCAGCGCGTGTGGCCTATGAGGCAGCGGGAATTTACTTTATTTTTCAAAACCAGCTCTTCAAGATTATTTACTTTGCCCACGGCTTTCAAAATATTTATTTTGCCGCCCGCGCTATACGCCACGCCTGCGGAATCATAACCGCGGTATTCAAGTTTCTTGAGCCCGTCTATTATAAGCGCGGCGCCGTCCCTGCCGCCGCTGTAAGCCACTATGCCGCACATAAAGAGGCCCTCCTAGTTCAGCGCGCGTTTATCGCCCGCTTCATTTCAAGCACGGCCTGCGGCAGGCCCGCAAGCACTGCACGCGCTATGATTGAAAAACCGATATTAAGGCATTCCATACCGCTGACGGCCGCAACCGCGCCGGCGGTATCAACCGTAAGCCCGTGGCCGCTGTGCACGCGCAGGCCGATTTCCCTGGCCAATATTGAAGACATTGAAATATCTTCCAGCAGTTTAAGCCTTTGGCGTTCAGTCTTGGCTTCGCTGTAATCTTTGGTGCAGAGCTCCACTATATCCGCGCCGGCTTTTTTGGCTTTGCGCACGTCGTTTGCCGCAGGGTTTATGAAAAGGCTTACTTCTATGCCGGCTTTTTTGAGCCTTGCCGCAGATGCGCGCAGCAGGGCGGTATTTTTATCGTCCAGCTTTAAACCGCCGGAAGTGGTAAGCTCATTAGGATATTCAGGCACAAGACAGACGGAGCCGGGTTTGTATTTAAGGGCCATATCCACCATTTCTTTGGTATTGGCCATTTCAAGATGTATGTGCGGGCGGTATTTTTTTGTAAGTTTTTCCAAATCGCTTTCCTGCACGTGCCGCCTGTCGCGGCGGATATGCAGCACAATGTAGCGCGCGCCAAGCGCAAGGCAGGCTTCGGCCGCTTCAAAAGGGTCCGGCGTATTGCCGCCGCGCGCCTGCCGCAAAGTGGCGATATGGTCTATGTTAACGCCTAATTTTAACGTCATAAATTTTAATCTCCGCAATTTTATTTTGTTTTTTGTATATAAAAATCCGCAGTCTTGCGCGCAAAGTCTTCCACCTGCTCTTTATCCTCGCCTTCGACGAGTATCCGCAGCAGCGGCTCCGTGCCGCTGTAGCGCGCAAAAATGCGGCCGCGCGCGCCCATCTGCGCTTCAAGCTGTTTAATATAATCCAGGAAGCCGGGCACGCTTTCAAGCGGCGGCTTTTGCGACACTTTTACCGGTATCAGCTTTAAGGGATATTTGTGCCACTGTTTTTTAAACCAGCTGGGTTTATGGCCTGAGGCGACAACTATCGCCAAAAGCTGCAAAGCGCACAAAGTGCCGTCGCCCGTGCCCATAATGTCGCGGAAGATGACATGGCCCGAAGTCTCCCCCCCAAGCGATAAATCTTCCTTCTCAAGCGCTTCAAAAACATATTTATCGCCCACGGCCGTAAGCACGGGCTCAACGCCGTTTTGTTTGAGATAGTTTATAAGCCCGAGGTTCGTCATAACCGTAAGCGCGATTTTATTGCCCTTCAGCACGCCCTGCTTTTTCATGTAAAGCGCGGCGGCGGCCATAATATCGTCGCCGTCAAGCTGGCCGCCTTCTTCGTCGGCGGCGATAAGCCTGTCCGCGTCCCCGTCAAAAGAGAAACCTATAAAAGCCTTATTTTCCGCCACTGCTTTCTGCATGCCTTCCGTGTGCAGCGCGCCGGCATTATCGTTGATGTTTGCGCCGTCCGGTTTATCGTTTATAACGATAGTTTCCACCCCGAGCTCCCTGAAAACTTCCGGCGCGGTTTTATAACTTGCGCCGTTGGCGCAGTCAAGCACGGCTTTAATGCCTTTGAAACTCACGCCGGCCGGCACGGTTGATTTAAGGAAATCCGTGTATTCGCGCAGCGGCGCGGCGTCCGTGACAACTTTCGCGTGCGGCGCGGGCGCGGGGATTTGCGCCGTATTTTCCACGGCGGTTTCTATCAGGCTTTCAATATCCTCGTTAAGTTTTTTACCGGTATGGGAGAAGAATTTAATGCCGTTAAACTCCGCCGGATTATGGCTGGCGGAAATCACAATCCCACATACGGCGTTTCTTTTATGCGTAAGGAAAGCAACCGCCGGCGTGGGCGCTATGCCGATATGCAGCACGTCAAAGCCGGCCGCCGTTATACCGCGCGCCAGATACTGCGCCAGCTGCGGGCCGCTTTGGCGGGAATCCTCGGCTATTATCACGGTTTTGGCGCGGTTTTGCGCGTCGCCGTGTTTTTGGAGTTCAAGCAAAGCGCAGTAGCCTAGCTTTACCACAAAATCTTCCGTAAGCGGAAAATGCCCGGCCTTGGCGCGTATGCCGTCCGTGCCGAAGTATTTAGGCATCGGCTTCCTCTTGTTCCTTCTCAAGCCTCTGCGCATCTTCCGGGACTACGACGGGCGACTGCTCCAATTTTATATCCGCGTCATCTGCGCCGTCGGGTTTTTTATCTTCTTTCTTTATGCCGAGGATTTCGTCAATCTCGGCCGCTTCAACAACTTCTTTTTCAATCAGACGGGCGATAAGCGTTTCAAGCGCGGTTTTGTTGGCGCGCAGGATTTCCTTGGCTTTGTTATAGGATTCTTTGACTAGCAGGCTTACTTCGCTGTCAATTGCCTTGGCCAAATCCTCTGAATAATTTTTGTGGCGGCCCATTTCCATACCAAGGAAGACTTCATTCTGGTCAGTCTGTACCGAGATCGGGCCCAGCTTTTCGCTCATGCCGAGCTCGGCCACCATTTTGCGCGCATAGGCGGTGGTGCGCGAAAGGTCGTCATGCGCGCCGGTGGTAATCTCCCCGAATAAAATATCCTCGGCCGCGCGGCCGCCGAGCAATACGGTGAGCCTGTCCAGAATTTCGCTCTTGGTGACTAAATATTTATCTTCCAGCGGCAGCTGCAGCGTATAGCCCAAAGCCGGCCCGCGCGGGATTATGGAGACTTTGTGCACAGGGTCGCTGTGCTGCGATTTTTTGGCTATTACCGTGTGGCCCGCTTCATGCGCGGCGATTACGCGCTTTTCCTTATCCGATATTACACGGCTTTTGCGCTGCGGGCCGGCCATAACGCGCTCAACGGCTTCTTCTATATCCTGCGTGCCCACGGCTTCCTTATCGTGGCGCGCGGCAAGTATTGCGGCCTCGTTAATGACGTTCGCCAGATCAGCGCCCACAAAACCCGGGGTGCCTTTGGCTATGGTTTCAAGGTCAATATCCTGCGACATTTTGACTTTTTTGGCGTGCACTTCAAGTATTTCCTTACGGCCTTTCATATCGGGCGCGGGGATATTTATATGCCTGTCAAAACGCCCGGGGCGCGTAAGCGCGGGGTCAAGCACGTCGGGCCGGTTGGTGGAGGCCATAAGAATTATGCCCTGCTTTGATTCAAAACCGTCAAGCTCTATAAGCAGCTGGTTAAGCGTCTGCTCCCTTTCGTCATGCCCGCCGCCAATGCCGGCAAAACGGCGGCGGCCGACGGCGTCAAGCTCGTCTATAAAAATAATTGCCGGCGCGTTCTTTTTGGCATTATTGAACAAATCCCTTACGCGCGCCGCGCCTACACCGACAAACATCTCCACAAATTCCGAAGCCGATGCGGAAAAGAAAGCCACTTTAGCTTCCCCGGCCACGGCCTTTGCGAGCAGCGTTTTACCGGTGCCGGGCGCGCCGTAAAGCAGCACGCCTTTGGGCAGCTTCGCGCCGAGCTTCTGGAAATGCTTGGGATTGCGCAGGAATTTTATTATATCCTGCACTTCTTCTTTGGCTTCCTCAACGCCGGCAACGTCTTTGAAGGTTATGTTCTGCTCCTGCGGGTCCTGCAGTTTGGCTTTGCTTTTGGCGAAGTTAAGCGCGCTTTTACCGTCGCCGCGCTGCGGGCGGATAAACAAAAAATACCACGCCGCGAAGAACAAGGCCACCCAACCCACGTTCATGAGCAGGCTGTAAATCCAGCTTTTATCAGTCTCGCCTTTAAAGGGGATTTTGGCGGCAACCAAATCCCGCACAAGGTCATTATCGTCGGATATCCTCGGGGTTTTGAATTTGCTTTCTTTGCCGTCGTCTTTAAAGGTGCCGGCAATGCTGTCGGGCCCGATGGAAACTTTTAATATATCGCCGGAAGCGATTTTGGCGCGGAACTCGGAATAATCCATATCTTTGGCCGCCTGGGACTGGCCCATCTTTGAATACAGCGAGACCATAACTATAAAAGTTATCACCCACAGCAGCACCTGCCGCCACGGGATTTGCGGGATTGGTTTTTTATTGTTTACTTTCATCAAACACTCCTATAAAAGGTAAATTACGGTAAAGCTCGTTATAATCAAGGCCGTAGCCTACTACAAATTCATTTTCTATCGTAAACCCGCTGTATCTGGGTTTGATTTCAACCTCGCGGTTGGAAGGCTTGTCCAAAAGCGTGCAAATCTCAACCGAGGCGGGGCCGCGCGTGGCAAGAAGCTCCGTAATATATTTTGCGGTGGTGCCGGTGTCTATGATATCTTCCACAATTATCACGTGGCGGTTCTTTATATCCTCGCGCGAATCAAGCATCATGCGCACTTTGCCGCCGGAGCTCGTGCCGCTGTAAGAGCACAGGCACATGAAATCAAGATGGCAGTCCGTAGTTATGTTTTTGACAAGCTCGGCGTAAAACAGGGCCGAACCGCGCAAAATGCATAAAAACAGCGGCGTTTTGCCATGGTAATCTTTTGAGATTTGCGCGCCAAGCTCCCCCACCCTGCGGGTTATCTGCTCCCCGCTGATGAGGATTTTTTTAAGCGGCAGGTTTGCCGGTATAGTCTGCATAATATTTTTGTTGCCTCTGATAAAAAACGCTGCAAAAGCCGCAGCGTTTTTTATATTTGGTACGGGAATTTGTTACCCGTTAATCTTAAAAAGCATGTTTACGGCTGCGATAACGACCACCGCGCCGGCAATGCGCTCAAGCCTCTTGCCAAGGACGGTTTTGGGGAAAGCGTGCCCGTGCGAAAGCCCGAAAATCGTCATAAAAAAATTAAACACCGCGGAAAGCAGGAGGGCGAGCAGAAAAATCTCTATCCTGTCGCCGAAGAATAAAGCCAGAGTGAAGCCGAACATAAAAGAATCCACGCCGGCCTGCACCGCAACGCGCACAAGATAATTGCTCTGAACAATATCCGTATAGTTAAGGCTGGGGGAACGCTCAATAGATTCCAAAAGCATCCTTATGCCGATTATGAACAGCATCGCGAAAGCCAGCCACTGCGCCAGGCCGCTGTACCAAGTAGAAAGCAGTTTGCCCACGATAAAACTGAGCGAGAGGGAAATGAGATTCGCCACAACGAAAACAAAAGAAGTTTTTAAGGTAACATTATTGCCGTAAGCGCTGCCCAGCTTGCTGCCGGACACGGCACCTATCGCAAAACACCCGGCCGATATGCACAATAAAATCAGGATTACCCATATTATGGACATGTTTTATATCCCTCGCGCTGAAATATACCGCTATATGTATTTTACAATAAATTTAAGCCAAAATGCCTGCAAATAGTATTTCGGAGTGCCGCGGTTAAAGGCCCGCGTATTATCTTTAGTCGTCATTGACGTACTAAAAATATCTTATATTGGGATATTCCATTTCTTTTTCTATATCATTTTGCATTGCTTAGAAATGACCTGCGTAACATTTTAAAGAACCTCCTAATTGCGAAGGACAAGTTACCGCAGGTCCAAACATAGATTCGCATAATGCCTGGCCTTTTGTATCTGTAGTATAAGCGGTGCAGTATAATTTTTGGTTGGAAAACACGTAGCGCAACCCAATAGTTTCACCTGAAGGCTGACTTTGCCTGTTAGTTCCAGTAAGCCAAAAATGAGCCCTGTCTGTTCCTCCATCTGCCCTGAGTTGATATTCATAATTTTTTCCACTTATTGTAGCCGCCCAAATGCCCGAGCCGGTACCGGAAAAGGCGGTATCCCCTGGTATAACAATATCAAACTCATTTGGGTTAAGAGTAAATTTACTGTTTATCAAATAATATCTTTCTTCAGCGTCAATAATTGCTTTCATTGTGGGGAGAATAGAGAGATATCGCGTCTTTTTTACCGCTCTTTGATATTGCGGTAATGCAATGGCGGCAAGTATGCCGATTATTAAAACAACCACTAATAATTCAATTAGTGTAAAACCTTTTTTGGCAGCTTTCATTGTAATATCCTCGTAAGTTAGAGTATAAACATCTATACTTTTATACCAAACTTAATCCGGTTTTTGCAATGAAAATTTACTACCCGATTTATTAAAATTGTAAAACACCTTCCAGCAGTATTTTAAGACCCAGCATAATGAGTATAATCCCGCCGGCGAATTCCACCGACGCGCCGAATTTATTGCCGAGCTTCTGCCCCAGCGCAAAACCCGCGGCCGTGGCCGCGATTATGCAAAATGAGAGTATGGCCAAAACTTTTATGAGCGAAATTTCGTAAAGCGCGAGCGATACGCCCGCCGCAAGCACGTCTATATTCGTAGCCAGCGCGAGCGTGGCTATAGTTTTAAGCGTCAGTATTTCGCTTTTTACGCTTCGCGGCTTTTTAAGTTTGGCGTATGCTTCTTTTAACATCTTTACGCCGATATAACATAATATCAGAAAAGCGGCCCAATGGTCCCAGCTTGAGATTAAGTTACGCAGTTCACTGCCGCCTAGCCAGCCGGCTATCATACATATTATTCCGGCAAGCGCAAACACTCCGGCAATTTTGGCTATTTGTGCGAAAGTATGGTTTTTACCGCCGCAGCCCGCCGCGGCGGCAACAGCCATATTATCCATTGAAAGGCTTACGGCAATTAAAATGACTTCGGGTGTACTCATTGGCATATATATGATACCATTTATACGATGAAATCTTTAAGAGAACTTTACAGGGTGGGTATGGGGCCTTCAAGCAGCCATACCATGGGGCCGCGGCGCGCGGCGGAGATGTTCGGCGCAAAAAATCCGGAAGCGAAATCCTTCCGCGTTTATTTGTACGGTTCGCTGGCTTTGACGGGCAGGGGGCATTTGACTGATATCGCAGTAACGGCCGGGCTGGAGCCAAAACCAATAGAAATAGTGTGGCGGGAGGGCCAGTCCCTGGCGCGCCACCCCAACGGCATGACATTTGAAGCGCTTGACGAAAAAGAGCAGGTGCTTGACAGCTGGACCGTTTACAGCACGGGCGGCGGCGAAATCAGGGATGATGAAGATTTTGAAACCGCGCCGCCCAGCATTTACCCGCTTACCACGATGTGCGATATCCTCGCCTACACAAAACAAAACCGCATGGGCCTTTGGGAATATGTGGAAGAAGTTGAAGGCCCGCAGATTTGGGATTTTTTGGCCGATATCTGGAAAGAAATGCAAAATACCATAAACAGCGGGCTGGGCAAATATGATATTCTGCCCGGCACATTACGGCTGGAGCGCAAAGCGCGCCGCTACTTTAAAGTGGCCGATACCGCGCCGCGCTTCGTGCGGCGCGCGCATAAACTTTTTTCTTATGCTTTGGCGTGCTCGGAAGAAAACGCCGCGGGCGGCCGCGTTGTGGCTGCGCCAACCTGCGGCAGCTGCGGCGTGCTGCCCGCAGTGCTGCGCTTAAGCAAAGAAATTTTTGAAATGGACGACGAGCCCATAATCCGCGCGCTGGGGACGGCCGGGCTTATAGGTAATCTGGCTAAGACAAATGCCTCTATCTCCGGCGCGGAGGTGGGGTGCCAGGGCGAAATCGGCGTCGCATGCGCGATGGCCGCGGGCGCGGCCTGCCAGCTGGAAGGCGGCAACAACCGCCAGATAGATTACGCGGCCGAAATGGGGCTGGAGCATCATTTGGGTTTAACGTGCGACCCTGTCGGCGGTTATGT
>JAISDW010000116.1 GCA_031264445.1 Elusimicrobiota bacterium
TTCATTTGATATATATTACGACAAAATTCCTGATGGCGGCAAAATGTATTGTTATGAGAATCCCGGCGCCCTTGCCGTTTGCGAAACCCTCGGGTTCACGACAAAAATGCCTGATTCTAACGGGCGGAAAATGTATTCCAGATAAAATCAAGGCATAAAATATCCGACTTTGAAAGTTCTTGTGTCCTTAATTGATTAAAGCCGCATTACCCTTATGGCGGCTTTGCATTTATGTATTCTTTAAATATAATATAATATAATTTTAAACCATCAGGGAGATAAAAATGTCCAAATTTATTTTCGTTACCGGCGGCGTGGTAAGCTCGCTGGGGAAAGGTATTTCCGGCGCGAGCATAGGCAAACTGTTGCAGCTGCGCGGCCTCAAAGTTAATATGATCAAGTGCGACCCGTATATTAATATTGACCCGGGGACGCTCAGCCCGTACCAGCACGGGGAAGTTTTTGTAACGGCCGACGGCGCCGAGGCCGACCTGGATTTGGGCACCTACGAACGTTTTCTTGACGTCCCAATGACCAAAAAGAACACCAATACCACCGGCACCATTTACCAGGCCGTCATAGACCGCGAAAGGCGCGGCGACTATAACGGCGTCACGGTGCAGGTTGTACCGCATATTACCAATGAAATCAAATCCCGCTTTATTCCTTTTGAGAAAGATTTTGACGTTACCATCATAGAAATCGGCGGCACCGTGGGCGATATCGAGGGCCTGCCCTTCCTTGAAGCCACGCGCCAGTTTAAGACGGAGCGCGGCCGCGAAAACGTGCTAAACGTGCACGCCACGCTGATACCTTATATCGCCAGCGCTGCCGAGCTTAAGACAAAACCCACGCAGCATTCCGTCAATAAACTGCGCGAAATCGGCATAGACCCCGACATCTTGATATGCCGCACGGAAAAGCCCATGCCTAAAGGAATGAAGGAAAAACTTTCGCTGTTTTGCTCCGTCGCGCCGGAAGCCGTGATAGAAGCTATGGACGTCGCTTCAATTTACCAGCTGCCCGAAGCCTTTGAAAAACAGGGCATTACGGACCTTATCATAAAACGCCTCCATCTCAAACCGCGCAAAAAGAACGACGGCAAATGGTTCAAATTTATCAATAAAGCGACCGCGGCCGGCCGCCGGCGCATAACCATAGGCATAGCCGGCAAATACGCCGAGCTTAAGGACGCTTATAAATCCGTAGATGAAAGTTTAAACCTTGCCGGTATGTCCAATAACGTAGAAGTTAAAGTTAAATATATTAATACGCAAAAAGACGAAATCCCCGCGGCCCTTAAAGGCTTAGACGCCGTTATAGTGCCCGGCGGGTTCGGCAAGCGCGGCATCGCCGGCAAGATAGAGACAATTAAATACGCAAGAGAAAAGGGCCTGCCGTTTTTGGGCATCTGCCTTGGCATGCAGTGCGCGGTAATAGAGGCCGCGCGCAATCAGGCCGGCCTTAAAAATGCGGATTCCTGCGAGTTCGCGCCCGACACCAAAGATCCCGTTATAAATATGATGGAAGAACAGAAAAAGGTCAAAAACCTCGGCGGCACAATGCGCCTCGGCAACTACGAGGCGAAGCTTAAAACCGGCTCCATCGCGCAGAAGCTTTACAAAAAATCCGCCATACAGGAACGCCACCGCCACCGTTATGAATTTAATACGGATTACGTGCCCGCGCTTGAAAAGCTCGGCCTTGAAGTTACAGGCTGGCACAAAAATCTGCTGCCTGAAATCGTAGAGCGCAAAGACCATCCGTATTTTATAGCGGCGCAGTTCCACCCAGAATTTGCAAGCCGTCCCATGAAACCGCATCCGCTTTTTGACGGGCTCGTTAAAGCCGCGTTCAAAAATAAAACGCAAAACTCGGGAGAATAAATAATGAAAAAGGTATTTATTATGACGATGACATTGCTGTGCCTGTTTGCCTGCTCCGCCAACAGAAAAGATACTGCCGGCGCGGACAAATTTAATTACAACGTTGAGCAATTTGCCGACCTCGGCATTTTGCGCTATCAGGTGCCGAACTGGGATAAGCTGACGCTTAACCAGAAAAACCTGGTTTACAGCCTCGGCCAGGCCGCTTTAAACGGCCGCGATATTCTGTTTGACCAGAACAACCGCTACAATCTTGCCGTCCGCAGGACGCTGGAAGCGGTTTACGAAAACTACAAAGGCGATAAAACCTCCGAAGATTACGCGCAGTTTCTGGTTTACCTTAAACGGGTGTGGTTTTCTAACGGCATTCACCACCATTACGGCGAAGAAAAGTTTTTGCCCGGGTTTTCCAAAGAGTTTTTTGCAGACGCGGTGAAATCTCTGGATTCTTCGCTCGTCCCTGCGCGCGAAGGACAAACCGTGGACGCTTTCATTGCGGAAATCACTCCAGTAATGTTTGACCCCGGGACTTATGCCAAAAAAGTCAATCAGGACAGCAGTCTGGACGTTATCCGCGCTTCGGCCAATAATTATTACGGCGAAGACATAACGCAAAAAGAAGTTGAAGAGTTTTACGGCGCGATGAAAAAACCAAACGACAATACGCCGGTCCCCTACGGCCTTAACAGCCGTTTGGTAAAAAAGAACGGCAAACTAGTTGAGGAAGTTTATAAAGTCGGCGGGCTGTATTCCCCCGCCATTGAAAAAATAGTTTACTGGCTGGAGGAAGCCTCCAAATACGCCGAAAACGAACAACAGAAAAAGGCTATAGATCTGCTGGTTGAATATTATAAAACCGGCGATTTGAAAAAATACGACGAATATTCCATCGCGTGGGTGCGCGACACGAATTCTTTGGTGGATTTCATAAACGGATTCACCGAGGTTTACGGCGACGCCCTAGGCATAAAAGGCTCGTGGGAATCACTGGTTAATTTCAGGGATTTGGATTCCGAAGCGCTGACAAAAATCCTCGGCGGCAATGCCCAGTGGTTTGAAGACAATGCCCCCATTGACCCGCGTTTTAAGAAAACGGAAGTGAAAGGCATTTCTTTCAAAACCATTACTGCGGCCACTCTGGGCGGCGACACCTACCCCGCCACGCCCATCGGCATTAACCTGCCAAATTCCAACTGGATAAGGAAGGACGTAGGCTCCAAATCCGTCACCATCACAAATATCACCGAAGCTTATGACAAAGCCGCGGCCGGCAGCGGGTTTAACGAAGAATTTGTCTGCTGCTCCGCGGAAAAGAAACTGATGGAAAAATACGGCGCGCAAACCGACAATCTGCATACCGACCTGCACGAATGCCTGGGCCACGCCTCCGGCCAGTTATTGCCCGGCATTGCAAAGAACTCTCTTAAAGTTTACGGCTCCACCATTGAGGAAGCCCGGGCGGATTTGTTCGGCCTGTATTATATGGGCGACCCTAAAATGCTGGAGCTCGGCCTGCTGAAAAACTCCGACGCCTATAAATCGGAATATTATAAATATATGATGAACGGCCTGCTTACGCAGCTCTCGCGCATAGAATTGGGCAAAGACATAGAGGAAGCCCACATGCGCAACCGCTCATTGATAGCGCATTGGGCGCTGGAGCACGGGGCAAAAGACAAAATCGTTGAATTGAAAAAGGAAAACGGCAAAACTTATGTCGTCGTGAACGATTATGTAAAGCTCCGCGGCTTGTTCGGGCAGTTGCTGGCGGAAGTCCAGCGCATTACTTCCGAGGGCGATTTTGACGCGGCCCAAAATCTGGTTGAAACATACGGCGTTAAAGTTGACCTTGATATTCATAAGGAAATCAAAGCGCGCTACGACAAACTTGGCATTGCGCCTTACAAAGGGTTTGTCAATCCCGTTTATTCTCTTGAAAAAGACGCAAACGGGAATATAACGGACATAAAAGTTTCTTATAACGAAGGTTATGAGGAGCAAATGCTGCGTTATTCCAAAGATTATTCCACCCTGCCGACGTATAATGACTGACGGCGTATGTTTATAGTTTGGAATTGTTTGGCTTAGAACTTAAACCCCCTCGCAAAATTGCGAGGGGGTTTGTATTTTCCTTCCATTCCGGCCTTTATTGTATTTTAAAATAATTTCTTATATTAAGTCCCATACAAGCCGGCGGTTAAAAATTTTATTATTATCAGGGTAATGTAAAAACATCTATTTGGTCAGTAAAAAAATCTCCGGGTATGGCTTCACCGCCGAAGGACAAACAAATCTTTTTATTTGATGAAGAAAGGTGCCTCCATGATACACAATAAGTTTTTTTACTGTTGAAGTTATACAAAATATCGTTATATTTTGAACACTTGGTTCTCCAAGCCCAAACGCCTCTGGGATCTTTAATGAAGCTATAATCAAACGGAACGGAAATATCCAGATCGTCTTTTGAAAGCGCGTAATCTCCTTTTACCAAGAAATACATTTCCTGAGCCTTTTTAATAGAATCCAGCGCAATAAGACATTGGGAGAATGCGCTTCGCCCTACGGCAAGCCTGTATTGAGGCCATGCAATAGCGGCGAGAATGCCGATTATTAAAACGACAACCAATAATTCAATTAGAGTAAAACCGGATTTTTTAAATTTCATGATAATATCCTCGTGAGATTAAAAATAAAGTTCTATATTTTTATATCAAACTGCCACCGCTTTTGCAAGCAAAATTTTAACCTCCCCGCATTTAAGAGCGGAGAGGTTTTATCAATTCTGTAAAATTTACCGCCAAAACTCCTATTTGCCTTCCGTACCTACCAGCAAAAATTTAACTTTTTCTCCGCTCAATGCGGACAATATGTCTCTGTAATCTTCGTTCAGCATCATATTTGCCCCCAAGCGCACAGACTTCTTTTGTCAAATCCCATACATAAGATACCAGCTGCTCTGCGGAGCCGGCTACAAAATTCGACTGTGCGTTTTTTTGCACTTTATTAAAAGTAATTTTTCTGTCCATATGATATAAATATTATATAATTTTTATTATGAGAACAGTTAAAGCCGGTAATA
>JAISDW010000126.1 GCA_031264445.1 Elusimicrobiota bacterium
AGTACTTATTATTGCTCTTATATCTATTAATTCCTGTTTAATATTGAGCCTTTCATAAATTTTTATTCCTAAAAAATAAAAGATTTTATAATTGCATTTTGTTTCAGTTTTAAAAATTCCTTTTATATATTTATGTTTAATAAATCCATCGGAAAAAGTTTTCCTATATATCGTTAAACCAAATATTTTAATTTTTTTATCATTTTTATCTTTTATAATTTCTTGATAAATTTTCATTTTAAGCCTCCTAAAATACTTTTAATCATATTAATTCCCACAAACAAAAAATCCGATC
The DNA here is from genome assembly GCA_031264445.1 of Elusimicrobiota bacterium. GTDB lineage: Bacteria > Elusimicrobiota > Elusimicrobia > Elusimicrobiales > Elusimicrobiaceae > Proelusimicrobium. Next base: position 296 of record JAISDW010000126.1, read on the forward strand.
CCTTTGCGGAAAGAAAACTACACATCAATGACGGCAAGTAATTCTTCCAGCGTGAATTCAGCGGCGTCATATTCCGTTATATTGCTTTTAACGGCCGGCAATTTTTTAAGCGTGAAACCACTTAAAACGCTTTTTGAAGGCAGCTCGCCAAAAACCGCCCTCTGCCTGAAATCCGTATAAATAACCTGCATGGGAACTGCCGTTTGCGTCAGTATCTCCATAAGGCCGCTGCGCAGGCCTATAACCGCTTGGGACATTAAGGCAAGCGCGAAGGCTTCCGCCAAAGTAAAACCGTTTTCTTCAGAATTTTCAAAGACGTCATACCCTTTTTTCTTTAACTTTGCGCCTAATTTTAACCAAAATTCCCGCGGTAATAATGCGCAGGAATTCGCGTAAGGCGATATGAAAATAAAATTATTGTTATTAAGCCCCATTTTTGCCGCCTTAGCCAAAGCCGATCGTTTTATGCTTTGCGGCACAATAATTTCTTGCGGTTTTACTTCAGCCTTATTAACGCCGAACAAATTTAAAACTTCCGTAAAATAATGCGCGCCGGCGCCCGCACGCGCTTTGTTTTCCACTTCTAAAAAATATTCGGCCGGGAACATATAAAAATTTTTGCCACCCAAAGTCCAGCAAAAATCCGGCACGGAGTATTCAATTTTGCGAATATAAACGCACGGAATATTTCCCGCGAACATACCGGCAATGCTTAAAAGGCTTTCCCTGGTAACGCAGAACAAAACTTTCCTTTTGCCCGCTTTGGCAGACAAAGCCCGGGAGAGATAAAACAAAATGCAAAAAGCCTCGCCAATATTGCTGTTTAATATGAAAATATCATCATAGCCGCGCGCGGTTTTTGCAAGCGATTTATAAAGAGCCTGCTTGATATTTACCGTTTTGATTAAAATACCAAGCGCGTAAATTTTGACAAAATCTTTATTCCTTGCGGTTCTATAAACCGCCGCGCCCAAAAACCTGTTTATTTTAAGCTCGTTATAGCCCTCTATCACCCGCAAACGCGAAGTAAGCCCGTAAAGAAACTTTTTGTGCTTTGTATTACCGGAGATATCCACAGTATAAACGGTAAGGCCGAAAATTTTTATAACAAGATTACTATTTGTTTTTATTTTTTGATAAATCATAAATTAAAATGACGGCAATTTTTATAACCCGCCGTCTGTTTTGTATCTCACGCTGAATTTGGCGTCTCTTTTTTTATTTACCGCGAAAGCGGTCTTAAGGCCGCTGGGTTTGCGGTCGTTTACCAAAATGCGCTCGCCGACGGTAATATCGTAAATTATTTTGTCAAAACGGATTTTGTTTTGTTTTAACAATCTTTCCAAACTCTTTTTTTCTTCTTTCGGCCGCGCCGTTAAAAATATTATTTTGTCTTCCGCGCTTAAATTTGCGAAAAACTTTTTTACGCCGGACAAAACCTCGTCCCCGCCGGTTTTATAGCCGTTATGTTTTAATATTGTGCCGTCCACATCCAAAAGCCAGGTTTTTGGCAAAGGCGATAAAATCATAAAATATCTCCCGCCTGGATGATGCCGTTATAAAATGCCCCGCATATACTGTCATAATCTTCCCAGGCATAGGTTGTCAAAGAAAGCCATATCACCGAATGCAGTATTTTAATTTTATTCTTATTTACATCCGGCAAAGAATCAAAAAAGAAAGTTTCCATATCCGCCCAGTTATTGCGCTTTATTGCCAGCTCAACCTCCTTTTCTTTAATATCAAGCGTAAATTTTTTGCGGTTAAACTGGTCATAATCGCCTTTAAGCGAATAATAAACCTTCGCCCAGTCATAATCAGGGTCGCCGTATAATTTCGTCTTGCCGAAGTATCCGCGCGGGTCAATCAAAACCGTTTTCATATTAAACGTGTCAAACATCATATTTGAAAACGTCGGGTCGCCGTGTATCAGCCTGAATTCTTTGGGCATCAGGCCGTTTATTATATGGCTGAACTCCTCTTTGCTGAAAAATATATTTTTATACCAGCGTTTATTTATCCTTATAAATTCTTTATCGGCAAAAGGGATTAAGGTTTCCACTTTATGCAGTCTGTCAAATGTTTTGTTTATGTAATTGTCTTTTGAGTCCTGATCGTTTGCCGGTTTGGGCGGCATTAAATTGTGCAATGTTTTCAAAGCGTGAATTATATTGCCCAAAACCGCCTTTTTCTGCGAAGGCGTAAAGCAGTCGTATTCGTAAATATTTCTGCCCTGCACGCGCTTCATTTTTAAAGGCTCGTAGTCATAAATTTCAGGTATATTTTCATAACCCGATTTTTTAACTTCCCTGTACCAGTTGGTTTCGTCAACGGCGATTTCTCTGCCCTGTTTGTTAATGCCTTGCTTGGTTACCAAATCGCCTTCAAATTTAATTTGGTTGAAAGGCCTGCAAAGCGGCGTATTGTTGATATCTTTATAAGAAAGCAAAGTGCCTACTTCTTTTGAACCGTTCAAATCCAAAACATTAAATTTTATGTTTTGCGTTTTGAGCCATTCCACAAACGCGCCTTCTTCCGCTATATTTTGTATCTGGGATTTATCTTTAAAAATAAACAAGCCCGCCACGCCGTTTTCCGTGGAGGGCTCTTTTATAAACTCGCCGTTTATATAAGACCATCTGCATTCAAAATCTTTGGAAATGCCTATATAATTGCTCTCTTCCGTCGGGATTTTGAAATCTTCCGATAAAATCAAATCGCACCACATAAGCATAAAAGGTTCATCCGCCGGGATTTGTTCAAGCGCGTTCTTAATGCCGGACGCAGTACCTTTTTTAGCAGTTTTTATTATTTTATATTTATAATCTTTGGCGAATATCGCGAGATATTTTTCCAAAATATCGGTTTTGTAATCGGCGATAATTATGAAATCTGCGTCTTTGAATTGCTTAAACGCATAAAAGATAATAGGTAAGTTATCAACAGGCACCAGACATTTAGGTTTATTTCTGGTCAGGCCTTCCAGCCTTGTGCCTTTCCCGCCGGCTTGTATGATGATTTTCATGAAGTTTAGCTCTCACTATGTATGCAATAATTTAATACAATACTTGCCTTTTCGGACAATAAAAAACGGCCGCAGTACTTGAGCTTTTAACGGTAACCCAAATATAACAGCCGTGGTTTACCGCCCTAAGGCGGTAAACGCTCGGCACATAATATCAAGAGGATCAGTCCTGACATTATGTGCCTGATAACGAGCTGCTTTTGGACCGTTAAAATGCTTTTGATTTCTCAAAAGCTCTCCTTGTTCTTCACAAGGTTCCAAAAACAGAATAAAATTGCGGCAGGGCAATTAGCCCCGCATTAACAACAAATTCTCCTTATTTATAATTATATCATCATTTAGCGCAAATTTCAAAAACATAAAGAGCATAATATTTTGCGCCAGACAGAAAAAGCCGCCAAAGTTTCAGAACCGGCAATTGCAAGCAAAAAAAACACTCTTTTGAAAGAGCGCCTTATTTTTTAAATTTCAGTATTTCGGTATTTTAAATCGCAGGCTCAACAGCGTCAACCAATAATCAAATCCGCCCCGTACGAGAATCGAACTCGTCTTTCCGCCTTGAGAGGGCGATGTCCTAAACCAATAGACGAACGGGGCTTAAATCCTGTGTTTATATTATACCAAAATACACATGCGCTTTATAATATTTTATATACTATAAAAAATACCTTTTAAAGGGGGAGCAAAATGAAAATACATTCCTTTAAAGTCACGCCCAACCTGCCGGAGAATATGAAATTCCTTGAAGAACTTTCCAATAATATGTGGTTCGCGTGGAACTGGCCCGCAATCAATCTTTTAGTGAAAATAGACGAAGCTTTGTGGATGCAGTCCCACCGCTCGCCGAAGTGGCTGATGGCTTCCGTCTCGCAAAAGCGGCTGGAAGAATTAAGCAAAGACCGCGGCTTTATAGAACATCTCAATACCGTGGAAAAGCTGTACCGCGATTACCGCGCGCGGCGCGACACCTGGTTTGACAAAAACAAAGGCGAAGGCAAGGATAATTTTCTGGTGGCTTATTTTTCCATGGAATACGGCATTGGCGAAGGCCTGCCGATATATTCCGGCGGGCTGGGCATGCTCTCGGGCGACCACATGAAAAGCGCGAGCGACCTTGGCATGCCGATACTCGGCGTCGGCTTATTTTACCAGAAGGGCTATGTAAAACAAGTGCTCAACAAAGACGGCTGGCAGGGCGAGGAATACCCGGGCAATGACTGGGCCCATCTTTCCGTTGAAGCCGTCCTGAACAAAGACGGCAGCAATCTGACGGTTGATATCCCGCTGGGCCGCGAAATAATTAAAGCCATGATATGGCGCGTGCCCGTGGGCCGCGCTTCGCTTTACCTGCTGGACACCAACCTGCCCGACAATGCCCCCCAGCACCGCACCATTACCGAAACCCTCTACGGTGGCGACAGGGAAAACCGCATCAAACAGGAAATCGTGCTGGGCATAGGCGGCGCAAAAGCGCTTAAAGCAATGGGTATGGAGCCCAGCGTCTATCATATCAACGAGGGCCATTCCGCCTTCCTGCTGTGCGAGAGGATTATTGACATCATGCAGCAGCGTAAAATATCTTTTGCCGAAGCGCGCGAAATCGTGTGGGCGACTTCGGTATTTACCACGCATACGCCGGTTATCGCGGGCAATGAGTATTTTGACTTTTCGCTTATCCGCAAATATCTGGAGCCTTATGTGGTGCAGCTCGGCACGGGCTGGGACGCATTTATGGAGCTGGGCAAAGCCGCGCCGTCATCGCCGCAGTTCTGCATGACGGTGTTTGCGCTGAAACTTTCCGCCTATTTAAACGGCGTGGCAAAACTGCACGGCAAAGTATCGCGCGAGATGTGGAAAGACATCTGGGCCGGCCTCAACGCGAACGAAGTGCCCATCACCAGCATAACCAACGGCGTGCACGCCGCCAGCTGGACTTCTCATGAGCACACCGAGCTTTATAAAACATATCTGGGCGACAGCGCGATGGAAAACCCGTTGCCGCAGCTCTGGGCCGCGGCCGACAATATTCCGCCGGCCGAATTATGGCAGACTAACCAGATAAGAAAACAAAAACTCATCCAGACCGTGCGCAACAAAACGGCTCAGACTTTCAGCCGCCTAAATTCCGGCCTGGCCACGCCGCGCGCCGCCGGCAAACTGCTGCGCGAAGACGCGCTGACCATCGGCTTTGCGCGCCGCTTCGCCACTTATAAACGCGCCACGCTGCTGTTTAAGGATTTAAACCGCCTGGCGGATATCGTCAACAATACCGCGCGGCCGGTGCAGTTTGTTTTCGCCGGCAAGGCGCACCCGGCCGACACCGCGGGCAAGGAATTTATAAAAATTATTTTCAACGCCATGCAGGACCCGCGCTTCAAAAATAAAATTGTTTTTGCGGAAGATTATAATATGAATCTCGCGCGTTATATGGTGCAGGGCGTGGACGTGTGGCTCAATAATCCCATACGCCCGCTGGAGGCTTCGGGCACAAGCGGCATGAAAGCCGCGCTCAACGGCGCTTTGCAGCTTTCCATACTGGACGGCTGGTGGGACGAAGTGGGCCCGTGCGACTTCGGCTGGTCAATAATAGGCGCAAAATCTTATAAGGACGAGGCGGAGCGCGACGAAGTTGAATCCCAGGCTTTGTATAATCTGATAGAAAACGAAATAGCCCCGCTTTATTACGAGCGCAACGCGGACGGCCTGCCCGAAAAGTGGCTCAAGATGGTCGCCGCGTCGCTAAAAAATATAGTCCCGTTTTTCAATACCAACCGCATGGTGATTGAATATTACGAAAGGTTTTATTCCAAAGCGCATTATTACGGCGGCATTCTGAAAACCGCCGGCAAAACGGCGGAACTCGCCGCGTGGCGCGCGTCAATAGCCGCCAGCTGGCCGCGCGTGTCAATAACCGACGTCACGCCGGTAATAGATAAAGCCGTGCTGGTAGGGCAGACGGTGAAATTTAAGGCGCGGGTATCGCTGGGCGGCCTTAAGCCGCAAGACGTTCTGGTGCAGTTGCAGCTGGGCTTGCGCTCGCTGGGCGGCGGGTTTGAATGTTACCGCGACTTTACTATGAAAAATACCGGCAAAGACGGCGACGTTTATTTGTATGAAATTGAAGTCCAGCCCGACAGCAGCGGCCGCACAGATTACGCGCTGCGGATACTGCCTTTCAATCATGATATTCCCAATCCTTTCACGCCGATACACATCGCGTGGGAGGTGTAGTTTTTATCTCTCAAATCCCCCTCGCCATTCATGATGGTACTAAACCACCCTCACCCGCTCCCTGTGTTCGCCGCCCTCTCCCGTCAAGGGAGAGGGGAAATTATCCTTAAATACTCTTCTAACTTAAACAGCGTTCTTCGGCGTAATATTTACATCACCATCTCCCTTTCATGATGCGCGATGCCTTTTTTCTCTCCCTCTCCCTTCGTGATGGGAGAGGGCCGGGGTGAGGGTGGATAAACGGGGGTGAAAATTATTTTCTCCCTTTACAAAAGGAAGGAAAAAACACGCGCTTCGCGCCAGGCAATTTCCTGCCCAGCTTATCACAAAACGCTGTAAACATATGTGGTGCCGGTTTCGCCCAAATATGTGCCCAGACGCCCGCAGGCTTTGCGCTCCGCCGCTATATTGCCGCCGGTTTTATCCACTGAACATTCAATACACAAAGTATTTGCCGTGCTCGGGCAGTACTTGCTGCCGCCGGGCACGTATGTTGCTATGGTAGCGGAAAAGCCGGCCCCAGCCTTCCACACACAGGCGGCGTTTCTGGTGACGGACGGGCCCATGGCCCACTCCGTCTTTCCTATAGAGATAATAGTTTTTCCGTTGCTGTAAAGGGAGAGATTAACGTACCGCGCGCACAAAGTAAAACCCTTCGGGAGGGATATATCCAAAACATCGGCATTATCGGTATATTCACCGATTGTAAGACGGCGGATTTCCTGCGCCTGATTGAGGGTCTTTATGAAGGTAAGCGCCTCCGCAACGCGGCTGTACGCGACCGCGGCATTATACTGCGGCAACGCAATCGCGGCCAAAATGCCGATTATTAAAACAACCACTAATAATTCAATTAGAGTAAAACCTTTTTTGACAATGTTCATTTGTTTCTCCACGGTAGTTTAGTTTTTTGCCTACATAGTTATATACCAAAATCAAACCGCATATGCAAGAAGATAAATACAAGAAACCCCTTTGACAAAATCGTCAAAGGGGTTTAAAACTACAAATGCACGGCAGCTGCGGCGTAAGGCACGGCTGCGGCAGTATTAAGCCGGCTGCTCCGAATAATCTTTAAGCATTTTGGTGCGGCTGGGGTGGCGCAGCTTGCGTATGGCTTTGGCTTCTATCTGCCGCACGCGCTCGCGCGTCACATTGAACATTTTGCCCACTTCCTCCAGCGTGCGCGGGTAGCCAGATTCTATACCGAAGCGCAGTTTGATTATTTTTGCCTCGCGCTCGGAAAGCGTAGCCAGCACGTCGGCCACTTCCTGCTTGCGCAAAAAGTCCGTGGCGGAAGAGGAAGGATTTGGCCCCGTCTTATCTTCAATAAAATCTTCAAGATTGCTGTCCTCATCCTCGCCTATGGGCGTGGAAAGCGAAATAGGGTCCTGCATGATTTTGAGTATGCCTTTCACTTTCTCCATACTTAGGCGCAGGGCTTTGGCATAATCTTCAATGGCGGGCTCGTGGCCGGTTTCCTGACGGAATTTATTGGTAACTTTAGTCAGCTTTGAAACCAGCTCCTTCATGTGCACGGGTATGCGTATGGTGTTTGCCTGGTCGGCTATGGCGCGGTTGATTGACTGGCGTATCCACCACGTCGCGTAGGTGGAAAACTTAAACCCGCGTTTGTATTCAAACTTTTCCACCGCTTTCATGAGGCCCAGGCCGCCTTCCTGTATCAGGTCCGAAAGTTCCAGATTGGAATTTACGTGTTTTTTCGCGATGGAAACCACGAGCCTTAAATTCGCGCGGATTAATTTAAGCTTATCCTGCAGTATCATGCTTTCAAAAAATTCAATACGTTCGTTGAGGGAAAGGAACTCCTTCTCCGACACCGGCAGCGCGGCCAGAAGCCGCTCGTAGCGGCGGCGGACGGCGTCAATATTGTCTATGGCTTTTGCCAGCGCGGCGCCGCCGGCATTGGTTTTTTTAATCAGTTCCGCGTCCTTTATTTTGCCGGCCTGGTAAAGTTTGCGCAGCTTTATCACCTCGTTATAAGGGCCGAAGTAATCGTCAAAACGCTGAAGGTCGCCTTTATATTCCGTAATTTTGTCGGCTATGCCTTTTATGCGGTTGGTAAGACGTTTAATTTTGTTCTGGTTAAGGTTCAGCTTGATGATGCGCTCCACCACTTCTTTCTGTTTCTCCTCAAGCCGGCTGGTGTATTTGCTGATAAGTTTTTCGTCAATGCCCGGGCGGCGCAGCTCTTTCATCAGGAAGGTTATATCCTTTTCCCTCTTTGATATAAAAGAGGCGGCCTCCTTGAGTTTTTTGCGCATGGTGTTAAGCTCGCGCGCGGTGCGTTTGCCGCGCGGCATCAGCTCTTTTGTGGTCATTTCCTCCTGGTCAACCAGTTCTTCCCAGGAGCAGATTTCGCGCATGGTTATGGGGGATTCCAGCACAAGTTTGCGCAGTTCCCTTTCGCGCTCGCGGACATTGCGGGCCAGCGTTACTTCCTCGTCGCGCGTGAGCAGCGGCACCTTACCCATTTCCGAAAGATACATGCGTATGGAATTGCTGATATCCATATTGGCGGCCCATTCTTCGGTATAGGCCTCCTTATCAGCCATGGCGACGGCCTTGTATTTTTTGCGGTCAACAACCTGTATGCCCAAATCCTCCAGAGTGCCCATGAGGCCGTCAATATCGTCGGCGTTCATCGCGGCGGAAGTCAGGGATTTGTTGATTTCGTCCAAAGTAAGATATCCGTGCTCTTTGCCTATTTCTACAAGTTCTTTAAAGGCCTTATTATCCTGTGCCATTTTTAAAACGCTCCTTAAAAATTTGAATATTAATTTATTACGCCCGTCCGCCGTTACGCGGAGAGCCTTATTATAATTTTATCTTTTTTTGCAGCTCTATTTGCCGCTTCATCAAATCCACCGGCACCGAGCCGGCGGGGTACTGCTTTATTTCCTGCTGCAAAGCCTTAAGCCGCGTTGCCAGCGCGGCCTTTTGTATGGCTTTGACGGCGGCCTCAATATCGTCCTGCGGCCTGGCAATATGCGGCAGCGCTTCAAGCGAAAGTTTTATTATAAGCTCACCGTCCTGCGGCAGCAGTTCTTTGAGCGCGGGTATAATATTTTCAGCATCAGGCGCCTGCGCGCGGATTTGCTGGGCCCCTTTAAGTATACGCCAAATTGTCTGGTTTTTAAAGTGCCCGCTTTCAAGTTCTTTGCAGACTTCAATATATCGCGGCCAGCGCAGCAGCAGTCTGATAAGCTCCGCCTCGGCGGGCGGGGCAGCCTCGGCTTTTATTGCCGGCGGCAGTGCTGCGGCCGCCGTAGCCGCAACACGCGGGGCCGACGGATTTCTGGCGATTTTCGCCAGCATAATATCCGCGTCAACGCCAAGCCTGTCGGCCGCCATGCGCGCCCATTCGCGCCGGATAATTTCGTCGGGCTGTTTTTGTATGGTCTCCGTAAGCTGCTGGGCGATATTTGCCTTATCCTGCGGCGTAAGCGCGGCGCGGTTATGCAGCAGCACATCCGCCTGAAAGTTTATTATATCGCGCCCTTTTGCCACGGCTCCGCGGAAAGCCGGCGCGCCGTATTTGGTAATGTATTCGTCGGGGTCAAGCTCCTCTGGCAGCGTGCAGACGCGCACATAAAGGCCGGCTTCGGTAAGTATAAGCGCGGCGCGCTGCGCGGCGTTTATGCCCGCGCTGTCAGGGTCAAAAACTACCACGGCCTCGCTGGTATAGCGTTTAAGAAGCTTTGCGTGCTCCGGCGTAAAAGAAGTACCCAGCGGCGCCACGCAGTTTTCAACGCCGGCCTGATGCGCGGCTATTACGTCCATATATCCTTCAAGCAAAATCACGCGGCCTTCTTTGCGTATGGCGGGCCCAGCGAAATTAAGCGCATACAAAATGCGGCTTTTGCTGAATAACGGCGTCTCCGGCGAGTTAAGATATTTCGGCTGCCCTTCGCCCATCACGCGCCCGCCGAAGGCAACCGCCTCCCCCCGCGGGTTCAAAATCGGGAATATCAGACGGTTTTTGAAATAATCCGTCCCCGCATTCATACCCGCAAGGCCCAGTTTTTTTAGGTCTTCCATCGCAAAACCCGCAGCCAGTGATTTTTGGACAAGTCCCTCAAAAGCGGCATAGCCCAGGCTGAATTTCTGCGCGGTTTCTTTGGTTAAATTGCGGCTTTTTATATAATTTCTTGCCGCCGCGCCCGCGGGCGACATCAGCTGCTTATGATAAAAATCTCTGGCGAAATCCATTATTTTATAATATCGCAGGCGCAGTTTTTCGTCCTCGCTCATGCTTTCTTCCTGCCGCCATTCTATGCCGGCGCGCTGGGCCAGCTTGCGCGCGGCTTCGTTGAAAGAAAGGTTTTCAATTTTCATAAGGAATGCAAAAACGTCCCCGCCCGTCTGGCAGCCGAAGCAGTAAAACAAACCCTTATCCGGGCTTACGGTAAAAGACGGCGTCTTTTCCTGATGAAACGGGCAGCACGCTTTATACGTGCGGCCGGCTTTTTTGACCGAGGGCACGTACTCGCGGACAAGCTCCAGAATATCCGCACCGTAGCGTATTTTTTCTATAATATTGTCTTTCATAGGGCCGGTTGGTTCCCGTCTTTAAAAAGCCTAAAGACGCAACAGCCCGCCCTTTGCGGGCGGACTATTGCGTGCCGTATCAAACTGCGTACTAAAAGCGTCTTCTTTTAGTGCGTTTCATTCTGCGCTGGGCTTCCTGTGATTTCAATTTGCGCCTGACACTGGGCGGGGTATAGGTTTCCCTCCGTTTGATTTCTTTGAGGATACCGTTCTTCTCGCACTCTCTTTTGAAGCGTTTTAAAGCTTCTTCCAGATGTTCAGCGTCGCGTACTTTTACGAATACCATTTTAGGACTCACCACCCTGCCCCGCGCGGGGCAATAAAATTCGGTAAAATCTGTCAGCCTGCGGGCCACATAAAACGTCGCCCGCCCATCAAGTGATAATGCAGGTGGAAGACGCTCTGCCCCGCGCCTTTGCCGTTATTGGCGACAAGGCGGAAATCTTTAAGACCAAGTTCTTTTGCTATCTTTGCCGCGGCCAGCTGTAATTTGCCCAGCAAAACGCAGTCCTCTTCCGAAGAAGAAGCGAGGCTTTCAATATGCTTGATTGGTATAATAAGTATATGCGCCGGCGCCTGCGGATTTAAATCTTTAAAGGCGACGATATCGTCGTCCTGATATATTATCTGCGACTGTATTTTACCCGCGGCAATGCCGCAAAAGATACACTCTTTCATTTGTATTATTATATAAAATATATATATAAAAGTAAAAGCCTGCTGTATGATATCAACAGATAATGGACATTTTGCTTTCGCGACATTTTCCACCCTCACCCTGACCCTCTCTCATCACAAAGGGAGAGGGATATAAAAAAAGAGACCCTCTCTCTTTATAATGGGGATTGTTCTGATTTTGGATATTTATGTTGTTTTCTCCCTTTCACGAGAGGAATATATTCGCCCTGTGTCTTTTTCTCCCTTTCGTAAAGGGAGCACCGGCGCAGCAAAGCGAAGCCGGGGAGGGATTTAATATTGCAGTTATCAATAAAGAGTAGTTGCTAACTTTAAGACTTTACGACCATTAAATCCCTCGGCCCTTCGGGCCACTCCCTTTACTAAAGGGAGAAAAAGACATACCTGAACACGGACAAATGAATTGAAAACGAAATTATAATTTGATAATATTTTATTGAGGTTTGATAATCAATATTTTTAATGGAGCCTTCTATGCCTCAAACAGTAAAAAACGCAGTAAATATTACCCCCCCCCCC
>JAISDW010000141.1 GCA_031264445.1 Elusimicrobiota bacterium
CGGGAGCGATTTGGATTTGACAATAAAAACCTTCGGGCAGGCGGATTCTTCGCTCGCCGGGCTTAAAGAAGCGTTTAAAGAAAGCGACATACCGTTTTTGATTGATATATCTGATTTTAATTTATTGCCGGCGGATTTCCAAAAGGAAATTTTGAAAAAATACGCCGTGGTTTATAACGGAAATATATGAAATAGCGGCGGAAATAAATAAAATATAAAATAAAGCTGAAAATAAAGATGCGACAAAAACTGTAAGCTTTTTGAGAAACAATAAAATGAAAACATATCGTAAAGAACTGGTTTTTAATATTGATAAAAGAGTGGATTTTATAAATATCACTGACGACGTGCAAAAAGCCGTGGCGCAAAGCGGCATCAAAGAAGGGCTTGTTTTGGTAAACGCCATGCACATAACCGCAAGCGTTTTTATCAACGACGACGAAAGCGGCCTGCACGGCGATTATAAACGCTGGCTTGAGACGCTCGCCCCGCACGAGCCGGTTTCTTTATATCAGCATAACCGCACGGGCGAAGACAACGGCGACGCGCATTTAAAACGGCAGATTATGGGGCGGGAAGTTGTTGTCGCGATAACAAACGGCGTTCTGGATTTCGGCCCGTGGGAGCAAATATTTTACGGCGAATTTGACGGCATGCGCCGTAAGCGCGTTTTGATAAAAATAATCGGGGAATAAAAGTCTTGTGAAAAAAAGGCGGGCAGCCGCCCGTTTTAGATAAAGGCAAAGGAATTTACTGGTGTAAAACTAAGGAAAATAACTTTATAATTTATGGCATCAAAACAGGAAAAAATAAAATGGCAACAAAAAAAACAATAAAAACAGAAAACGCAAATAAACCCGCCGGCACCGGCAAATCTCTAATCATCGTGGAATCGCCCACAAAGCAGAAAACCATAAGCAAAATTCTGGGGCCGCAGTATATTGTGCGCAGCTCCTTCGGCCACGTGCGTGATTTGCCCGCGCGCGAAATCGGCGTGGACGAAAGCCGTGACTTCGCCCCCACCTATGTGCCCAGCGGCAAGCCCAAGATCATCGCAGAGCTTAAAGACGCGGTCAAAAAGGCCGATACCGTCTATCTGGCTACCGACCCTGACCGCGAGGGCGAGGCTATTGCCTGGCATTTGCAGGAGCTTCTTAAATTAAAACCCGAAAGCACGCGGCGCATATACTTCCACGAAATCACGCCCTCCGCCGTCAAAGAATCTTTTGACCACGCCCGCGGGATAGACCATAATCTCGTTGACGCGCAGCAGGCGCGGCGCGTGCTGGACAGGCTGGTCGGCTACAAACTTTCGCCGTTGTTGTGGCGCAAAATTACTTCGGGCCTAAGCGCGGGGCGCGTGCAGTCCGTCGCGGTGCGCCTGCTTACGGAGCGCGCCAAAGAAATTGCCGATTTTAAGGAAGAGGCTTACTGGTCAATCAAAGCCCGTCTGGAAAAGCAGGGCGCTCCGCCGCCGTTTACGGCGCGCATTTTTAAATGGGAAGGCAAAAATGCGGAGCAGACCACAACCTATAAACTCTTCGCCGAGGATTATAAAGTAAAGACGACTATTTTCAACAGCAATGAATCCCTGGCGCCGGTCAATGCCGTCCTGCGCGCCGGCCCGCTTAAGGTGGAGAAGATTGAAAAAAAGGAAGTCCGCCAGAAGCCGCGCCCGCCGTTTATCACAAGCTCCATGCAGCAGGACGCTTATAATAAAATAGGTTTCTCCTCGCAGAAGACCATGCTCACCGCGCAGGGGCTCTACGAAGGTATAGAGATAGGCGGGGAGACCGCCGGTCTCATCACCTATATGCGTACGGATAGTTTTAATGTCTCCCGCCAGTTGCAGGCGCAGACGCAGAAATATATTAACGAAAAATACGGCCCGCAGTTTGCGCCCGCGTCCGCGCCCGTCTATAAAAGCAAAGTGAAAGGCGCGCAGGAGGCGCATGAATCCATACACCCGACCGACGTGTACCGCACGCCGCAGAGCTTAAAGAATTATCTCACGCCCGACCAGTATAAACTTTACGAGCTTATCTGGCTGCGCTTTGTGGCTTCGCAGATGGCGGACGCGGTTTTCAATACCGTATCGGTGGATATTTCCGCCGGCGGTGCCGATAAATGCCTGCTGCGCGCGAACGGCCGCACGGTTAAATTCAGCGGTTATTTGTCGGTGTATAAAGAAGAAGACGACGAGACGGATACCAAAGATAAAGACGAATCAGACGAGAGCGGCGCATTTCTGCCACAGCTTAATGAAGGCGACGCGCTTGGATTGCTCGGCATAGAAACCAAAGACCACAAAACCGCGCCGCCGCCGAATTACAATGAAGCCAGCCTCATCAAAACTTTGGAAAAGCACGGCATCGGCCGCCCTTCCACATACGCACCGACTATCAAAACCATAACGGACCGCAAATACGCCCAAAAGCAGCCAAAAACCAATAAGCTGCTGGCGACGGAGCTTGGCATAACCGTCACCGAGCATTTAAAGCAGTTCTTTAAGGATATTATGGACCTTTCCTACACCGCCGGCGTGGAAGAAAAACTGGACGACATCGCCGAAGGCGCGCAGAAGTGGACCGGCGTCATCCGCGGTTTTTACACGGGCTTTACCAGGGATTTGGATAATGCTTCCCAAAACATGAACCGGCCGGAGCCGAAGGTGGCCGAAGGTGAAGCATGCCCTATATGCGGCGGGCCAATGCTGCTGCGCCGCAGCAGATACGGGGAATATCTTGCCTGCGCCGCCTATCCAAACTGCAAGGGCAAGAAAAATCTTTCCGGCGCGGGGGCGGAGCCGCCTGAGCCCACGTCCGAAAAATGCGAAAAATGCGGCAGCCCCATGGTTATCCGCAGCGGCCGGCGCGGCAAGTTTATGGCGTGCAGCGCTTATCCCGCGTGCAGGAATACATATTCGGTGGACGCCGAGGGCAAAAAAGCCGCGGCAACGCGCATTGACAGCGGGCGCGCATGCCCCAACTGCGGTAAGGCTTTACTGCTGCGCAGCAGCGCGCGCGGCGAGTTTCTTGGCTGCAGCGGGTTCCCCAAATGTAAGACTATAGTAAAAGTTTCGCCGGAGGAAATCGCCGAAATCAAAAAAGCCGCGGAAGCCAAATAAAATAACCGGCGGCGCGGCCCGGTGCCTATGCTTAAGCAGATAGAAAATTTTTCCGTTCATTTGCGCGGGCGCAATTTGTCCGCGCATACTTTGCGCGCTTATGAAAGCGACCTTAAGGAATTCGCGGCTTTCATGTCGCTGCGCGGGCGGCTGGCCGTGCGGGATTTTACAATCCAGAATATCCGCGCGTATCTTGCCCGCGAGAGCCAGAAGGAAATCGCCCGCAACAGCATGCTGCGTAAAATAAGCGCGCTGCGCAGCTTCGCCAAATATTTAAGCAACCGCGGCATAACGGCGGCGAACCCTTTCAAATTATTCGCCGCGCCGCGCCGCGAGCGTCTGCTGCCGAAATTCCTGACCGAAGCCGAAGCCGCAAAATTAATGGACGCGGAGCCCAGCGTACGTTTCGCCGCGCGTAACAAAGCGCTGCTGGAGCTGCTTTATTCCAGCGGGCTGCGCCGTAGCGAAATTACGGGCCTCAACGCGGGCGACGTTAATTTTACGGAAGGCTTTGTGAAAGTGCTGGGCAAAGGCGGCAGGGAAAGGCTGGTGCCCGTCACGGATATCGCGCTTGAGGCTATCAGCAATTATCTTTCCACGCGCGCGGCCGCAAACGCGCACGCGCCGCTGTTTCTGGGTTCGCGCGGCGGGCGGCTCAGCGGCGAGGGTCTTGCGCAAATTGTCAAAAAAAGCGCGCTCAAAAGCAATCTCGCGCGCAAAATAACGCCGCACGGTCTGCGCCATTCTTTTGCGACGCATCTTCTGAACAATGGCTGCGACCTTAAAACTTTGCAGGAAATGCTGGGGCACAAAAGCCTCGGCGCAACGCAGATTTACACGCACGTATCGCCGGAGCGGCTCAAAATAGTTTACGAAAGCGCGCATCCCAAAAGCTCCGGCGGGGGGGACAAATGAAAGCCATAGGCATAGATATCGGTGGTGGCTCCGTCAAATTTGCCGCGGTTGACGCGGCTGGCAGGGTGCTCAAACGCTTTGCGATGCCAACCGATACCGCGCAAAGCGCGGACGCTTTCGCGGCGGGACTGGCCGCCGCCGTAAATGCGCTTAAGGCGGATTTCGGTGGCAAAAATATCGCGCTGGGCATTGGCCTGCCCGGTGATACCGACCCTCAAAAGGGAATGCTGCGCTGGGCGCCCAATATCCCGTGGCATAATTTCAAAATAAAAACCGCGCTGGAGGCGGCGACCGGCTGCCGCTGTTTTGTAAGCAATGATGCAAATATGGCCGCCTGGGGCGTGTATGCCGAAGAACTTAAATATAAATATCAAAATCTTATAGTTATGACGATAGGCACGGGCATAGGCTGCGGCATTATTATCGGCGGCAGATTGTATAACGGCGCCACCGGCTCCGCTGGTGAGCCCGGGCATGCCAAAATTGACTTCGGTCCGCGCGCGCCGCTGTGCGGCTGCGGCGGCCGCGG
This sequence comes from Elusimicrobiota bacterium, assembly GCA_031264445.1. Taxonomy (GTDB): domain Bacteria; phylum Elusimicrobiota; class Elusimicrobia; order Elusimicrobiales; family Elusimicrobiaceae; genus Proelusimicrobium. Next base: position 4,572 of record JAISDW010000141.1, read on the forward strand.
CTGTCTGGAAGCTTACTGCGGCGCGGCCGGCATACGCCGCGCGGCTTTGGCGGCCGCGCGCAAAAACCCGCAGTCCGCCCTGGCCGGCCTTATAAAAAAAGAAGGCTTCAGTGCGGAAATAATTTCCGCCGCGGCGCAAGCGGGCGATAAAACCGCGCTTGCGCTGTGGCGTGATATCGGCCTGCGGCTGGGCCGCGGGCTGGCAAATATGATATTGCTTCTGAACCCGCAGGCCGTGGTTTTGGCTGGCGGCGTTTCGCGCGGGTCAAAGTATTTTGAGGGCGCGGTCAGGGAAGTTTTCGCGTCGCAGTCCGTAAGAACGCCGTTTGAAAGCGTTAAACTGTTGATCTCGCGCCGGCAGGATATAGGCGCCGCCGGCGCGGCTTTATACGCGGCGGCCGCAGCTGATGAAAAATAAACTTTTTCTTATTACAATATTTTTGCTCCTCTGCGCTGAGGTTTGGGCGCAGGGCATGGCCCTGCCCTCGCCTACTAAGGACGAATTTATCTACTTTACCGCCGACGAAGTTATTTACGACCAGCAGAATTCCGTAGCGCAGCTGAAAGGCAATGCGGAAGTCTTCCTTGAAGACGGCGCGTCAAAAAAAGTAATCAGAAGCGACGATATACAAATTTATACGAGCGAGCAGATTTTAATCTCCCCGGGCCCGACGACCATTGAGGACGAAGACGGCGTTTTTACCGCGCAGGACATGCATTTTGACCTTGCCACGCGCCGGCTGATAATGCGCCAGACCTCGGCCGATTATTCGCCCATACGCGTGCTTTCCAACGAAAGCGTTGAATTCAATCCGCCGGCTTATATCCTGCGCAAAGCGACGCTTACTTGCTGCGGCAAAGAAAAGCCGCATTATGCGCTTTACGCGGGCAAAGCCAATATAAAACCCGGGGAGCGCATTTACGCCTTCAACACCGTATTAAAAATAGGCAAAGTGCCCGTGCTGTGGCTGCCTTTTGTTTACCGCTCGCTTCGCAGCGACAGGCTGTTTACCACCTATCTTGATTTTGACCAGAGCGGGAAAACGGGTTTCGGCTTTCTGACTTCAACCGTGTATTCAAAAAATAATTTCCGCGCGGCGGCCAATATTGATTATTACACTAAAGCCGGCCTGGGCTACGGGGCGGACGTAGCTTACGACGACCCGCGCAAATTCCGCGGCACGCTGCAGGCTTATGCCATACACGATAATAATAAAGACGAGCAGCGCTGGGGCGTCAACGGCGGCTACTGGTGGCAGGTGCATGATTCTTCGGACAGTCTTAACAAATCGGGCGGGGCGATATATTTCAGCCAGCTGGAAATGAGGAATGTTTCCGACCCGGATTTCAACGACGATTTCTTCCGCTCAAATCCTTATGTGGTATCGCCCGACCAGATTACGCGCGCCTCCGTCGTGCGCCAGAGCGGGGTAAGCACGCTGCGCCTGGCCTATAATGAGCGGCTCAAACTTAACCGCAGGAACAAAACCTATTCCAATGCCGAGGAAGACCTGCCGAAGGTTGACTGGCTTTTTAACCCCTTTGCCGTGAGCGCGCTGGGCGGGATAGTCAATACCGTTTCGTTCTCTGTGAATAATGCGAAAATATCTGATTATGATTTTGTGCAGTATATGCAGGGCAAATGGGAAGTAAGCAGGGATTTAAAACCGCACCGCAATTTTACGCTTACTCCATCCGCCTGGTACGAGCAGCAGGCGATACTGAAAGACCCCACCAATAACGATGAGGATAAATTTGTGGCGCGCTACGGCGGGCAGCTTAACTGGCGCTCTGCGCTGGTTACGGGGCTTTTGGATATCGGCTACCGCTATGAAAATCGCACGACGAGCGGCTCGCTCACAACGGATGCCGACGCTTTTGACGGCGGCGAGGAAAGCAATTTAATTTACGTGCAGAATTATTATAACCCCGTGCAGAATTTTTATTTTAAGACGGCGGGCGGTTATGATTTGCGCGATTCCGTAAAATCGCGCAATATCACTCAGGGGCTGATGCCCGTATTTAACGAAGCCGGCTATTACAGCCGCGCAAGCGTGCAGTCATGGGATATTACGCAAAGGCTGACGCCGGTTGTGGCCGAAGCCGGCTATTACAACAAGAAGAGCGGCACCAACTTTTTCCTGCAAAATATTTACGACGCGCACGCGGGCAACCAGGCTTTTGTGCTCAATACCACTTTTAAGGGTTTTGGCCGCGGCTATGCTAATTTCGGCGCGGCTAATTACAGTACCGACAGGGATACTTTTTTGTTCACGACAAAATTCCTTGTCGCTCCCAAAAACTGGACATGGCGCGCCGCCATGGGGCTGGATTTCAGCTTATCCGACGGCGTTTGGCACGCTTATTCAAAGCAGATAAATATTACGAAGAACTTTCATGATTTTTCAATTATGGCCGGCGTGCGGGACAGGAACGAAAATCTTTCCTTCGCGCTGCGCATAAATATAATCTGCGGCCGCGCGCGCCGTCCGTCCGCCGCGTCGCAGCGCATTGACGATTACTGGTACCCGTGGCGCGCCGACGGCCTTGTGCGCGATAATTTTTAGAGGAGGCGGTTTTATATGAAATCTCACGCGGGAGCAAAAAAGAAACCTTACGGCGCGGTAGAAGTGATATGCGGGTGCATGTTTTCCGGCAAGAGCACTGAACTGATAAGACGCATAGAAGTAAGCCGCGCGGCCGGCCAGAAGGTGCAGGTTTTCAATTCCACTCTGGATAAGCGTTATGCCAAAAAAGGCATCTGCACGCACAGCCTGCTGATGATGGATGCCGTGCACGTTGAACGCGCGGAAGAAATCCCCGCGCTGGTGGATAAAGATACGGTCGTCGTCGCGTTGGATGAGGTTAATTTTTTTACAAATGAAATCGTAAACGTTGCGCAGAAGTTGGCAAAGCGCGGCCTGCGCGTGATTTGCTGCGGGCTGGATTTGGATTACCGCGGCTTGCCTTTTGAAAGCACGGCGCGTTTGCTTGCCGTCGCCGATACGGTGGATAAGCTGGCCGCGCGCTGCACGCAATGCGGCAAACCCGCGCGGCGCACAAACAGGCTGGTAAGGGTAAAATCCCGCATATATGTTGGCGGCGCGCAGGATTATGACGCGCGCTGCGTTGACTGTTTTAAGCCGAAGTAAGCCGGCATACGGCGGCCGCCGCGTCTGTGCGGTGTACAAATGATTTTGAATAAGCAACAATGCCGAAAACAGAGTAAAACAATATTTCAAAACCCGCGCAAAAAATTAAAATAATTTAATTGTTAAATTTTATTTTTTCATAAAATATTGATTTCCGGGACCTGAGGCAATAGGCTCGACGCCGGTTATCGCTTTACATATTGCGTTTCCTCTGTCCTCCGGATGAGAGCCCGACGCCAGGCAATAAAATATATTTTTTATCTGCCCGCCGAAAAACAGAAATCTGTTCTGTATTGAATAACCATAAGAAGAAGTAAGCACAAGCCATCCTTTTGAATAACCGCAGGAAAAATATTGAGGGCAACTAAAAGTAATGTCCATATCATTAAACAGTGAATCAAGAGTTTCGGGATAATCGTCATTTGCAAGATAATAGATATCGGCCGCGTTTTCCACGGCTCTGCTAAAACTTATAGCTTCCATTGTCTTGGTTTTTATAACCGCCATTTGATATTGCGGCAGCGCGATGGCTGCCAAAATGCCTATAATTAAAACAACTACTAATAATTCAATTAGTGTAAAACCTTTTTTGCCGATATTCATGTGTTTATCCTCGTGAGTTTAGTCATATGCCTACATAATTATATACCAAAATCAATTCACCTGCGCAAGGGCATTGTTTTGAAGTTGGACACGGCAAAATTAAATCCCTCCCCGCCTTCGGGACAATTGTCCCTGCGCCGGTACTCCCTTTACGAAAGGGAGAAAACTGCCCAAATATATCAATATGTGTCAAATTGGTGCTGTTATTAATGTTAAACAGCATAAATTCGGATATGCGCTTTGCGCATAGATTCTAAAAACCGCTGTGTATGCGGTTTTTAGAATGAAGGGCGGAGGTTGTGAATGTGGACGGCTGTAGGCTGTGAATGCAGTTTTTAGAATTACGACAGAAGTAGTTTTCATGGTGGGACTAAACCACCCTCACCCGCTCACTGCGTTCGCCGCCCTCTCCCATCAAGGGAGAGGGGAACAGAAAGAAAGCTACTCCAATAAGGGAGAGGGGAATTGCTTTTCAATACAATTTAACTTAAATAGCGTTCTTTGGCGTAATATTAATCACTCTCTCCAGTCAAGAGAGAAGGGAAGTGCTGTTCGTTCAAATCTCCCTCTCCCTTCGTGATGGGAGAGGGACGGGGTGAGGGTGGATATAAAAAATCCCAGCTATATATTCCGGTTGCTGAACCGGCAATGAAGTGTGTTGTTTACAGCGGTAAATTCGGACAGATCATTTGTGCTATAACATTATGCGTTATGCTACAACATTACGCATGATATTTAGATAATGACTGCTTTATCCCGTTTTTGGGGCAATAGGAATTTATCTTGCAGACCGCGCATTTGGGGCCGCGCGCATGGCACACGCCGCGCCCGTGCCAAATAAGCGCGTGGGATATCCAGTGCCAGTATTTTTTATCAAGCAGTTTCATTAAATCTTTTTCCAGCTTAACGGGTTCGGTATTTTTTGTCAGGCCCATGCGGAAGGCCAAACGCTTTACGTGCGTATCCACCACCACGCCTTCGCTTATGCCGTAAAAATCCTGCAGCACCACATTGGCCGTCTTGCGCGCCACGCCGCGCAGCGTAAGCAAATTTTTCATATTATCCGGCACTTTGCCGTTGTAATCCGTCATTATTTTCTTTGAAGTTTCCAATATTGATTTGGCCTTCGCGTGATAAAACCCCGTGGAGCGGATAATGGTTTCTATTTCCTTGATATCCGCGCGCGCGGCGGCCGCCGCGTCGGGGAATTTCGCAAAAAGCGCGGGCGTTATCATATTCACTCTTTTATCCGTGCACTGGGCCGAAAGTATTACGGCACACAAAAGCTGGAAGGCGCTTTTGTATTGCAACGCGGTTTTCGTGGCCGGGTACAGGGATTTTAAATCCTTAATCAATCCTGGCAGAAGTTCTTTTTTTAATAACATATTTCCTCACGGCGGAGCAGAAGATAAGTATCAGAATATTGATTATTATTATAACCGCGCCGGCCGGCAAATTGAGCAGGAAGGCAAAATATATGCCCAGCAGCACAGCGCATACGGAAAACGCGCACGCCAGCATTACCGCGCGCTTAAAATCCGCAGCCAGCAGCAGCGCGGCCGAAGGCGGTATGATTATCATGGCCGATACCAGCATAATACCGACGACTTTCATCGCCACCACAACCGCCGCCGCGCTTATCAGCACAAGTATGGTTTCCGTCTTTTCCGTATCCACGCCGGCGGCGCGCGCGAAGTTCTCGTCAAAAACAAGCGCGGTCAAATCATTGTAAAAAATGTAAATTATGCCCGCGGCCGCAGCGGCCAGCGCGGCGGCAAGCAGCAACTCCGCGCGCGATACCGTCAAAATGCCGCCGAATAAAAATGACATCAAATCCGCGTTAAAGCCGCCCGCCAGCGCGGCGATTATAAGGCCTGCCGATATCCCCAGCGCGCTTACAATGCCCAGCGCGCCGTCCGTATAAACCCGGGCGTGTTTTTTTATTTTGAGTATAAGCAGCGCGCTGCCCATTACCACCGGCACGGCGACAAACACGGGGCTGGCTTTTGTTATCAGCCCCAGCGCCACGCCGCTGAGCGCCACGTGGCTTAAACTGTCGCCTATAAGCGAGAGGCGTTTTAGTACTAAAAATACGCCCAGCGCGGCCGTTGTCGCGGCTATCAGCGCGCCAGCAATCAAAGCGCGCTGCACAAAGGCAAAAGATAAAAATTCGGCAATGCTCATTAATGCCCTCCCAGCGGGCACACGCCGCCCGCGTCGTGCAAGTGGTCCATAAGATGCGGCGTGTACGGGCCGAAGTATTTCGTAATCTGCGGGGAGGAGCAAAAATCCGCCTTGCTGCCGTGGAAGATTAAATGTTTATCCAGTATCATGAATTTATTGACATATTTGCCGATGTCGGCGATGTCGTGCGTTATTACGAGTACGGCCGCGCCGTTTTTATTGAGGCCGCGCAGCAGTTCAAAAAGGCTGCCGCGCGCGTTTGAATCCAAAGCCGTGGAAGGCTCATCCAGAATGATAAGCTGCGGATTATTTGCCAGCGCGCGCGCCAGCAGCACGCGCTGCTGCTGCCCGCCGGAAAGCTCGTAAAACAGTTTATCCTTATAATCATAGCAGCCGGCGGTGCGCATGGCCGCGGCGGTAATTTCATTATCGCGCGCGTTAAAAATTTTAGGGGTTTTTTTGGTGCTGAGCAGGCCCATGCGCGCCGCTTCAAAAGCCGTCAGGGGGATTATTGAAGGCGGCGTATTTTTCTGCTCCAGATAGCCGATTTTATGCCACTCTTTAAAATCCTTAAGCGCGCAGCCGAAGAGTTTTACTTCCCCGCGCTGCGGTTTAAGCAGGCCCAGGATTAATTTTATCAGAGTGGTTTTGCCGCTGCCGTTGGGCCCGAGCACGCCCGTAAAATCGCCCTTGCTGACGCGGAAAGAAATATCCTCCAGCGCGGCCGCGCCCGAGCTGTATGCAAAAGTAAGATTTTCCGCTTCAATTATATTCATAAGTTATTATTAAATTTTATCATTTTACTATTAAATTAACGCAATGCCCGCTTGAAATTTATCAAGCGGGCATTCTTTATTAAGCTGAATTAATAGACTATTGTCTATATCCCATACGTTTGCAATATTCGGCGTGCGGCGTTCCGGCGTTTAAATCTTCTCTGCAGATAAAACCTCTGTTATCTATTGAAAAATGCTTGGAATTTGAACCACTAAAGAAAAAATAAGCAGTGACGATGTTGGCTGTTCCGGGAGTAATATGAAAGTTCTTGCATCTATGTCTGTCCGGCCAGCCCATGTTAATGTTTCCAGGATCAGAAACACAATCAGCAGGTAAGGAAATATCTAATTGATCAAATGAATCACAGTTTTGTCCTCTTGTCAGTTCACATATTTGCTTTGCGTCATATACTGCTTTTAACATTAGTTCAACTTCTTTCATTCTTGAAGCAAACACGACTTTTTGGTATTGCGGCAGAGCAATGGCGGCGAGTATGCCGATTATAAGGACAACTACGAGAAGCTCAACTAAAGTAAAACCGCGAAGAGAATATTTATTTAATTCTTTACTGTTATATAACATACTATTTCTCCTTGGTGCAGAAATATTTAAGATGAGTATATTATATAATAAAGTAAGTTTAAGGCAATATATTTTATCGGAATGTCCCAATTTAAAGCAGTTATACGTCATTGCGTAATGAGGTAAACTGGTACATTAAATACAAGACAAACCTTTTTTGAGATTTTCAAGATTTTTAATCATGAATTGTTTGTACGTGGTGCCTTCTTCAAATTCTCTTTTTGTTATGTGTTCAATAGTGTATAAATCCAGCGGCTGCGCGCCGGTTTCGGCCGCGACTGTGCGCGCCAGCGCGGGGCTTACGGCTTCTTCGGTAAAAATATATCTGATTTTTTTGTTTTTGATTTCTTTTATCATCAGCGCGGTTTGCCTGGGGGAGGGCTCCGCCTCAAAAACCGCGCCGGCCAGCGGTTTGAAAACAAGATCATAATCCGCCGCCGTATGGCCAAAAGCGTTATGGCCTATATGGTATATAATTCGGCTTTCGCAGCTTTCCAGCGATATTTTAAAAAGCCTGTCCAGCATTTGCGTTTCGCGCGCGAAGTCCGCCGCGTTTTGGGCCAGCATGCGCTCCAACTGCGGGTATCTGCGCGCGATATAGGCGGCCATGTTTTCCGCCATTACTGCCGCGTTTTCAAAAGAGAGCCACGCATGCGCGCCGCCGCCGGCCGCCGCGTGCGGCAGATTATAGGCCAGCGCTATGGCCCTGCCGTCGGATACCTGCATTGCCCACGGCTCCGCGGCGCCGTCGGTAAAAAAGAAAAAATCCGCCTCTTTTATCTGCAGCGCAGTTTGCGGCGGCGGCTCAAAAGAATGCGGCTCCGCGCCCGCGGGCACCAGCATATCCAGCCGCGCGCCGGTGCCGCGCAGCACTTCGCGCGCTATGGCGTATACCGCGTAGCCCGAGGCCAGCACTTTGATACCGCCCTGCTCCGCGCTTTGCGGCTTGCCGCAGGCGCAAAAAAACAGCGCCGCGGCAACTGCCGCCGCGACGCTGTTTTTAAACCCTGCAGCCGATTTCATAAACCTAAATAATGCCCAAAGCCCTGCCGCATTTTTTGAAAGCGGCGGCGGCTTTTTCAAGGTCTTTGATTTCGTGGCCGGCGGTAACTATTGTGCGCAGGCGCTCCTTGCCCAGCGGCACCGTGGGGAAGCCTATTGCCAGCGCGAATACGCCCTCTTCAAACAACATTGCGCTGAATTTTTTGGCTTTAAGCGTATCGCCCACCATTACGGGCGTGACAGGCGTCTGGCTGGCGCCGGTGTCAAAACCGGCTTTTTTAAGCTCTTCTTTGAAGAACTTAGCATTGTCCCAGAGTTTTTGGAGGCGCTGCGGTTCGTTATAAATCACGTCCAGGCCGGCCAGACAGGTGGCTATTATGCTTGGCGGGTGCGAGCTGGAAAATAAAAACGGCCGCGCGACCGACTGCATATATTCCTTCAAAGCCTTTGTACCGGCGACGTAGCCGCCTATCGTGGCGAAAGCTTTTGAAAGCGTGCCTATCTGTATATCCACGCGGCCTTTGAGGTTGAAATGCGCCACCGTGCCCCTGCCCTGCGGGCCGATAACCCCGCTGGCGTGCGCGTCGTCAACCATAATAATGCAGTCGTTCTTCTCGCACAGTTCAACGATGGCGGGCAGGTTGGCGATGTCGCCGTCCATGCTGAAGACGCCGTCCGTCACCAGCATTTTGCGGCGGGCTTTGCGGACCTCGGGGTCTTCAAGTATCTGTTTAAGATGCTCCATATCGCTGTGGCGGTAGATTTTCTTTTTTGCTTTTGCCAGACGGCCGCCGTCAATTATGGAGGCGTGATTAAGCTCGTCCGATATCAAAACGTCGTCGGGCGAGGTCATCAAACTCTGGCAGGTGGCCGTGTTTGAGGTAAAGCCGGATTGTATTACGAGCGCGCCTTCGGTGCCTTTAAATTCGGCCAGACGTTTTTCAAGTTCCTCGTGCATTGTAGTCGTACCGATAATAGTACGCACGGCGGCGGTGCCTATACCCCAGTCCTGCGTGGCTTTAATAGCGGCTTCTTTTACTTTGGGGTGCGTGGTCAGGCACAGATAATTGTTGGAGGTAAGGTTTACCACCTCTTTGCCGTCAATATTGCATACGGCGTCCTGCGCATTGTGCAGCACGTGCGGCTGGATAAAGCGGCTCTCCGCCTTTAATGTTTCAACTTCCTGTTTTAAAAATTCCAATCTTTTCATTTTTATCTCCTGATTAGATTTATGGCTAAACTTTACTATTATTATACTAAAACAAAAGCTCCGCATGAAATTAACGGAGCTGTAGTTAAGTTTTCCGTCGGCGACGGCCTAAGAATTTTTCAGATTATTTTTCCCTGTAAAATCTGACGCCGTTTGCCGTTACGACATGTTCATAGCCCAATATTTTTGTGCAGTAATCCCCGGCTGGTTTTGTGAAGACGGTTGTTCTGGTGTCTTCCGCGCAAAGAATAACGTTACTAGGAATTCCCGTAATATTGGTAGATATATAATTCTGCATTGAGCTGCCCTTATACGGGCCGCTTGTATTGAATGCCGCTATGGCAAAGTAATTTGTAGATTTGGCAATCAAAACCTCAAAATTATCGTATTGCCTTACAGCGTCTGTGCTGGGTACGCTAATACCCAGGGAAGAGGTAGCAGGTTTTCGCGGGCTGTTTAATTCTATATCCAAATCGCTGAATTTATCGGCGTATCGGCTTTCTTTCAGTAAATATAACTGCTGGGCGTCAGCGACGTTTTTTAAAATTATTTTCAACTGGACGGCTCTGCTTCTCGCCACGGCCTTATTATACTGCGGCAGGGCGATTGCGGCAAGAATGCCAATAATTAAAACCACTACTAATAATTCAATTAAAGTGAATGCTTCTTTGTTCATAATACTGCCTCATGAAGTTATTTTAACAAAAATTTTTACCGTTTTTTATAAAAAACCGGCTGGGTTTGGTTTTAAAAGGGTAATATGTAATTGTCCGTTCAAACCAAATCCAGCCGATTTAACAATCTTTTTTAAATCCCTCGCCGCTTCTAGACGTTCCCTTTACGAAAATGAGAGATATCCTCCCAACTGCTCCGAGGGAATGACATTTACGGCAACAGAATAATCTTGCCGCATTCTTTTTTGGGGTCGGCGGCGGTTTCAAAGGCTTTCTGGAAATCTTTCATCTTGAAAGTATGCGTAATGACGGGCCGCGGGTCTATGGCTTTGCTCTTTAAAAGGCTTTCCATTTTGTACCAGCTGCGGAAGACTTCCCTTCCCGTTATGCCCTTTACGTCTATAGCTTTGAAAACTATCTGGTTGCCGTAGTCTATCGTTATATCGCCTTTGGGCAGGCCGAAGGCGATAAACTTTCCGGCGGGCTTTACGCAGCGCAGCGCGGTGTTTATGGCCGTGGGATTGCCGGACATTTCTATAACGATGTCAATGCCGCTGGACTCGCCGCCGGCTGCGACTATTTTTTTAACCGTGTCGCCTTCCGTCGGGTCAATAATAACGTCCGCGCCCATCCTGTGGCCCAGCTCTTTGCGGAATTTTGAAGTCTCCGTCGCTATTACGTGCGACGCTCCGCAGGCTTTGGCAATCTGCGCGGCAAACAGCCCCTGCGGCCCCAGGCCGGATATCAGGACGGATTTGCCAACGATATCTTCAACCAGCGTGGCGTAAACGGCATTGCCGAGCGGTTCCATGACGGAGCCGATGTCCTTGAGAGAATTATCGCTGTGCTTCCACGCGCAGCGTGCGGGTATGGCGGCGTAATCGGCAAAACCGCCCTGGGTGTCTATGCCTAAAATTTTGAGATTTGAGCACACATGCCGCTGGTCGTTCCTGCACTGGTAGCACATGCCGCAGAAGATATGGGATTCCACGGAAACAAAATCGCCCTTCACGAAGCCTTTTGCTTTGTCGCCGATTTCCACCACTTCGCCGCACATTTCATGGCCGAAGACAAAAGGCGGCTCCATCCGGCGGGCGGCCAGTGCGTCGCCGTTATAAATGGGCAGGTCGCTGCCGCAAATGGAAGTGGCGTGAATTTTAATCAGCAGCTCGTCGCTTTTGATTTTGGGTATATCCATATCCACATATTCGGCCCCTGGGCCGGGTTTGGTTTTACAGATTGCTTTCATAGGATGTTTCTCCTTTAAAAAATTGAGCTCGTTTACGGTTAAGAAATATTACACTTAAATTCTACAATCTTAAGAGGCGCGCGGCAACAGCGATGCTTTGCCGTAGAAGGTTTTGAGCTTTATATTGTCCGCGGCGTTTTGCATATCCGTCCCGGGCGGCAGCAGTATCTGCAAATCCCCGGCGAAGGAGCGCGCGGAAATTTCCAGCGGCTCCGGCGGCAGCGCATCCCACGAGGCCAAAAGGCTGCCTTCCGAAGAGTAAAACCGCAAAGCGTCCACCGTGCCGCTTAAACGGCTGGAGCCGCTTGTGTTCAGTATATCCGCTTTTTTTATGAGGCCGGCCGCGTTTATGCCGCCGCTGGCGGATTTCAAATCCGTCTGGTTGGAGACTATGCCGCGCGCGTTTATCCTGCCGGTCAGCGTTTCGGCCGAGAGCAGGCCCTCGTAGCCGTCAATATCCACCGCGCCGCTCGCGGTGTAGAGCCGCAGGCTCTTTGCCTTAAAAGCCGCCAGTTTTATTGAGCCCGACTCCGAGGATGCGTAAATATTTTTGCCGGCCGGCGCCTCCAGAATTATTTTGCACGGTGTCTGCCTTATGCCCAGTATTTCCCTTACGAAAACATGCTGCGGCTTGGCGGTTATGTTTATTTGCAGCACGCCTTTGGCGGGCTCCGTAATATCAAGTTCGCAGTGCTTGTTGCGCCACTGTATTGCCGCCGCCGCGCCCGCGCGCGGGTGGGCCAGCGCGATATCGGCCGTGGACGCGGCGATAAAAATATCGCTTACGCCGTCAAGCGGCAAAGCGCGCCTTTCGGCTGCGGCTGCCGCCGCGGCGCATATCATAAAAGCTAAAATTATTGCGTATATTTTATTCATAGGTCTGTATTAAAAGTATATATATTTAATACAATTTATAAAAGAGGTGTGTTAAATATCAGTATGGACATTTGGCAGTTTAAGCCGTTTTCTCCCTTTTGTAAAGGGAGTACCGCCGGAGTGAAGCGAAGGCGGGGTGGGATTTAATATAAGCTGTTATTAATAAATAGCAGTTTACAGCTTTACGGCTTTACAGCCATTAAATCCCTCGGCGCTGCGGGACAATTGCCCCTTTGCGCCACTCCCTTTACAAAAGGGAGAAAACGGCATATTCTGTGCAGCACAAAAACCGTGCGGCACAGTTTATATTTTAGTCAAATACCTGTTTGGTATTTTACGGAGACATTTGCAAAGGAGGTTTATTTAATGAATTACTTTTACTTTTTTCTTTTGGCGTTTTTCTGGGGGACGGCTTTTGTCGGCGTTAAGTATAATGTCGGCGTGGTTGACCCTTATGTATCCGCTTTTTTGCGCGTGTTTATAGGTTTTGTGTTTTTTACGGGCTGGTTTCTTGCCGCGCGGCGGCCTATCTTCCTGCCGCGTAAAGAAGCGTGGCGGCCGTGGCTGGCGGGCTTCCTGATAATGGGGCTGCCTTTTGTCTTTTTGTACTGGGGGCAGCAGTTTATACCGGCCGGCACAGCGGGGATATTCAACGGCACGGTGCCGCTGTGGGTTTTTATTATCGCCGCGCTGACGCTCGGCGGGGAGGACGCTTTCACCTGGCGCAAAACAGCAGGCGTTGTGCTGGGTTTCTTGGGGCTTTTGCTGGTGATGAGCCCCGCGATAGCGAAGTTCGCTGCCGGCGGCAGCGGCAAAATGATGTTTTACGGCAGCCTATCGGTGCTGATGATGGCCGTATGCTACGCGGCGGGCAATGTGCTTACCAAATATATTATGAGCAAAAAAATAACGCTGGCGCAGAATATTTTCCACCAACATCTTTTCAGCATGGTATTTTTGCTTTTCATGTGCCTTCTGGCCGGCGCCAAAATGCCCGGCAGGGAAATTTTGCAGCCCAAAGTTTTGCTGTCAATACTTTATGTCGCTTTGTTTTCCTCGGCGGCGGCGCTTTTGCTGCTGTTCCGCCTGCTTAAGGATTGGGGCGCCCTACGCGTAAGCCTGGCCACTTATCTTGTGCCGATTATCGCCCTCGGTGCCGATTTCATAATCAACGGCCGCGTGCCGGGTATTTATGACGCCTGCGGCGTTGTGCTGATTATTTTAAGTCTTACGCTCGTGCAGTTTGATAGGAAGAAAGCGTAAACGCGGAGCTCTTTGGAGGGCGTTTATTTTATCAGCCAGCAATAATTATTCCCGGGCATATTGGGGCAGCCTTTTGTTCCGATATCGCCGCATAATTTGGCAGCCTTCTCACTCTGAGAAACACGCAGTGTGCAGGTGAAAATTTTTTGGCCGTAGTGATAGTCTATAATATATTGGTCTTTTAGATCATTTATTCTACGGCGCATTTGTATCATATTATCCACGTGGTATTGTGAGCCATCCGAAGCAATTCTTATATTATACTGCCAGTCTTTCGTATTTCCGATAGATGCGCTAGCTGGAGTGTCTTTGATAAAAGTGTCAAAATACCTCACCCTTATATCAAGTTCCAACGGATCTAATGTATATCTGCCGTTTGCAAGGAAAAATCTTTCTTCGGCTTCCCCCAGCATTTTTGAAAGAGCCATTGCCTCCGCGACTTTTGTTCTTTCCACAGCTTTTTGATATTGCGGCAGCGCAATTGCGGCAAGAATACCGATTATTACAACAACGACTAATAATTCAATTAGAGTAAAACCTTTTTTGCCAATATTCATATGCTTATCCTCGTGAATTTAGTTATATGTGCATATAGTTATATACTAAAATCAATCCGCTCGCGCAAGAGGGTAAATACAAAACCCCGCGCTTCCAAAACGCGCGGGGATATACAAATAAGTGTTGTATAGTTGTTTTCTCCCTTATAAAAGGGAGAAAACGGCTATACCTTTGTTTAAGTTTCTACTTCTCCTTACAAAGAGGATGAAGGATAGCCGTGCCTCCGCCCGCCGCGCTAAAATTTTGTAGCATTTATTTATGCTCATACTTGAAGAATTTAAAAATCATTTATCGTTTGAGCGCCAGCTCTCCCCCAATACCATAGCCGCGTATACGCGCGACGCGGCGCAGTATCTGGACTTCTGCAAACAAAATAATACCGCGCCGGAGCATGCCCTGCCCGAGCTGCTTGACGCCTATATCTACCGCCTGAAAACCGGCCCGGCGCTCGCGCCGGCGAGCGTTTTCCGTAAGACCGAGGCCGTAAAAAGTTTCTATAAATTCCTGATGATTGAAGGCGTGATAAAAGAAGATCCTTCGCGCTTTTTGCTTTCCCCGCGGCTGATAAAGCGCGTGCCGCAGCAGCTTTCCCCGGGCGAGATGGAAAGGCTTTTGACCTTTCCCCCGCAGAATTTTAACGAGTGGCGCACCCTGGCCGTTGTGCATCTTTTTTACGCCACCGGCGTGAGGGTGAGCGAGCTTATAAACCTGCGGCTGGAAAACCTGAACCTCGCCGGCGGGTGGATTATGGCGACGGGCAAAGGGCGCAAACAGCGTTTTGTGCCCGTGCATAAACAGGCCTGCGGCGTGCTGGCGGATTATCTTGCGCAGCGGGCGGCGCGCTTCGGCAAAATTCAAACCGACAGTGAAGTTTTTTTAAACCGCTCCGGCAGAAAGCTCAGCCGCGTGAGCGTGTGGAAAGATATTGAACAACTGGGCAAAGCCGCCGGCATAGCGCGGCGCGTGCATCCGCATTTGTTCCGCCATACTTTTGCAAGCCACATGCTGAAGGGCGGCGCGGATTTACGCGCGCTGCAGGAAATGCTTGGGCACGAGAGCCTTAATACCACGCAGATTTATACGCACGTCAACGTGCGGGACATTAAAGAGAAACATAAAAAACTGCACCCGCGCGGTTAGCGCGGGCGCAAATTTCACGAGGGGCCGACGCTGCCGCGGCCGCGTTTATAATCCCAAAAACCGCATTGAAAGCCCGCAGGCCAGAATGCCCAAACCGGCCATCGCATTGGCCCATTTTTGCATTGGTTTCATACTTATAAAACTCAGGCCGTAGCACGCATTAAGCACCACAAAAAGCATGGTGCCGATTGTGGCCGCGCCGAAAACCAAAACTACGGCGCACAGCTGCAAAGCTCCGCCGTTTGCCGCGGCGGGGTACATTAGGATAGGGATAAGCGGCTCGCACGGGCCCAGCGCGAAAACTATAAA
>JAISDW010000095.1 GCA_031264445.1 Elusimicrobiota bacterium
ACAAAAAAACAGCGGGATATCCTGCTGCACGGCGGCGCGGACGTGGAGTATAAAGTGCACTGGGCGCATAATTACCAAGCTTTTGAGGGCGTTATCGGAAACCTCAAACGCAGGCATCAGGACAGCGAAAGCGAGTTTGTGCGCGAGGAAATTTACAATAAATTCATGCGCGAAATCACGTGCCCCGTCTGCAGCGGCGCAAGGCTCAAGCCCGAGGCGCTGGCCGTGCGCGTGGGCGGCAAAAACATAGCGCAGATTACCGCTTTACAGGTGGGCGCGGCTTTGGATTTTGTCAATAATCTCAAACTGAGCGAGCGCGAGCAGATTATAGCCAAACAGATTCTAAAGGAAATCCGCGCGCGGCTGGGTTTTTTAAACAGCGTGGGCCTCGCTTACCTGACGCTTGAACGCAAGAGCCAGACGCTATCTGGCGGGGAAGCGCAGCGCATACACCTTGCCACGCAAATAGGCAGCGGCCTTA
Source organism: Elusimicrobiota bacterium (assembly GCA_031264445.1). Lineage (GTDB taxonomy): Bacteria > Elusimicrobiota > Elusimicrobia > Elusimicrobiales > Elusimicrobiaceae > Proelusimicrobium. Next base: position 482 of record JAISDW010000095.1, read on the forward strand.
CCGGCGTGCTTTATGTGCTGGACGAGCCGACCATCGGCCTCCACCCGCGCGACAATGACAGGCTTATACAAACCCTTAAAAACCTGCGCGACCTTGACAATACTTTGATTATAGTTGAGCACGATAAAGACACAATTCTCGCGGCCGACCATCTCATAGAGCTGGGCCCGGGCGCGGGCGAATACGGCGGCAAAATAACCGCGCAGGGCGCGCGCGCGGATTTCCTTAAAGACAAAAATTCAATAACCGCCGCATATCTTAACGGAACGCGCCGGATACAGCCCAACCTTAACCCGTGCAAGCCCGGGAAAAAGTGGATAGAAATCGCGGGCGCAAGCCAGTTTAATTTAAAAAACATAAACGTAAAAATCCCGCTCGGGCTGTTTGTGTGCGTGACCGGGGTTTCCGGCTCGGGCAAGAGCACGCTGGTACATAATATTTTGTTCAACGCGGTTTTAAAAAAATTCACGGGCAGCAAGGCCGTCCCGGGCGCACATAAAACAATCAAAGGGCTGGAACACATAAATAAAGTCATCATAGTTGACCAGGACCCAATCGGCAAAACGCCGCGCAGCAACCCCGTCACCTACACCGGCGCGTGGACGCATATACGCGAGCTTTTCGCGCAAATGCCCGAGGCCAAACGCCGCGGCTACGGGCCAGGGCGGTTCAGTTTCAATGTCAAAGGCGGCCGCTGCGAAAAATGCGAAGGCGACGGCATTATAAAAATACAGATGCAGTTCCTGCCTGATATTTACGTACGGTGCGAGGAATGCGGCGGCAAACGCTTTAACGAGGATACTTTGCAGGTTTACTTCAAAAACAAAAACATCGCCGACGTGCTGGCCATGAGCGTTGACGAAGGCGTTATCTTTTTTGAGAGCATACCCAAAATCCGCAATATTTTAAAAACTCTGCAGGACGTTGGCCTGGGTTATATAAAACTGGGCCAGAGCGCTACGACGCTTTCCGGCGGGGAGGCGCAGCGCGTCAAACTGGCGGACGAGCTTTCGCGTCGCAGCACGGGCGACACGCTTTATATTCTGGACGAGCCCACCACCGGCCTGCACTTCGCCGATATTGACAAGCTGCTGAGCGTAATGCACCGTCTCAGCGACGCGGGCAATACGGTACTGGTGATAGAGCATAATCTGGATATCATTAAGACTGCGGACTGGATAATTGACCTCGGCCCCGAGGGAGGGGACAAGGGCGGCCATCTTGTGGCCGAAGGCAGCGTGCGGGACATAATAGCCGCCGCCGGTAAATCCCACACAGGGCAGTATCTTAAGAGAGAATTGGAAGGGAAATAAGCAGGCTGCAATGCTAGCGCGCCCCATGTGAGTCCAGCAGTTGCACGATATCCGCATGGCCGGCCGCAAAAGCCGCCGTCTTGCAGGAAACGCCGCTTTTGTCCGAGGCGTTAACGTCCGCCCCTGCCAGAATAAGCGCCTGTGCGGCGTCAAAATCCCCCTCCTTCACGGCAAGCAGAAGCGCGGTGCAGCCGTCCTGAGGGTGGCGGGCGTTGACATCTACCCTGTGCGAGGCCAAAAGCCGGCGCAGGCAGGCAATATCGCCCTGCGACGCGGCCCACATCAGCGGCGTATAGCCGGCCGGCAGCAGCGCGGCGGCGCCGGAATGCCTAGCCGCATAAGAATCCTCGCCGCGCAAGGAAAAAAGCAATCCAAACCCGTCCACAATGCAAAGTGCAAAAAAACTTAAAAAACCCTGTAGCCACCAAAATATATAATGATTTCCGAAAGCCTCAAAAAGCCTACCTGCAACATTTTTATTAAAAAATTTAAGGCCGAAACCCGCGCCAAAAAACAAAACCAAAGCACCCATAAGCAAGATGAAAAACATCTGCATCATCTTTTCCATGCTTGATAAAAAAGTATCCCGCGCGAAGAAGCCCTTCTTATCCGCGAAGGCTGTCATAATACAGAAGTTCAAAATAAAGATAAAAGCAAATAAAACCGCCTCACCATCCAGTCCGTAAAGAGTAAACATATAAACGCGCAAATTGTCATCTTCGGGCGCCACAAAAGATAAAAATAAATTATAAAGGAAAACAAAAACCGCGTTAAAGATAAAAAGTTTAAGCGAAATCCCTAAAACAGCTTTCAACCCTGTCTCCCCACGACCTTTAACGCAGCCGCGCAAAAGCCAAAAATGATATCCAGCAAAAACAAATACTGTTATAAAAAGATAGAAAGAATTAAGCAGGTAATACAAAACAGTCTGCTGGCGCCACACAAATCCCCAAAAACGATAATTTAAGAATTCGTACAAAAACGGGAAGTACATAAAAATATCATTAAAAACAGTAAGATTTAGGATAATAAACAACCCGTAAAAAGCGGCCGGCGGCAATGCTTTCAAAACCGCCATGCACGCGTTTTTAAGAAATGAAGATTGCATTCTTTCCGTCTCCCGAAGTATTAATATAGATGCCTTATATATATTTATTTTACAATTTTACTTAAGCAGCTTACGCAAATGGCGCAAATTTGTATACATTACGCCTTAGGGACAAATATCCCTAAGGCGGGGTGGGATTTAACTTTGCAATTATTATTGATTAAAAAATTCAGCGCAAAATGGTTTTTATGCCGGCGAGCTTATCGCAGACAAGCTGGAACAGCAAGCATAAATCCTCATGCCGATAATAAATTGATAGAATGATTATAGCTTACAATCAGATACGCAGGGAGTGAAAATGAAAATTATCGGATTCAGCGCAAGCCCGCACAAAGAGGGCAATACCGCTTGGACAATAAATAAAATACTTGAAGGCGCGAAAGAGAAAGGCGCAAAAACGCAGTCCTGGCATTTCAGCGATCTGGATATCAAGCCGTGCAAAGGCTGTTTGGGCTGCATACAGGGTGATAAACGCTGCGTTATTAACGACGATATGCAGAAAATTTATACCGCGCTTAAAGACGCCGATGCCTTGATTCTCGGCTCGCCTGTTTATATGGGGCAGATGAGTGCCCAGGCAAAAATATTCACGGATAGGCTGTTTGCACAAATTACGCCGCGGTTCTCCCCGCATTTCAAAGAAGAAAATGCAGGAAAGAAGCTGATTCTTGTATTTACGCAGGGTAACCCGGATTCTGATATGTTCAAGGAATATTTTGATTATACGAAAAAAATGTTTAAACTATTGGAATTTGACGTTAAAGGGCTGTATGTTATTGCCGGCATGCGCAAAGAAGCGGCGCGTGAAAGAAAAGACCTCCCCGTCCTGATGAAAGACATCGGCTCAACATTGGTTAACGAGAATGCCTAGAGCAGTTTTTGCCTGTTCCGCTTAAGCGGGTTTAATTCCGAATGAGTAAAATCCGGGGCTTTTCTCTTCAATAACAATATTTTTAAAGCCAGCATTCAAATACATCAATTCCATTGCGGCGGAAGGCGGCAAAAGGTCTTCTTCGGTCTGGCTGTTTGAGCCGTGCACTCTTTGTAATTCTTCCCGCGTCATTGAATGCACGATGTAAAAAGAGCCGCCCTGTTTTAAAAAACTAAAAGCATTATCAAACACTTTTTGTTTATCAATAAAATGCGGGAAGACATTGTAAGCTATTATATAATCAAAATAGTTTTTTTTAAGACGGGCGGTTTCAAAATCCGCGCACAGAACGGCGGCTTTCGGATGCTTTTTACAAAACTCCGCGAGCATGTTTTCTGATAAATCCACATGCAAAGTTTCCGAGGGATTGTAAGCCTGCAAAAACGGATACAAAACACCCGTGCCGCAGCCTATGTCTAAAATTTTAGACGCAGGCTGCGGCGCGATTTTGTCAATTATTATTTGGGCGGTATTATAAACTCCGGGTCTTTCGTTTGCGTCCCACGTCGCAGCAATGCTATTAAAAAAAGCGGCTATTTTTTGCTTATCCATGCATCAGCCAAAAAAGGAAGTAAAATAATCTGAAGGATTATTATAAAAGCGGCGTTCTTGACAAACGCAAGTGAAAAAGAATTGTTTATCATTAACGCGGCCCCGATATAAACCAGCTTGCCGCAAAATAAAGCGCAGATAACGGCAAACAAAGAATTAAGGTTAAGTTTTTCTTTTGCAAAACCCGCTATAAAGCCATATGTTGCAAGCTCCAAAATCATAATTGGCAGCATAGCGCCCGCGGGCATACCGCTGATTAAAAAGCTGATAACCGGCGCGGCAATGCCAAGCATTAAACCGCTTTTTCTGCCGTAAATAAGCCCCGCAAAAAGTATGGGCCAGTGCATAGGCACGAACGCGGATACGGACAGCTTAAAATAATGGCATACAGACGGCAAAACGAGCGCGGCCGCCAAAATAAGCGTCTGCGCCAAAACGGCCCGCGCCGTTTTATAATTCAGCACTCCCGTATTTCTTAAGGTCAGAATATTTTGCATTTATCGCTCCTTAGATCGTTTTTACAGTATATTAATCCTTATACCGTCAGGAAAGCATATCATACCTGCGCCTCTCTTTTTCTTTTAGCGTAGTATTTTTTATTCGCCGCTGAAATTTTTTTCTTATTTTTTATATAATAGCTTTTGTGAACCGCGATAATTTTCTCACGGTTTTTTATATAATGGCTACGGCTGTATTCTTTTCTTTTTTCCCTATTTTCTTTATAATATTTTTTGTTGGCCGCGAGTACCTTCTCGCGATTTCTAACATAATAATTGTGGGTGTATTCTTTTACTTTTTCTTTGTTTTCTCTGTAATACTTTCTGCCGCGCGCAACCATCTTTTTCCTGTTTTTTGCATAATACTGGCGGCAGTACGCATTGGCCTTTTGGCGCATCGCGGCATAGTCAGTGTCATTCGTTTTATCTTGTTTCATTGTTCGTCCTCGCCGGTTCTTGAAGTTGGTAAAAATTATTTTATATAAGATCTTAAGTAAGCCGTAAAAAAATTATAGTATATTTGGATTTCCTTTAATATCACTTGTTTTTGAAATATTGTTTTACGCGTGTTTCCGCGTTTTTCCGCAAATTATAATAATAAAGCGGGATATCGTTTTCGTGAAACACTCCCAAAGGGAAATACGCGCGGGATTCTTTGGCCGAGCTCCACATATCCCTGCCCGCCGTGGAACATATTATTGTGCCTCTCTTTTTATCAATCCTGGCATCGGCCAAATGTTTGAATTTTTTCTTCGCCGCTTTGCCGTCTTCGCTTACGTAAAGCGAGGCGATATTTTCTTCTTTTGGCGCGGGCTCTTCACTTGTTTTCCAGGAAACGGGGTTAATCAAAACGGACTTTGCATCGGACATAGGATTTTTCCCGTCAACCCGAGGGGCTTCGGTATTATAGGAAATTATTACACCCACGTCGTCAGGGCGCTGCGCCGGTTTTAAATGCCGGTTTTGCCTGTAAAAATCTTCAGTAACGGCGGCCCCGATAACATAAGCTGCAATCATTCTTTTATAAACTTCCGGATTTTCCTTCAAATATCCGCTGAGCAGCAGCATAAGCATTATCGAGCCTTGGCTGTGGCCGACCAAAATAAAAGGCCTGCCGCCGTTGAAATTTTTTATGTAATAATCAAACGCGGCAACAATATCCGTTTGCGGAACACCGCCAAAATACCCCATCGCGTCCTTTCCCGCGGACATTACAAAAGCCGCGTCCAGCTGCCTGTAATACGGGGCGAAAATATTGCCGGAGGTTTTAAAAGCGTCCGCGCGGTACTTTAAATAAAATTCCGCCCAATAGCGCATTTCGGGATTATTAATATCTGATACGGGATATTTATCCCCCGCGCGCCAGGAAGTCGGATAAACAAAAAAAACATCGGCTTTCTTATTTATTTTTTTAGGCATTGCCAGCCAATTATTGGGGTCGGAATAATCCGAAGGCGCGATATTATCACCCGCTGAGGGCAATTTGAATTTCCCCCCCGCGTCGTACGGGATAAGGCCCTCTATCCATCTGATATTTTTATTTCCGGCTTTTAAAGGGCAAACGCAGGAAAACAGAAATACGCAAATAACAAATATTTTATTGATCATAATTTTAACTCTCCGAAATTAAAAAGCAGGGCAAATAATACGCACAGCAATGCTCTATCAAAATTCTAACAAATTTAATCTGAAATTTTTTTAAAACCTGCCGGATTAACAAAAGTTTTTAAGGATTTTCATCAAAGCCGCAAGAGAAGCGCGGGGCATTACTTCATTTTTATTAAACCCATAATATCTTGAAATATATTTTTATCAAATATTTTGAGAAGGCCGCCCCCAAAACTGGATATTATTGCATCTATTAAAGTTGTACAAATATTTTGCTTGTCTTTTATAAATCTTAGTATAATAAAATATATTAGAGGTTGTTAAGTCTTAAGTTAAAGCAAAATAATTATTTTAATGCCGCGCATCATATTATGTTGTACACAAGTGGCGTTAAAAAATGAAAAACAAGGTGCTTGTAATAATATGTTCAACGTTATTTGCTATGATATTTTATTCTTGTATATAAAATTAAAAATTTAGGCCTAATAGGCAAAAGTCTATATATTATGGAGTAATATTATGAAAAACAAAAAATTTCTCTCAATGGACACCGTGTCTGTCTATAATCTAACTTCTGACTTTTTTCTCCGTTTCGTTCTGTATATATTTTTGTTTATTTTCCTGTACCCGGCATTTACCGCGCCGTTGCACGCGGCGGGCAACTCCTATGGCCATGAATATGATTTAGAAAAGGATTTCAGAACCGGAGCCGAGCATTCCTATTATAACTATAATGACAAAGCCTCGCCTTATCTTATTTACAAAGTTGTATCTGGCGAGCCTATACGTTATTGCCTACACATAGGAGAACGCGAACTAAAAAAGCTAAGTTATAATGACCTGTCTACACAAGTCCTCTTTGCTCACAATGCGTGGACTCAAGGTATATATGACATTATAGGAAATGCGGGCAGGGATAAAGAGTTTGACGATTTCTCATCCATTACCCCGAGCGTTATTAAAAACGCTGCTTATGGGTTTGAGGGATCTGAAAAAATCATACGCCATACCGATGAGGACAGCGGCAAATGCGATTTGTTTATAATTTATGATATCGCCTATTGCTTCCATGGTTATGACGGCAGCCCTTCTTACTTTACCGCCGAACCTATGCCTCAAATATGCCTTAGCCCCGGAAGGGATAGTTTTAATATCTCCACTGATTTTTCCAGTGAGGAGTTAATTTCAAAAAGGAAAGAAATCAATAATATTATGGCAAAGAACACGGAGCGTTATTATTTTGTCTCGGAGCTGGAGCATGAAATGGGCCATGCTTTCGGGCTTGGTGACCAGTATGAAAAGGGGCTTCGGAACAATGATCTCGCTTATTCCACTGTTCCAGTTCTGCGTTATAGCCTAATGAAATCCGACAGCCCCGTCTTAACCTGTGACGACGCCGACGGTTTTATAAGTTTATATTACCGCATTAAAAAACAGGATAAAACATTTCAATCCCTTTGTAATGACGGGGTAACGATTGAAAACGGCAAACCATTACGAAATAAAAACGAGTGGATATTTGTCAGTGATATTTTTTACTCCGGAAATGTGTATACGATAGGTAAGAGCGGGAAATATGTTAAACATCCAGCGCGAGAAATAGAGCTAATATCATCAGATGCAAAAAGGGTTGAACAAGATAAAAGAATGCTTGATCAC
>JAISDW010000135.1 GCA_031264445.1 Elusimicrobiota bacterium
CCGGTAATTGTAGGCAACGGAAGGTATTTTCCGGTTAATTAATTTTTAAAGTCTGATACAGCGAGAGCAGCCCGCGGCGCGCGCGGGCTGTTCTTCATATAATTCCGGCCGGCCCGAACCCGGCCGGACATATTTATGCGGCCGTCAAAATATGTTAAAATATATCAAAATCAGGGGCCGGTAAAAAGCCTCTGTATTCACGGGCAGTTGGCGCAGCGGTAGCGCGTCCGCCTCACACGCGGAAGGCCACAGGTTCGATCCCTGTACTGCCCATTTCTCTTTTACTGCATGCTCTGAAAAATATCTGAGGGACAATAAATGCATATAGACTTTTCCCCCGCTTTGAGTTTTTTCTTTGCCGTAATAGCCATTATCAACCCCATAGGCAATTTGCCTATGTTCCTTGAAGCGGTCAATGAAGATCCGGTTGAAGTACAGAAAACCGTGGCAAAACTGCTGGGCCTGACAATATTCGTAATATGCGCGTTTTTCTATTTTACGGGCCAGCCTTTCCTTAAAATGTTCGGCATCACCATACCGGCTTTCAGGATAGCGGGCGGCATTTTGCTGATGATGATAGGTATGCGCCTGATGAACGGCAAACCCAAATTTGACAATGACGGCCTTGCCAAAAAACCAACCGCGCAAAACCCGTTTAAGGAAGCAAAAGCCAGGCTCAGCAGCATAATAGTGCCGGTGGCGATACCGCTTTTCGTGGGGCCGGGCGTGCTTACGACGGTTATTTTATTTTCCCAGCAGGCGACGGGATTTGTTGCGAATTTCCTCATGCTTCTTGCGCTGGCCGCCGTCTGCGGGGTTATAGCTTTCGTGCTGTACATGTCGCGCAGGCTGGTAAGAATTTTCGGAAATAACGGCATGCAGATAATCACGCGCGTCTTCGGCCTGATTCTTTGCGCTATGGCCGTGCAGTTCGTTATAGACGGCGCGGCACAGCTGCTGCCGGGAGCCATAAACCCTTTATACATGCACGTTGAATAAAATATGGAAATGTTTGAAGACGCCGCCGCAAACGGCGCGCAGAAAACCTATACCAGCCTGGCCAACAAATACCGCCCGCAGACTTTCGGGGAAGTCGTCGGCCAGCAGGCTGTGTCAAAAACGCTCACAAACGCTCTTAAGACGGGGCGCATCGCGCACGCTTATTTATTTTACGGCCCGCGCGGCTGCGGCAAAACGACTTCCGCGCGGCTTTTTGCAAAAGCCTTAAACTGCACTGGCCACCCCGAAAATAAACCCACGCCTGACCCCTGCGGCAAATGCCCGCAGTGCAGGGAAATCGCCGCATCCGCCGATATGGACGTGCTTGAGCTTGACGCCGCCAGTAATACCGGCGTTGACAAAGTGCGCGAGGCGATAATAGACACCGTGGCCCTTTCCTCCGGCCGCGACAGATATAAAGTTTTCATACTGGACGAGGTGCACATGCTTTCCGCCTCGGCCTTTAACGCTTTGCTTAAAACTATTGAAGAGCCGCCCGCGCACGTGGTTTTTATCCTCGCCACGACCGAGCTGCATAAAGTGCCGCTGACGATTTCATCGCGCTGCCAGGCTTTCCGTTTCAAACCGATTACCGAGGAAGAAATCTCCTCCCACCTGCTTGACCTTGCCGGCGCGGAAAATATAGAACTTGACGAAGAAGCCGCGCGCATAATAGCCAAATACGCGGGCGGCGCGCTGCGCGACGCGCTGACGATACTGGACAGGGCGATAGCGTTTTCCGACGGCAAAGTGGGCAAAGAGCTCGCCGCGGAAATGCTGGGACTGCTGCCGCAGCACCTTGTTAAAAACGCGGTTTTTGCCGTCGCGCGCAGGGACGGCCCCGCGCTGCACAAAGTTTTTGAAACCATGCGCGCCGAAGGCTTTGACGCCGTCAGCCTGCTTAAAGACCTTAAAACCGCATTCGGCGAAATTTTTTATTTATCGCTCAACGCGGGCGCGGAGCCTTTTGCAAACGCCAAAGATATTTTGAAAGAAACCTCGCCCGCGTTTATCGCCGCGCTTACGCGCAAAATTTCAAAACTGGCGGACGAAGTTAAGTTTTCTGATACCCCTTTGCTTTCTGCCGAAGTCGGGCTGTTTACCATTATGGAGAGCGCGGTTGACATAGAAAGCCTTATAGCCCGCCTTGAAGCGCTGGAAAGCGGCGCGCCCGCCGGCGGGCCCCATAATACTAATACGCCCGCCGAAAAAAAAACTTTAACTGAACCGGCCGCCGCGCCCGCGCAAAGTACGGAGCCAAAACCGCAGACGGAAAAAATGCCGGCGCAAAAAGCGGCGGCTATACCCGCAGCGGCGGCCGCGCCGCAGGACAATCAGGCCGTATGGGCAGCTTTCAAACAGAATATCGCGGCGCAATTCCCATTTCTTCATGATGTTTTGCAGGACGCGGAACCCTCTTTCCCCGAGGAAAATAAATGGCTGCTTACTTTTAAGGAAAAGGATTCTTTCCTTCTGGACACGCTTAAAAAACGCATTAAAGATTTGCGGGCCGCCGCATTTAAAGCCGCCGGCGCAAATATAGATTTTACTTTTGCCGCGCAGCGCGGCCAGCCGGCGGGCACAGCGCCCGCGTACAGACAGACCGCGCAGGTTATCGCCGCGCCAAAGCCTGCGCCGCAGGCCGTCATAAGCGACGAGGAACCCTTTATAGCCGGCGATTATTCCGCCTGGCTGCAGCCGCAAACGCAGGCCGCCGCGCAAATTGATGCGCCCGCGCGTGAAATAAGCGAAACAACGCAGAAAATCTTAAATATTTTCGGCGGGTATCTGACGGAGCCGGTCTGAAAAAACCATGAAAAGCCTTGAAAGACTCATAAAAGCCTTCCGCCGTCTGCCCGGCGTGGGCCCGCGCCAGGCCGAGCGTTTTGCGCTGCACTATCTGCGCGCGAGCGAAGGCGAAGTCGCGGAATTTACGCAGGCGCTGCTCAAAATGCGCGAAAGCGTGCACTACTGCCCGCAATGCTTTGCCTACAGCGAAGGCGGCGTCTGCGATATCTGCGCGGACGATTCTCGCGAGCAAACGCTGCTCTGCGTGGTGGAAGAACCCAAAGATATTGAAGCCATAGAAAAAACGCGCGCCTTCAACGGCGTTTACCACGTTTTGCACGGCTCCATATCGCCGCTGGACGGGCGCACGGCGGATTCCCTCAAAATGAAAGAGCTTATTGAGCGCGTGCAAAACTCGCCGCAGGAAATACGCGAAGTTATTATAGCCACCAACCCGGATACGGAAGGCGAGGCGACTTCCCTTTATATCGCCGACGTCCTGCGCGGCCTGGTGGGCAGAGTAAGCCGCATAGGCTACGGCATGCCGCTTGGCGGGCATATTGATTATATTGACGAGATGACGCTTTCCCACGCTTTAAAAGGCCGCACAAAAATTTAACAACGCCGTACGGCAGCAGCTATGCATATATCCTTCTACCGCAGGCCTTTGTTTCTGCTTTTATTGCTGTACGCGGCCTGCCTTGCACTGTTTTTAAAACCGCCCGCGCCGAAACCTTTTGCCGCCGCGGAAAATGCGGAAATTGAAGTTTCGGTAATTTCCTACCCGCAGGTCAAAGGCGCGCGCACGACGTTCTTCGCGCAGATAAAAGAACAAAATCTAAACGCTTATGTAAGCTGCAATAACTGCCCGCAAATTTTGAGGGGCCAGCGGGTGCTGCTGCGCGGAAACATCGGGCCGGTTGAAAGCGACGCCAACTTCGGCAGTTTCAACTGGGCAAAATATCTTGCGCGCAAAAACGTTTTCGCGCAGATACGCGCGCAAAGCGCGCAGGTTACGGGAGTTTACTCGCGCTTTTGGGCAGGATTATCGGTTATAAGAAACGGCATCTTAAATACTTTCCAAAATAATTTTGACGCGGATTTAAGCGCAATTCTTACCGGCATAACCATTGGCGAAAAGGGCGATATCAGCCGCAGTTTGTACGCCGCTTTCCAGGACAGCGGCGCCATGCATTTGCTGGTGGCCAGCGGCGGCAATGTGGGTTTTGTCGCGCTGATAGTTTATTTTTTATGCTCTCTGGCCGGCGCGGGGCGCAGGACTTCGGCCGCGGCGGCTTTGCTGCTGACCGCGTTTTACACGCTTATCGCCGGCGCGGACGCGCCGCTGCTGCGAGCATATCTTATGACGCTGTTTGCCACCGTCGGCTTTATACTTGGGCGTAAAAGCGGCGTGCTGCAGGGCTTTACGGCCGCCGCGCTGCTGATTTTAATCATAAACCCGCAGAGCCTGTTTGAAGCCGGGTTCCAAATGTCCTTTCTGGCGACTTCGGGCATTATACTGCTGGTTTCCAATTTTAAACTTGATTTTGGGCCGAATAAAATTTTAACTTTCATACTGCGGCTGTTTTTTGTTTCGCTGGCCGCGCAGGCGGCGCTGCTGCCGGTGTTTACGAATTATTTTTATAAAATTTCTTTCACGGCCGCGCTTTCAAATATCCTGCTGGTGCCTTTAAGCGGCATTATAATGGGCTGCGGATTTTTTACCTGGTTGATTGCGTTATTACATTTAGATTTTATTTTTAAAGCTTCGGTTTTTGTTTTGGAATTTTTGCTGGTAATTTTCAAAATGCTGGTGGAATTTTTTGCCGGTTTCGCGCTGTCAAAATATACCGCAAGCGCGTTAAAGCCGACAACGGTGGCGGCGTATTATGTCGCGCTTTTCGCTTTCCTTAATCTGCCGATAGTAAAACGTAAAATTTTATACGGCGTTTTTTGGTGCTCGGTAATTTTTGCGCTTTTATTCTGCGGATTATTTACGGGGCGCGGCGCGCAGCATATTTTACGCGGCCGCTACGCCGACGCGCTGCTCATAAAAGAAAGCGGCAAAATAAAAATTATCGGCGCGGGCATAAGCGCGGACGTCCTGCGCAAAGCCGTTTTGGCAAGCGGCCGCGCGGAAATAGAGTGCCTGTTCCTAAACGGCAATACAAAAAGCGCGAGCTACGCGTTGAGCGGGCTTGAGGATATAAAAATCAGAAATATTTACCTGCCCGCGGCCGATATCCCGCGCGAAACCATGGCGCGCATACAAAAATTTAATGCCGCGCAAAAACTGCTTGAACCGCATGAAACTGCATGCGGCATAACCGCCGCAAACCCGTGGTACAAAACCAAAGACGGCGGCATATTTACAAGGCCGGCAGCGCGGGGAAATCTTTCCTATATAACCAAAAGCGGGCTGCATACGGCCGGCAATATGAAAGATATGCTTACCGCCGCGCAACTGGCGGAATTCAAAAATAGTAAATAATATACATCCCGCCGGCGCATATTATATTTTGCTATATATTTCTGTCTGTTATTAGAGAAAAAACCTTTTACTCAGCCTCCAGCGCATTTAAAACGCGCTGGTTTTTTTATATCCACCCTCACCCCGGCCCCAAGGTGGGGCCCCCGGCCCTCTCCCATCACGAAGGGAGCGGGAGAGAAAAAAGAGACCTTCTATTGACCACCCCGTCATGCTTCGCCTGACACCCCTCCATTGGAGGGGAATTAAGTGAGAGGGTGATATTAATATCACGCCAAAGAATACTATTTTAGCTTGAATAGCATTGTAAAGGCCATTCCCCTCTCCCTTCGTGATGGGAGAGGGCGGCGAACGCAGTGAGCGGGTGAGGGTGGAAAATCCCCGCGGATTTAATGCGCGGGGGTTTTGTATTTATCCTATTGCTTTTGCGGGATTAGTTTGATATAAAAAATGGTAGCTTATTTTTAAATCCAAGAGGAGACACTCATGAAACTCAACAAAATGGCTTTTACTCTAATTGAGTTATTAGTCGTTGTTTTAATTATCGGCATTCTTGCCGCTATCGCCCTGCCGCAATATCAAAAAGCTGTTTTAAAGTCTAAGGGTTCAGCTACCTTCCCTTTGCTGAAAGCCATTGCGGACGCGCAGGAAAGATACAATCTTACCACCGGTTCTTATGCAACGGATTTTGATCAGCTGGACATTAAAATCCCCGGCGATTGCTCGCCGGCAAACACGTGCGTAATAGGCAATGACGTATGGCGCATATTGGACGGCCTTGCAACCGTATATTTGGGCACAAAGACGCCTTCAAACGAATATCTTACGTTTTCCATTGTGTATGACGTAGAAACATGGACAAAAGAAAGGCCCACTTCCACGGCAAAAAAAGGGCAGATACTTTGTTTTGCACGCAATACGAAAATAAGCAGCGACAAGTTTACGAAAATATGCCAGGCGTTTTCCCCTGCCGGCTATTTTGACGCTTCAGCTTCCGGCGGAAGGGTTTGGATACTTTAAACCGTTAAAATCTACACGCCGTAAAATTCTTTTATTACGTCGCAGACAATTTTAACGTCCCCGGCGGAAAGCTCCGGATACATGGGTACAGAGAGCACTTCTTTCGCCGCGTATTCCGTGTGCGGGTAATCCGCGGGATTTATCTTCAAATGCGCATAACACGGCTGTTTGTAAAGCGGCAGGGGATAGTAAATCGCATTACCGATATTATTGGCCTTAAGATGCGCGGCAAGGCTGTCGCGGTCTTTTACGCGCAGCGTGAAGACATAATAGCTCTGGCTCCAGCCCGCGCTTTCGGCCGGCGGCAATTTGACCTGCGGCACGTCCTTAAGCTCTTTGCGGTACAGGGCGGCAGCGGCGCGGCGCTGCTCCGTCCACTTTTGCAGATGCGGCAGTTTTACGCCCAGCAGCGCAGCCTGGATTTCGTCAATGCGAAGCGTGGAGCCTTCGCGGTCGTATTCATAAGCCTTGCCGGCGCTGCGGCCGCTGTGGCGTATGCTCTCGCAGGCGTCGGCCATAAATTTATTATTGGTTATTATCGCGCCAGCGTCGCCGCACGCGCCCAGGTTTTTGCTCGGGTAAAAGCTGAAGGCGCCCGCGTCGCCCAGGCAGCCGGTGAACACGCCGTCGCACTGCGCCAAATGGCTTTGCGCGCAGTCTTCAATAACTTTAAGATTGTGTTTCGCGGCGATTTTAAGAATTTCGGGCATATCGGCCGGATAACCGAACAAATGCACGGGAAGAATAGCCTTGGTTTTTTTGGTTATTTTGCTTTCTATCAGCTTCGGGTCAAGGTTGTAGGTGTGCGGGTCAATATCGGCAAAAACAAAATCCGCGCCGGTGAGCGAAACGGAAGTCGTGGTCGCCACAAAGGTAAAAGGCGTAGTAATAACTTCGTCCCCTCTGCCTACACCGGCGGCCATAAGCGCAATTTGTATTGCGCTCGCGCCCGATGAGCACGCCACGCAGTGTTTTGCGCCCAGCAGTTTAGCGAAATCCGCTTCAAAGGCTTTGGTCTTGGGGCCCAGCAGCCACTGCATGGAATTTAAAGCTTCCAGCGCGGCATTATTAAGCTCCGTTTTAATGCTTTCATGCTGCTCTTTGAGGTTAAACAACGGTATATTTTTTGTGTTCATATTTATTTATCCAGGAATTTAATTTCTTTCAGGGCAAGCAGCTCCCTGAAAGTTGAAGAGAAAGCCCTTGAAGACATATTTACGACCAGCTTTATTATAAAAAGGCCTTCATCCTTAAAAACTTCCTCTTTCACTATATCGGCCTTGTGCCTGGTTATGGTGGAATTTATTTTTTCCACCACGCTCCAGTCAGGCTCGCACTTAATCGTAATACTTTCAAAAAGACGCACATGGTCAAAAGCGTCCATAATTTTGCGCACCACAAACTGCAGCAGCAGCGCGGCAAAAGTGGCCGAAGCCGCCAAAACAAAATTGCCCAAGCCTACGGCCATACCGATAGCCGCCACAACCCATATGCTGGCCGCGGTGGTAAGGCCGGATATTTTATTGCCTTCCCTGAGTATGCTGCCCGCGCCCAAAAAACCAACGCCGGCCACCACCTGCGCCGCTATGCGCGCTGGGTCCCCGCCGGATACGGAAGCCGAATACGCCGAGCATAAAGCAAACACGCATGAGCCTACGCAGATGAGCGTATTGGTCATAAAACCCGCGGGTTTATCGTGGTAGCGACGCTCAAGCCCTATCAGCCCGCCCAATAACACCGAAACAAAAAGCCGCAGCAAAACTTCATTAAGTATCATATTTTGGACACGGGCATTAAGTTCAGAATAATAAAATAAACCAGCATTACCGCCAGTCCAAGCGGCAGCGCGGATGTTGCCCACTCCTTGCTTTTAATTTTAAATTTGGACGCGCAGATGATATTGGGGATATTGCCGGGTATCAAAAACCCGCCGGAAACTATCAAAGCTATCAGCAGGAACTTTATCTGCTCATTTGTCATCGCGGGCACGATTTCGGCCGCGGCCAGCGTGGCGTTATCAAGAATGGCCGATATTCCGTTGGCCCAGTAAAGCGCCCATGAAGGCAGTTTCATTATAGTAATTTCCGCCAGCGGCGTAAGCCCTTTGCCGAATAAAACCAAAGCCGCCACGAACAAAAATACTTTTGCCGCGCGGATTATGATTTGCTTTACGCTTTCCTGCTCAAGACGGACTTCAGTTTTATTCTGCCCGTCTTTTATACGCGCTGCCGCCGCGGCAAAAAACAAAACGCCGGGCACTATAAATATCCACAAAAGCCGAAACAAATAAAAAAAACCGGCTTCATGCGGCGGGCCGGAAAGTTTGGATGTGACGATAGTTGAAAGCGGCTCCCCCAGCGGCGTAAGCACCGCGCCAAGCCCTATCGCAAAGCAGCCCATAATAATTACCCATACGGTATCGCGACGGGAGAGTTTGAGCGTTGCCACAATCTCGCACAGTACAAGCGCGGCTATTATGGCCGTTATAATGCTTGAAAGCAGAGAAAGCGCAAGTATAAAACAAAATATCGCCGGCCTGAGGCCGGCTTTACGCTCCGCCGATTCAATAAAAATATTGATTTGTTTGCGGAAAAACCTGAACATCAACCCCATTATAAGCACCGCCAGCGAAATCTTTACCGGCTCAGTCGCCGCTTCCAGCGCGAGGTGCGCGCTCCACACGCCGGTAATGCTGACGGCGGCGACGCCGAGGATAAACAGAAAGGCTTCAAGCTGCTCCTCCACCTTACGCACCAGAAAAGGCAGGAATAAAGCCAGCATTATTATTACGGCAAGCGATATTATTTGCGGCAGCGGCATTTTTGCGGCCCCCATGTTTTGAAATCTACCAGCAACGGCGTTTCTTTGCGGCTCAGGCCGATTTCGCCCGCGCGGGCTTTAACCAAAACTTCGCCCCAGAAACCCTGTGCGCGGAGAATAAGCTCGGCCACTTCGCGGAAGACGCCCTGCCCGCTCGCAGCGGCCGTGGTGTAATGGCAGATTTGCCTGACTTCCTCACGCGCGTTTTTGACGGCGCAGGCCAGCCCGGCGCGCAACAGTACGGGGATATCAATAAGGTCGTCGCCGACATAGGCAACCTGTTGCGCCTTAAGGCCGGTTTTTTGCAAAATATCTTCCAGCGGCGGGTTTTTTGAAAGGAAATTGTAATACAGAAAATCCATGCCCAGCGAGTGCGCGCGGTGCGCGGTGGCCGGCGCATTGCCGCCGGTTATTATGCCTGTGCGTATCCCGAAGTCCCTGAGCATATGGAAAGCAATACCGTCATAAGCGCTGAATTTTTTTATTTCAACGGTTTTGCCTTCGGGCGTGGTAAAAAAGTTCATGCTGGAATCGGTCAGAACGCCGTCAACGTCGGTTAAAACAAGCTTTATTTTTTTCGCGCGCGCAATAACGGCGGGCGTATATTTTATTCTCGTAGTCTCCATATGTATATTATATAATAGTAATATGAGGAAATTATATATACTTTTGATTTTTGCGCTGGCCCTGGGCTGCGCGCCTAAAACCTATATAAGCAGAACTTATGATTTCAATAAACTGCGGAGAATCGGGATTTTAGCTTTCTCTTCCCCGAATAATGCCTTTGACGGGGCCGAAAATCTTTTTGCCGAAAACCTGCTAAGATACGGCTATACCGTCGTGGAGCGCGCCAAAATAGAGCAGGTGCTGGGGGAGCAGAACCTTGGCGCGGATTCCTATTTATCGCCCGACCTTACGCGCAAAATAGGCAAAATCCTCGGGGTGGATATCCTGCTGCTGGGCAATATAACTTCTTACCTGCCGGAGCAGAAAAAGCTGGCCTATAATATCAACAGGATAAACACGAGCGAGCCGGTTTTCCGCAACGAAGTCGTCAAAACGCCCGAGGGCGAAACCATAATAAAACCGGCATACGCCGGCACGCACGAGCGCAGGGAGCGCAGCGTCTATCCTTATGAATACACCATTTACGCGCAGGTCGGCGTGGTAGCAAAAATGGTTGACGTAAACACGGCCGAAATCGTATGGGTGGGCAACGATACCACGCAGGGAGTAAGCGGGCTGGACGCGGTTTCCTCCAGCGCGAAGGCTCTAATAAAAAGTTTTGATTCCCGCGTGCGCGCCGCAAGGAAGAAAAAGTGAAAGAAGAATTGCTGCGCCGCGCGGATATAAGGGGCGGCTCGCCGGTATTCTGGCTTGCCGCGGCGGCGGTTTTTGTGCTGGGCGCGGTGTTTTATGTGCGGCAGACTTCATTCGTCCCAGTTGACACGGAAACCGCGGCGGCATATATTGTTGACGAAAGCAAAGACAAAACAAGTTCTTACAAAAAATATTTCCCGAAACCTTATTCCATAAACGATCTGGCCGGAGGTGAAGCCCAATGATAGATTTAAAAACTCTTACCGCAAACCCGCAGGAAACCATAGCCCGCCTTAGCGCGCGCAATACGAATCTGGCGCAGATGGCGGACAAAGCGCTTGAGCTCAGCCGTAATTACAAAGCCGCGCTGGCCGAGGCGGAAACGCTGCGCGCCAAACGCAATGATTTGGCCAAAAAAATCGGTCTGCTGCGCGCCAAAGAAGGCGCGGCCGCGGCCGAAGAAGCCATGAAAGAAGCAAATGCGCTCAAAGAAATCATGGCCGCCAAAGAAGAACAAACCGCCGCGCTCAAAAAAGAAATTGACGGGCTGCTTGCGGCTATCCCCAATTTGCCGGATTCTTCCGTCCCGGCCGGACGCGACGAGAAAGATAATAAAATCGTCAAAGAAAACGCGCTGCCGCTGCCGGTTTTTGATTTTGAGCCCAAAGACCATCATGAAATCGGCGAAGCGCTGGGAATACTGGATTTTGAGAGAGCGGCAAAACTTTCCGGCAGCCGCTTTGCGCTGCTGCGCGGCGACGGAGCAAAGCTTGAGCGCAGCATAATCAGTTTCATGCTTGATATGCACGCCAAAAAAGGCTACAGGGAATTTATGCCGCCCGCAATAGTAAACGCCTCTGCGCTTTTCGGCACGGGGCAGCTGCCAAAGTTTAAGGAAGACATGTACCACATTGACGGCGAGGGGGATCAGTATTTAATCTCCACCGCCGAAATCCCTTTGACAAACCTGCACGGCGGCGAGGTGCTTGCCGCAAAAGATCTGCCCAAAGCCTTCTGCGCTTATACGCCGTGCTTCCGCAAAGAGGCCGGGGCCTATGGCAAGGATACGCGCGGCCTTATCCGCAACCACCAGTTTAACAAGGTTGAGCTTGTGTGGCTTGCCAAGCCCGAAGAATCAATGGGAATTCTTGAGCGCATGACGGCCGACGCCGAGGCCGTTTTGCAGGCGCTTGGGCTGCCCTTCCGCCGCATACTTTTATGCGCCGGCGATATGGGTTTCAGCTCTGCAAAAACCTATGATTTGGAAGTATGGTTCCCTTCAGAAAATAAATTCAGGGAAATTTCCTCCTGCTCAAACTGCACGGATTTCCAGGCGCGCCGCATGGATTTGCGCTTTAAGCGCGAAGGCGCAAAAGGCACGGAGCTCGCCCATACGCTCAACGGCAGCGGCGTGGCCGTGGGCCGCACCTTCGCCGCGATTCTGGAAAACTTCCAGCAGCAGGACGGCAGCGTTGTAATCCCGAAAGCTTTGCAGCCTTATTTCGGTAAGGATAAAATAATTAAAGAGGTTTGAAAAACAAAACAGCGGTTTAAAAATTTTTTGTCCACTAAGCCAATAAAGAACCTGGATACAGATGTATCGCTCGTTCTCAGAAAGGCAAAGATATCTGCGATACTTCGTGGTATTAATTATAGAGTAGCTATTTTCGCGGGCAAGGCAGCAAAGAACCGTTAACATCCTTGATATTCGGGTCTGCGCCCGCTTTAATAAGTTCTTTTGCGATGTCCATTTTTCTATCAAAACAAGCGTGCCACAAAACGGTTCTGCCAATGCTGTCTTTATAATTAACGTCCGCCCCGCTTTGCAATGCTTTTTTTATTTCTTTAACATTTGAAGCATACAGTAAAGGTATGCCTTTTAATTCATATTCAACGTATGCTTCGTTTACTTGGCGGTTGGTTTTTGGTTGCAACATTTTTATTATTTCCGCTATGTTTTTTGCATCACGATTGGTAAAACTTTTCCTGTTGCTTATTACCAAATCAAGCGCTGTGTCCCCTTCGGCATCGGTTAAATTTGCGTCCGCGTTTGCGTCAAGCAACATTTTTATATCAGATTTATTTTCATGATAGGCGGCGTTCATCAATGGCGTCCAGTCTTTCCTGCCTCTGTTGCACTTATCTGGCGTTTTATCAACATTAACTTTATGCCGTAATAAAAATTCTGTCATTTCAGGATTAAAAGTGCATATAAAAGCATCCGCCAAAGCGCTTTCTACAAGAGGGCTTTTATTGCTTTCGTTTATCTTTTCTGTTTCCAAATATTTTTTCACCTCAGCAATTTCTGTTTGAGAATAACCGATGTTTTCCAATAGTTTTGCTAATTGGTCTTTAATCTCAGATATCTTTTCAAAAGTATTGCCAATCGCATCCTTACTGTTTATATCAACAAGTGAAGGTTGTTTGTGGATTTTTGCTTGAGCATATGTATTATATAATTTATATCCGCGACCGATAGCAATAAAGAGAATAGATATTATTAATATTGCTATAAATAAAGACCCGCGCAAATTATTATCTGAATTATCTTTTATTACGTCGTTAAGCGGATTTTGTTGTTCCGGCGGTGGAATAGTCGTATTTAGCGTCTGTTTATTAGGTCTAAATTTTTTACGTATTACCGATAAATTAGCCGACAGTATAATAAAAGACGGAATAAGAACAATTATGCAGGGTATTAATATAAACCCAAACGCCGGTTGATTGCATAATCCCGTGCATTTCATATCATTCATAAAAATAATAGTAAATGTTACAACGATACGAAGTATAACATAAGAAAATATCGCGGCGGATAAATAATTAAAGAAAAGCCATATACTTCCTCTATTCTCCGTATTATTGCCTGTTTCTACTTTCTCTGCGCTTTCTTTTGACATAAATATCGCCATAAGAAGAGATATAATCCAAAGTAATTTGAAAAGGAAAACCCCAACTACGGCAAGACAGGCCACTATCTTACGTTTATTGGCGTCTATTCCTCTTAGTTTTGCTATATAATAGGGAACAAAAGCAATAATGACCGGTATAATAACCCAGATTATTAATACCTTCACTAAATTTAAACTGTCGTTTAATTCGTTCATAATAAATACCTCTTTTTTAAAAAATCTATCTTCCTCCGCCTCCGCCACCGCCGCGCCCGCCGCCGGAAGAGCCGCCACCGCCCGCGCCGGAACTGCTTAAAGAAGAATTTAAGCCGCTCATAAAACTTCCGCTTGAAAGTGCGCTCGCGCCGCCGATATGGCTTAAACTTCTTTCCAATACCGCGGCTGATAACACGGTGGAAAATATTGCCATCCATTTGTTTTCCATATCTAAAGCAAAAGCGTATGGCAGATAATCGCAAAATATTTTTTCAGCGTCTGTAGGGTCGGAAAGTTCCGCCCTGTATTTTTCCGCCGTTTCCATATAACGTTTAAATCCTTTTATATGTGCCGTAAGTCGTCGGCCTTGCTCTGTCACATTGTCAATAAGCAAAGCAAAAATATAAGAGGCTATAAGCATAAAATACACAAAAAATACTAAATTTGCATATCCCACCAATTTATACACGGTAAGCCGGCATAAGAAAACAAATAAACCGCCGTAAACAAACAACGCGCCAATAAGACTTTTTTTATCGTAGCTTATATTTTGTTTGAATATCGCAAAAATCTGAAATGCTAAAACTACAAAGATTGCATTGCCAAGCCTATCTCCAAAAAGATTGTTAAGCCAAAAACATAAAACTGTGGCAATGCCGAAAATAACCAAAGGCAAAATAAGATATTCGTTATTCTTTACGCGGTATTGTTTGTTGCGCTCTTTCATTTCTTTTTCAATTTCTTTTATTCGTTTGGCAAGCATTTGTTTTTCTTCGGTTGAAATAGACGCGCCAAGCGTTGTTTTCTCGCCGAAAAAATTAATAATATTTTCTTCCTCCGGCGAGAGTTCTTCTACGGGCGCGTTCATTTGCAATTTTTCAATTATGGTTTTACCGCCGGATACAAAGGATTTTTCCGACTTAATGGATATTGCGCCTTTCATAGCAAGGCTTGCAAGCGCGACTGCAAAAATTTTTGTGTCAAAGTTTCTGTTTAAAAAATAGCGCATAAACGCGGGTGAAATATCTTTAGGCGGTTTAAATTCTGTAACGATTGTGTCTTTTGGGTCTCGCCCCACTTTGTTATAAGCCCAATACATATAAATCAGCACAATTATAAAAAGCATAACCAATAAAATAGTTTGCAAAAATTGGTTTTGCCAAAGCGGAATTTTTATATTTACAATGCCTTTTTGAAATGGAACCGCAACTGTAAAACCAGAACCGGAAGGCAATATGCCTGCCGTTTCAAAAATAAGCCGGCCGTCTATCGGTACTCTTTTTGCGAAACTTTCCTTACTGCCGCGCGTACCGGTATAAAGCGAAATTTTATCATCTATTGTTTTTACGCCTTGCGGCAAAACAAGTTCAAAAGACGCTTTTTCTATCGGAAAGTTCCAATCGCTGCCCGTAACGTTCCAATAAACTTCGTCATAATTTTTAAAAGGCGATACCGCATATTGCACATTGTAAATTAATTTGTAAATATGCTCGCCTGTCGTTATATAATTGTCATCGCCAAAATTTATGCGCAAAGTCTTGTTTTGATTTTCCGTAAAATACGGGTGCGGTTCGCCGTCCATGAAGAGATTTTGCGGCTCAATTTTGCCGAGTTTATCTTTTGGTATATCGCGGTAAATACCGCGTTTAATATCTTGGTGTTGCGCGTTGATTTTTATTGTTTCCTCAATTTGCGCAGAGCCGTAGGCATGAACGCTCATTTTAGAATGAAAGCGGATTATACTTTCCACACCTTGCGCTAAAAGATTAATGGTTAAAAAGCAAAAAATCAAAGACGCAGATAATTTTTTCATAGCAGTCCTTTACGCTCCGTTAAATCAAGTAATGTTTTAATGCTTTGGTGTTAAACCATAGCGCGAACATTCTTCAGGAAGCCAAGTGAGATTCCAGCCGGCTTTGGCAAAACGTTCTGCATTAACATCAAAACTACAGGTTTGAGAATATATACCACGCCATATAACTATTTTATTTTTTTGGTCCAATGTTTCCGCGCTTGCTATCCAGCCATTAGGATTATCGGATAAAGTTATTTTAAAGCCGTGAGTGTTATATGAATTTCCCGTCACTTTTTGCCCTTTTCCGTCTAAAATAACACCATCTTTAATTTTGAAAAAATCACGAGCAAAGTCGCTACCTATGGTCCAAACAGAAGCCAACTCCGGCTTCAGCTGGTATAAGTCAAGCGCATAAATACCGTACGTATCGTAGAATTCTTTTTGGGCTTCTTGAAATAGACTCAACAACGATACTGTTTCATTCCACGGAAGCTGAGTTGTAGAATTTACTTCTGAGGTTTTGGGTTGTACGCTTTGAGTGCGTGCCTTTTTAAAAAGTCCGAATTCAGAGCAGTCTTTCAATTCAAAATTTAAATCAGGGCAAGCACCTGCGTCTATGTTGTGGCAGCACATGAGCTGTGAGTTTTTTGCATTTTTAACTATAACACTCCTCTTTCCCTCCGTCAGGGACTCCGCACCGATAACCCAGCCATTGGGGTTGTCAGAAAGACGTATCTTAAAACCATACATAATGGTAGTATTTCCATTGTCCGCGTCACCACGGATTCTGTAGCCGTTGTAGTTCACAGGCGCAACATCTAGTTCTCCAAAGTTACGCGCATATTTATCGTGTATCATAAAAAATCTAGCTTGAGAAAAAGCATATGTCTGCAATAAATTAAGTGCCTCATTATACAAAGGAGTTTCGGATTGTATATCTTCTTCCACGGCAATATTGAGAGGAGTTGACGCATTTGTTTCTGTAACGGTATATTCCCCTGTTTTATAATCTATAAAGACGCTGTAAAGAACATCATCTCCTTTAATGCGGTGTGCATACGCGCCGTTTGGTGCAAGTTGGAAACTGAATTTTCCGCCGCTGCCGCTAATTTTTTCTCCCGTTCGTTTCGGATTAGAGGTCCCGGGAAAGTCTATCATGAGATAATCCCAATTTTGAGTATTTTGTCCGCCTTGTCCTATGCGTATGCTGTTAAGTAAAATTTTGGCTTCTTTTACTTCTACGTCGCTAATCGCCGCATTATACGCGCCTTTGGCAGGAGTATAAATCTTGGCGTAAAAGATATATCCTACAATGCCCGTGATAAATAGTATTACAATAATCAAAATTAATTTTTTCATAACAATCCTTTACGCTCCGTTAAATCAAGCAATATTTTAATGCTTGGATGTGATATATATCCCTCTATTTTATACTTGCCTTCGGAGAACTTGTTAGATATGCGCGCCATTTTAGCAGCGTCTTTAAACTCAAATTCCACCGCGTTGAAAATAGGCAAGAATCCATCGACTTTTTGAATTGTTACTTTTTCAATTTCGCTTTTTTCAAACGCCGGCATTTGGCCTATCTCTATTAGCCTATCGGTAATTGTAATCGTATTAAGAAACGGCTGGCGCGAGCCAAACAAGACTAAGGCGATAAAAAAAGGCATAATAATCACTTTGCCCCAAAGCGGATTAATGTCAGGCTCGCCGCCTTGCGTATTAATTACAAAAATAGCATACCAAACGGCAAAAATAGTGCCAGCTATTAAAATGCATGCTATTACGTACACTAAAGTTCTGCTCATTACAAAAATTATTTTGTCATTTTTCTTGTTAGCACTCATATTTTTTACCTTTTTAATTTGTTGTTTTAAAGCCTAGCGCAGGATGGAGCATCGCCATTAATATCCTTCATGTTCTTGTCTGCACCGGCTTTTATCAATTCTTTTGCAAGATCTTTTTTTTCTTCATAAAAACAGGCGTGCCATAACACAGTTCTGCCAATTCCATCTTTACAGTTAGGATCAGCCCCATCTCTCAAGGCCTTTCTTAATTCCGTAATATTTGATGCGTATTGTAACGCTATGCATTTAAGTGCATATTCAATATCTTTTTTACTTGGAGGATTCTTCGTTTTTTGCAACATTTTCACTATTTCTGCAACCTCATTCGCATCTCTATGATAAAAACTCTTTTTATTGGATATTGCCAAATCAAGCGCAGTATTCCCTTCGGAATCAGTTAAATTTAGATCCGCATTTGCATCTAACAATATTTTAATTGCATCTTTCTTTTCCCAATATGCAGCAACCATTAGAGGGGTGCTACCTTCCCCGCTTATTTTATTCGGATCAATTTTTAATCTTAATAAAAACTCAAGCACTTGAGAATTATTACAGCTAGCGGCATACATAAGAGCGTTTGTACCGATTTTATCTTCCAAACTACCGCCCGCATTAACCATCATTCTCATACTTTCAATATCGCCACAGGGAGAGGTATATTTACCACAACCGGCAGCATACACCAAGGCCGTTTTGCCTGTGTTATCTTGAATATTAGGATTTGCGCCAGATTTTAATAGCATTGAAACTATTTCTGTTCTGCAACGATTGGCAGCCGACATCAAAGCTGTTTCTCCACGGGAATTTTGGTAATTTATGTTTATATCTTCCCCCAAAATCTGCCTTACTGTGGACATATCAGGGTCTGAATTAGTACCTACTAGCTTTATTAAATCCTCTTCAATAGTATTGCCTTCACGTTTTTGAAGCTTTTCATTATATTCGGCCAGATATGAACTTTCCTTTGCCGACAGTTTCAAAGATTCAGATTTAAAGATGGCAGAGATATCAGCGGCTGATAAATTATCCGCAATTTTTTCATTGTACTTTATACTATCCAAATAATTTGTTATGTGAAAAAATGCTTCCGGTGTTTTTTTAGTTATATCAAGTTCCGGCCCCATAATTCTAACGAAAGCCTCCTTACAGTCAAAAATAACTTTATTAAAGAATCTCGAGTGATAATATGGTGTTTTTTCAGCAAAAAATTTACCTGCAGTTTTACTACTCAGCTCATAACCGGCAAAGTAACGCTCGCGGTTGTATTCATGACCTGTGATTTTACATAGATGTTCCTCGTTTTTTAGCAAATATGACAATTGTATTAATTCCTGCAAATTAGATTCTATTGCGAAATTAGGGAATTTTTCTGAAATCTTCTGCAGGTTATAGAATTGTTCCACTGTTGCAAAGATGGTCTTCCGAAGATCCCATTCGTACGGGTGTTCCCCTTGCCATGACCAAAGGTTCTCTTTAACTACAACGCTGACCTTACTCTCTTCACAGCGAACTGTAAAATTTCCTTTTATGCCTATTTTGTTTAATTTTTTAGTGGCATTAACCGCTATATCCTTATTTTGAAGTAGGGAAAAGCGAAAAGGTAATTTTTTTATTATCTCATTATTCTTATTATAAAAATTAAAATCTTCCAGCGCTGGGATTTGCTACTTTCTACCTTTATAAATTAATAATTCATTACAAATATCCTCGGCAATACTCATAGCGGTAACTGTTTGCAGACCTTGTTCTTGTTTTCCTTGAGAACAACCAAATAAAAGTATCCCTGTTATGAATATAAGAAGTATTGATTTTTTCATTTTTTATCCTCGCTGTTTTACGCTTACAAATACAAATGTTATTAAAAAACTAGTTTTTTATATTATATATAAAAATTAATATCTAAAATAACTTTTATTAATGGAAATACTAAATCAGCGTAGATAAAACTATAAAATAGTATGACAATAATCCCGAAATAAAAAGCCAATGTTTAAACTGAATATCAAAAATATTATTATATCTATACTATTTTAGCATTGCCATTAATATAGAAAATAAACAAAATAACAAAAAAATATGTATAATAAAAATGTAGTTCTTGATACGAAGGAAAGGAGAGGAGACTAGTATGAAATTAACCACAAAAATATTTTTAACCGTAGGTGTTTTTTCTTTGTGTTTTTCTTTACTGTCGGCAGCGACGGACTATGATGATGCTCGGAAGGAAAAGGCAATGGTAAAGGCACAGGCGGCGGCTGACGCGGCGGCAAAGACGGCGGTTGATGTTGCGGCAAGGACGGCAGATGATGCGGCGGTAAAGGCAAGAACGGC
>JAISDW010000031.1 GCA_031264445.1 Elusimicrobiota bacterium
GGGCATTGGTATGAATTTAGTGGTAAGATATGGGAATAAATGGTATATTTAGGTAAAAGGTAAGAAGGTAGGAGGTGTTATGACTAAATGTAGCCATTGCGGGAGTGAAAGGTTTAACAAGGATGGGAAAGCAGCGGGGAAGCAGAGGTATCGCTGTAAGGAGTGTGGGAAGACATTTGGGGGAGGAGTATATCCTGCGGAACAGAAAGCGCAGGCGCTACA
The DNA here is from genome assembly GCA_031264445.1 of Elusimicrobiota bacterium. GTDB lineage: Bacteria > Elusimicrobiota > Elusimicrobia > Elusimicrobiales > Elusimicrobiaceae > Proelusimicrobium. Next base: position 223 of record JAISDW010000031.1, read on the forward strand.
GTTTTATATGAACAATGTGGGAATAAGGAAGATAGCGTTTTTTAATAAAGTGTCGCATCCGGTAGTATTGGGGTGGATAAAGACGGCGCATAAGAATTTAGGATTAAAGATAGAGCGACAAATAAGAAGTGGGAATATAAAGCCGGATATAATAGAGATGGACGAGATATATACATACGTTAAAAAAAACTGCAAAGAGCAGTCATATGGACTGCTTACAGTAGGAGGGCGAGCCGTGTTATTGCATTTGAAATAGGAGACAGAGGGATAGGGAGTTGCCTGAATATATACAAGAAAGCAAAAGCAGAGTGTAAAAATGTTGAACAATTTTACAGTGATGGTAACAGTTGTTACAGGCTGACGTTTGAAAGACATATGCCGGAAGAAAGACTAACAATAACAAAAGCGCAGACACATTTGATAGAGAGCAGCAACAGCAGTATAAGGGACAATTTGGCAAGGTTTAACAGGAGGACGAAGAGGTATAGCAAGAGTTGGGAAATGTTAAGAATAACATTGACATTATTTTTTAACAGAGGGCTTTTAGAAGAAATGACCGGTGTGGCCATGACTCCTTACCACTAATTACCTACCAATGCCCTTTACGAAAGGGAGAAAACGGCTTGCAGATCTTACCTTACAAAAAGGAGAGAACGATTTGCCAATAAGCTAAAGGAGCTCATACTATGAACAAAACTCTGCATTTCCTGATACTGTCATTGTTGTTTTTTACAGCTGCTTTGACGGCGCAGGCCCAAAAAGCGCAGCCGTCTCTTGCCCAATTGCAAAAAGCCGCGGAGCAAAACAATACGGAAGCGCAATTTCATCTTGCAGGTTTGTACGTGTGGCAAAAGGAGTATATGAAAGCCCATTATTGGAATGCAAGATGTACTTATTTGGAAACAAGAGACTGCGGCGGATATGATTATAAAGAATGCGACAAAATAATAGAGGCTGATTTTCAAAAAAATTTTGAGTGGCTTAAACAAAAGGCTGATGACAAAAACGATCATATAGCCCAGTTTAATTTAGGCGTTTTCTACGATAAAGGCTTTTGCCTTAAAAAAGATTATAAAAAAGCTTTTTACTATTACTCTAAATCAGCAGAGCTCGGAAATCCTGTAAGTCAGTCTAATATTGGCACTATGTATTACTTAGGTCAAGGTGTGCAGCAGAATTATAAAAAAGCTTTTGACTGGTTTGCAAAGGCGGCAGAGCAAGGTTACCGCTCAGATCAACATAATCTTGGTCTACTTTATTATAAGGGACATGGGATTAATCAGGATTATAAAAAGGCTTTTTACTGGTTCACAAAGTCATCTGAACAAGGCGACCCAAACGCTCAATATAATCTTGGAGTCCTCTATTATAATGGGCAAGGCACCGCTAAAAACCTGAGGTCTGCATATACTTGGTACAAACGGGCCGCAGAGCAGGGGTACACAGACGCAATGGAAACATTAAAGAAACCGGAGTTTTCCGGATACACAAAGGAGCGGCAATGAAATTCCGCATAATCCGCAACCAAAAAATCATAATAGACGTCGACCTTACGGTTTCTTATGCCGGTGGCGCAAAACAGTCCCCGGACCGGTGCACAAACTAAACATTAGTATCATTTCGTTGATATCAACGAAATGATACGGGAGACAACTTATGGAAGACAAAACGCTTGCAGTTTTTGAAACCTTTAATATCCGCCGGCGGTATGATGAGAAAGCCGGCAAGTGGTACTTTTCAATTATTGATATTATCGCTGTGTTGACGGCACAGCCTGACTATAAAAAGAGCCGGAACTATTGGAAATGGCTGAAGGATAAGCTGAAAGAGGAAGGCAGTGAGTTGGTTAGCAATACTAACCAACTGAAATTGCAGGCAGCTGACGGCAAATTCTATAATACAGACGTCGCCGACGTAGAGCAGCTGTTAAGGCTGATACAATCCGTCCCCAGCCCCAAGGCCGAACCCATAAAACAATGGCTGGCCAAGGTCGGTTATGAACGTCTGGAAGAAACCGCAAATCCGGAAATGTCTTTAAACCGCGCCCGCGCAAACTGGCAAGCGCATGGTCGCAGCCAAAAGTGGATACAACAAAGAATGACCGGCCAGGAAACGCGCAATAAACTCACCGATTACTGGCAGACGCACGGAGTTAAAGAATCAAATGAATTCGCGGTTTTAACGGATATTATACATAAGGAGTGGGCCGGCCTTTCCGTAAAGAAACACAAAACTTTAAAAGGCCTTAAAACGCAAAATCTGCGCGACCATATGAGCGAGGCCGAATTAATCTTTACCGCGCTTGCGGAACTTTCAACGCGTCAGATTGCCGAAACAGTACAGGCCGAAGGTTTGTACGAAAATAAAGAAGCCGGAAAACGCGGCGGACAGCTTGCAAAAAGAGCAAGATTGCAACTTGAGGAAGAAACCGGAAAAAAGGTCATTACCGGCAAAAACTTTCTGCCCGCTGCTGAAAAAAAGAAATTGGGAAACAAATAAACCGGTATTAAAATGATACGTAAAGGGGCAACAATGAAATTCCGCATAATACGCGGCCGAAAAGTAATAACCGACGCCGACTTGGCAGAAGCCGTAGGCATGACAAGCAAGGCTTTCATCGCCTTCTGCAAACGCAACAGCGCCGCGTTCGGGGAGGGTTCAATCCTTACGCTTACGGAGGAGGAGCGGCGGGACCTTGTCCAAAACTATTGTTTCACGCATGCCGAGCGTCTGCGCTACGCAAAAAGACTGCCGTGGATTTTCACTGCGCCGGCCGTGATACAGGCGCTGTGCATGCGCGCGCGCAGCAGCGCGGCCGCCAAAGAACTTAAGGATAAATTCTTCGCCGCGATTTGCGGCAATATTGACCTGGAGCAGATTTTAAAATGAAAAATATTGAATACTATGAAAATTTGCTGGATAACAATAAGCCCGACCAAGTCGTAAAAGATTTGGCGCGGCAGAATACCGGCGGCGACGCAAAACTCTGCTTTGTTCTGGCGGAGGCGCAGCGTATGCTGGGCAATTTCGGCAAGGCAATCGCTCTGTATAATAAAGCCATTGCGCTGTATAAAAAAGAATCCGCCGCACCGGATTACGCGGAAACGATAATAGATATGAACCTCGCGCTTGCAAAGTGTTGGCGCACGCTGGGCGATGCTAAAAAAGCATATGAGCTCGCCGCCATGGCACGTATTGCCGCGCAAAAAAATAATCTGAAAGATTTTGAAATCCAGGCCCTGCAGGAGGCTGCAATGGCCCTGCGCGCCGGCGGCCGGCTTACGGAAGCAATGCAAATGCTGGCCAAAGTGCTGGCCTATTATGAAAAGGAAAAGGATTTCGCCGTCCGCTCTTTCATCCACTGGGCCTTGGGCGGGATAGAGCGTTTGCGCGGCAATTTCCAAGACGGCATAACACATTTTGGCAAGGCCGCGGCGCTTGCGCAAAAAGCAAAAGACAAACCGGCGGAGGCTTATGCGTTGTGCGGGTTTGCTGGCATAAGCCGTATTGCTGGCGACGCCGCGGGCTGCGTTGCCAATTATCTGAAGGCGGAGAAAATTTTTGCCAAAACCGACGATACTTTCGGCAAGGCTTATACCAATTGCGGCATGGCCAACGGGCTGCGCCAGCTGGGCCGCCTACCCGAAGCGTTGGTGCGCTACGCCGCGGCGGATAAACTCTACGCGGGCATCGGCGATAAGGTTGATTTGGGTTTTGTGAAATGGGGCCGCGCCGATATTCTGCGCCGCCAAAACAAACTGCCCGCCGCGCTGGCGGAACTGCGTAAAGCGCGGAAGCTTTTTTCCGGCTCGGACGAGACGCGTGGCCAGTTATTGACGGAATTTGCGCTTGCGCAGGTTTTGTACGCGCTTGGCCGGCAGGCGGAAGCGGTTAAAATTTACGATGTCGCGCTTGCCCGCGCCCGCAAAGAAGGCCTGTATACATATCTGGAAGCTTATACCTGATTTTTGCTGCGTCAAATAAAAATCAAATAAAAAACCGCGCCGTTTCTGCGCGGTTTTTACGTCTTGTCAAACTTCTGTTTCCGCCGGTTTAGAACCTTCCGTTCACAATTACCATGAAGGGCAGCCAGCCATTGTTTCTGATGACGTTTACAAGGCCTATCTGCAAACCTTTATCTATTGTGTTGATATAGTTCACAAACCCGAGCTGTAAACCTTTGAAGCTATTGGCATAGTTTACGAAACCATACTGGAAACCGGTAAGATCACCGCTGCCGTAGTTGACAACGCCCAAGTGTGCACCCTGCCCCTTATCGTTGATGTTTACCGCAGACAACTGTACGCCGGTAAGATTATCAACTTTAGAAACAAAGAGGTTGAAATCCAGCCCGCTGACTTCAGGTGTGTTGCTGTAAAGTAAACCCAGGCCTAAATTAGCCTTCTCGGTTTGGGGCCAGGCAACCTGGTCAAACAGGGAAAACTTAATCGGGCTCTGCGCCGATGCGCTTACTGCGAAAGCCGCAACAATAACAACGGCCGCTAACAGTTTTTTCATTTTTTAACCCTCCTTTAAGGATATACTATATGGTACATACTTTTTTATAATTTGTAAAATAGTTATATGGATAAAATATATAAGCAGCTTGTCAAAGGCCTAAGGGATTTCGGCGCGGGCGCGGGCATAAAGCGCGCTGTGCTGGGCCTCAGCGGCGGGGCGGACAGCGCGGTCGTAGCCGTGCTCGCGGCAGAGGCTTTCGGCGCGGGCAATGTCTTTGGCCTGGCGATGCCTTCGCGCTATACATCCGCGCTGAGCAATGATACCGCCGCGATGCTGGCCGGCAATCTGGGCATAAATTTTACGGTGCAGCCCATAGGCCCCGCTTTTGATTTGCTGCGCGCGCAGCTGAAAAAGGATTTTGCTGCCGGCCCTGCCCCGCTTACGGAGCAGAATCTGCAGTCCCGCCTGCGCGGCGTGATAATAATGGCCTTTGCCAATCAGCTCAACGCGGCCGCACTGGCTACCGGCAACCGCAGCGAAATTTATACCGGCTACTGCACTTTATACGGCGACACCGTTGGGGCAGTTGCCCCGCTGGCAAATCTTTATAAGACGGAGGTCTTTGCCCTGGCCCGCCATATCAACAGGGATATGGAAATTATCCCCGCGGCTACTATCGCGCGCGCGCCCACGGCGGAGCTTGCGCCCAACCAAAAAGACAGCGACGACCTTCTCCCCTATGACCAGCTTGATATTATAATAGAGGAATATGCTTTTAAAAAGTCTCCGATGGCGCAGATATGTAGCAAAGCTAAAGTAAGCGAAAGTGAAGTGCGAAGGATTATCAAAAAAATAGACGGCAGCGCGTTTAAGCGCGCGCAGCTGGCACCCGCGATAGAGGTTAAAAAATGAAAATAATTTTTGCAGTTTTGCCATTTCTGTTATGTGCGCCGCATGCGGCCGCGCAAACAAGTATGCGCGATATAAGCCGCGGCACTTTTGCGCCGGCGGCCATAAGCGGCGCGCAGCGGCAGGAGGAGCAGCCGCAAACCCCGCCGCGGCAGCGCAATACTATTACGCCCAACGGGCGAGACGTGCTTGTGCCCGTAAATGTTGACGGCACTATGGTCTGGGTGCCGCAGGGCAAAACCATAGTGGCCCCCAATAATCCGCCGCCTCCGCCGGCGGAGCGGCCGCTGAGCCAGCACCACACAATTGTTACCGGCGGCGGCGTGCGCTTTACGCGCGGGCGCGAAATGCCGGCCGGCTCGCGCGCGTGGCCGCGGGAGGCGCTGGGCCTCAACTCAGTCCCGTCGCAGCTTAACGGCGCGGGCGTCAATATCGCGCTGCTGGATTCGGGCGTATCGCCTAATTGGGAGCTTAACGGTAAAGTTGATGTCTATGACGTGACCGGTGCGGGCAATCCTTCCGATACGGTCGGCCACGGCACGGCGATAGCGGGGATTTTGGTCGGCGGCTCGGGGGAGACTAAATTTAAATCCGTCGCGCCGTCCGCGCGCGTGAAATCCTATAAAATAACTTACAATGAGGGCGCGTCCGACAAAACCAACAGCGCGTATATACGGCAGGCGATTGCGGATATACTGGAATACAATAAGCAACGGCCGGGTAGCAGGATAGACGTCATCAATCTCAGCTACGGCCTTGACGAGCCAAGTAAAGAAGTGGAAGACGCCCTTGCGCAGGCCTACAAAAGCGGCATCACGATAGTGGCCGGCGCGGGCAATGACGCGGGCGCTGTACGCGATCCGGCGGCTTACGGTTTTGTGATTGCGGTCGGCGCGATAAATATGCAGAAGCAGCTTTTTGCGTATTCCAACTTCGGCCCGCAGCTGGATTTTATGGCGCCCGGGGAAAACATTTTTGCGCTGGATAACACCGGCGGCTACGGCTGGCTTGACGGTGGAACCTCTTTCAGCACGGCTTATATCAGCGGCCTTGCCGCGCTGGTGATACAGGCCTGGCAGAATAAATATAAGGCAAAACCTTCGCCGCAGCAGGTTTACGGCGTATTGCAGAAAATCAGCGCCCCGCTGCCCTCGGTACCCGAAGGCAAGCAGGGCAGGGGCCTGCCGGACGCGTCTAAAATAATGTCCGCAGTTTAGAAAACAAAAATCATTCCTTTTATGATGATTAATAATTTATGAAAAATTATCAAAATTACGAAATACCGCAGGATCTTATTTTTAATACGCGCGATATTATTGATATGGAGGGCCTGCGGTGCTCGCTGGTTTTAAATCCGGCGGACTTCGCGGACATACTGCGCCCGCCGGCGGCAATCAAAAGCGCGCAGCTGAAATTGCATTTTTTCGCCATGCCAAAAGAGATACTTGTCCAGGGGGAAATCGGCGGTAAAATAAACGTGCAGTGCTCGCGCTGTTTAAAAATGTTTGTCAGTAAATTCAGCGACGATTTTACCCAGTTATTTCCCATCAAAGATGAAATAATTGATATAATGTATACAACGAAACAGACGCTGGCCCTGCTGGAGAATATACAAAATATCTGCGCGGCAGGCTGCAAGGGTTTATGCGGCGTATGCGGCTGCGACAGGAACGAAACGCAGTGCTCCTGCCGGCCTGCGGCGGCAAATCCCTTCGCCTGTTTGAAGGATAAATTTATAAAATAATGCGTGAGGAAACATAATGCCTAATCCGAAAAGAAAACATACAAGGTCAAGAAGGGACCTGAGAAGGTCTTCCAACTCCAAACTGACGGCGGCCCACACCGTTGCCTGCGCCAATTGCGGCGCGCCCAGGCTGCCGCACAATGTTTGCGCCAAATGCGGTTTTTACGGCGGCAAACTTGTAGCCAAAGTCAAAGTGAAAAAAGCCAAAACCGAAGAAAGCAAATAAATCCCGGAACATATATGAGGATAGCACTAGACGCCCTCGGCGGGGATTTCGGCGCGCAGCCCAATGTTTTGGGCGCGCTGCGGGCCGCGCGCGAGCTTGGGTGCGGGGTTATCCTGGTCGGCGACGAAGCTTTAATAAAAGCGGAGCTTCAAAAAGCCGGCAGCTATGACGAAAGCAAAATTTCCGTCGTGCACGCGCCTCAGACTATAAATATGGACGCCAATCCCGCGCGTGAATGCCGCGATAAAAAAGACGCGGGCATAGTCGTGTGCGCGCGGCTGGTAAAGGAAGGGCATGCGGACGCCATGGTATCGGCCGGCAATTCCGGCGCGGCGATGGTGGCGGCTTTATTCGGCCTTGGGCGTATAAAAGGCATAGACAGGCCGGCGATAGCCTCGCCCATGCCGACGAGGAGGGGCGTTTCCCTTTTGGTTGACGCCGGCGCCAATGCAGACTGTAAACCTATAAACCTGCTGCAGTTTGCGGTTATGGGATCAATTTATTCGCAAATCGCTTACGGGGTTGAAAGCCCCGTGGTAGGCCTGCTTTCAATCGGCGAAGAAGACGGCAAAGGCAACCGGCTGGTCAAGGACACGACAAAATATATCAGGCAGCTGGGCCTTAATTATTACGGCAATCTTGAAGGACGCGACGTGCATACCGGCATGGCCGACGTCATTGTGTGCGACGGTTTTACCGGCAATATAGTCTTAAAACTTTCCGAGGGTCTTGCCAGGACGATGTTCGGCATGATTAAGGACGGCGTCAAAAAAAACCCGCTCGCGCTGCTCGGCCTGCTTATGGCTAAACCAGCTTTGTCTAAAATCAAGGACAGGACCGACCCAGAAGTCTACGGCGGCGCGCCGCTTTTGGGTGTTGACGGGCAGGTTATAATCTGCCACGGCAAATCCGGCCCGCAGGCGATTTATAACGCGATAAAAATTTCCGCCAGACTTGTGGAAAGCAAAGCGGTGCAGAATATAGCGCGCAGCATGCTGGCGCTAAAACCGGTTTTTGAAAAGCTCGCGGAGAAAAAAGATGAAGCTGCGGGGTAAGACTGCTTTAATCACCGGCGCAAGCCGCGGCATAGGGTATGCGGCGGCGGAGCTTTTTTTGCGTGAGGGCGCGGCGGTGGCTATATGCGCTGCGTCAGAGCAAAGCGCGGCCGTGGCAAAAGAGTCGCTGCTTAAAGCCGTGCCGGCCGGCAGGGTTTACGCGCAGGCGGCGGACGTTTCCCAAAACGCGGACTGCGAGGCTTTTGCGCAAAACGCTTTCAAAGAATTCGGTACAATTGATATACTTATAAATAATGCGGGCATAACCAAAGATACCCTTATGCTGCGCATGAAAGAGGCGGATTTTGACGCAGTGATAAACGTAAATTTAAAGGGGGCTTTCCTGATGTCCAAAGCCGCGGTTAAATTTATGATGAAAGGCGCGGAGGGCAGCATAGTAAATATGTCTTCCGTCGTGGGACAGACGGGCAATGCGGGCCAGGTAAATTATGCGGCCTCCAAAGCCGGCCTTATCGGGCTGACCAAAGCGATGGCGAAGGAATTTGCTTCGCGCAATATAAGGGTAAACGCCGTGGCCCCGGGTTTTGTAAATACGGATATGACAAACGCTTTAAGCGAAGCGCTTAAGGCAGAGGTGCTTAAAAGCATACCTCTCAAAAAATTTGCGCAGGCGGCCGATATTGCAAAAGCTGTCTTATTTCTGGCCTGCGGCGACGCCGGCTACATAACCGGCCAGATTCTGGCGGTTAACGGCGGGTTGTATATATAAGAATTTCCTGAACGGAGGAAGTAAAAATGGACGCTAAACAAGTAGAAGAAAAAGTAAAAAATATCATCGTGGAGCAGCTCGGCGTTGAGCCGGAGCAGGTCAAACCCGAGGCCCAGTTCGTAAACGATTTGGGCGCGGACTCGCTTGACACGGTTGAATTAATCATGGCGCTTGAGGAGGAGTTTGACATTGAAATCCCCGACGAGCAGGCCGAAAAGATTAAAACCGTCGGCGAGGCTTTGCAGCATATCGTAAGCAAAGTGGCCAAATAAACAGAGACAGTGTCTGAAGAACTTGAAAAGGTATTAAACTATACTTTTAAAGACAAAAATATTTTAAGGGAAGCGCTTACCCACAAGTCCTACGCCGCCGAACGCAGGCAGGGCCGCGATAATGAGCGGCTTGAATTCCTGGGCGACAGCGTGCTGGGCCTTGTGGTGGCGGGCTATCTTTACGGGCTGCTCGCCGCCAAGGAGGAGGGAGCGCTTTCCAAAATAAAATCCAACCTTGTCTCAAGGCATAATTTGTATTTTTGGGCGGCGGATATATCGCTCGGCAAATATATGCTTCTCGGGCAGGGGGAGGACAGCGCCGGCGGCCGCGCGCGCGAAAGCATACTTTCCAACGCGATGGAGGCTGTGCTCGGCGCGGTTTATCTTGACGGCGGGTTTGGGGCTGCAAGCCGCATAATTTTAAACTGGCTCGCCACGCAGAAGATAGAGGCCGACGGCGGCGACTATAAAAGCATACTGCAGGAATACCTGCAAAAGCGCGGCAAACCCGCGCCGGAGTACGGGGTGGTCTCCACGCTGGGCCCCGAGCACGAAAAGATTTTTACAGTTGAAGTCCGCCTTAACGGCGCGCGTCTGGCGCTGGGCAAAGGCAAAAACAAAAAAAGCGCGGAGCAGGCCGCGGCAAAAGCCGCCCTGCAGTCCTGCGGCGCGGCGGCTAAAGGGAGGTAAAATGAAGTTTTTGGGCTTTTTCGGCATAAAAAAAATCATAATTGCCTGCCTGCTCGCTCTGCCGATACTCGCGCTGGCTTTGTTTACCGTCGTGTCCACGCGCGAGCCTTCCAAAAGCAAAACAATAAACGAAAACACTTTCAATTACCGCCCGCCCTCCGAGATTACGGATGAAATCGCCTCCTATATTGAAGCCGGCGATTTTGAAACCGCTTTCGTGCGCATAGACGGCGTTTTGAAAGACCCTAATATCCCCACCTCGCGCGGTGTGCCGCTGTTGGTGCTTGCCGCGCAGAATAATAACTACGATTTATGCGCAGTGCTGCTGGCAAAAGGCGCGGATACCAATATCCCGGACTCCAATAGCGGCGAAACCGCGCTTATCAAAGCCGCGCGTAACGGCAATCTTGAGCTTATGAATCTGCTGCTGCTCGCCAATGCCAATGTCAATGCGCAGAGCCGCCGCGGCATAAGCGTGCTTACCGCTGCGGTGCAAAGCGGGGACCCGCTGCTTGTTGAATTTTTGCTCTCGCGCGGCGCGCGCGCGGGCAGCACGCAGGAAAATATGTTCAATTACGCTTTCCAGAAGAAATTTATAGGCGTGGACGCAATGCTCAAGACCGGCGTGCCGCCCAATGTCACCGACGCCAACGGCAACACGCCGCTGATAGTCGCCGCCGCCTACGGCGATATACCCAGCGCGCAGGCCCTGATAGCTTACAAGGCCAATGTAAACGCGGCGAACAATATCGGCATGACGCCGCTGCTCTACGCGATACAGACTAAAAATAAAGACATGACGCAGTACTTCCTTGAAAAGGGCGCCGACGTAAACAAGGCCAATAATAACGGCGAGACGCCGCTCTTCTGGGCAGCTTATTACGGCGATACGCAGCTGGTTGACGTATTGCTTAAACTTGAAGCCGATTACAATAAAACCACCAAAAGCAATATGACCGCGCTGTCAATCGCCGCGCGCAATAAAAATACCGAGACGGCAAAACTGCTTAAAGATTTCAAAGCTTACAAAGAGATCCCGCGCGACGAAAAGGGCCGCCCGATAGTCCCCAAAAAAGGCGCGGCCGCCGCCAAGAAGACCGCCGCTAAAAAGACGGCAGCCGGCGCAAAAGCCGCCGCTAAACAGCCGGATAATACGGGCGCGAATGCCGCCGCAATCCCCGGTATGCCCGCCGGTTTTGATCCTGCCGCAATGGGTATCCCAGCAGGCACCCTACCGGCCGATATGGGCGGCGCGGGCGCGGCGGCCGGCTCCGCGCCGGCGCAGCAACAGCCGCCGCGCACCGTCAGCCGCACGCAGATAGGCACCTTGCAAACTTCCAGTCTGGCCGGCGTGCAGTAATAATATAATTTGGGCGGGAGTATCCAAAGGCGTTGAGACTACGGCCGCGGCATATCCGTATTTATTATCCTCCATTTGGGGGAGCACATGAAGGGCGCAGAAATAATTATAAATTCTTCTCCTGTTAGTGGAAATACCGGATTTTCTTATTTATTCTCCTCCCTTTGGGAGGAGTACGCGAAGGGACAATTGTTCCTTCGGGGGTGGAGGGTAATGGCTGTTGTAGTTGTAAAACAAAATAATAACGACTTTCATCCCCCCTACGGCCCCGACTTCGCTACGCTACGCCGTGGGCCACTTCCCCCAAAGGGGGCGGAATTAAAAATGCGGCGGTAAAAATATTTGCCTAAAACGCGGAAAAATTTTATATAGTTTATTTATGAACGCTAAAAAAATTCTGAAATTCTTTATTATATGCGCTTTCGCGGCCGCGCCGGCGCGCGGCGCCGCACAGATGATGCAATATGTTACCTACTTCCCTGTGCCGCATGCCTATTACAGTACTCTTAACGTAAACCGCGCGCTGCTGGCGACAAGGGGTCTTGCCCTAAATGATGCTTATACGTCGGGTGAGGTGGTAATTGGCTCAGAAGGCAGCACGGAAGCATGTGATCCTTCAACCGGCGAGTGTAAGTTAAACGTCAACGGGACATTCTCCCCGCAAAACTTTACGATAAGCGCCTCAGTCATCAACCTCTATGATGAAGACACCAAAACTTGGAAAAATCTTACAGTCTTAGGCAGCGGGAATAGCGGAATATTAGGCATCTTAGGCGTACACGGTAATATGACCATAGATGATACGTCGGAATTTGCCCCCAGCGCGCTTATCGCCTACAACAACCTTACAATAGGAGCCATCCAGTGGGCGGGCATAACCGGCAGTCTTGACGCCAGCAGCTGCTCCGACCTTTCATGGAAGACTTTGAAACTCCTCAACACCGACGCATACCACACCTATCTGGTTTGTACACCGTCGCCTTAATTCCGCGCTATCGCGCAGAGCTGTTCCGAAAACGGCCGGCTGCCTGCGCGTACAACAATCCCGCCTTGTAAGAACTGCGCACAAGCGGGCCGGCCATCACGCCTTTAAAACCCGCGTCAATTGCGAATTCTTTAAGCATGTCGTAGTAGGGCTGTTCGGGATATTCCTTGACGGCATAATGTTGCGCGCTCGGCGCCAGATACTGGCCCAGGGTAAGCAAATCACAGCCGGCGGCGCGCAAATCTTTCAGGACGGTTTTGAGTTCGGCTTCGCTTTCACCCATGCCCAGCATAATGCCGCTTTTTGTCAGCACGCGCGGGGCGGTTTTTTTTGCTTCTTCCAGCAGTTTCAGCGAGCGGCGGTAATCCGCGCCCACGCGTACGGCATTGTAAAGAGATGGCACCGTCTCAACATTATGCGCAAGCACGGCGCAGCCGCTTGAAAGTATCAGCGGCAGGTGCTCAAATTTACCGCCTAAATCGGAGATAAGCGGCTCCACCTCGCACGCGGGGCATTGCGCGCGCACGGCGGTTATGACATTATAAATATGCCGCGCGCCGCCGTCGGGCAAATCGTCGCGCGTCGGCATGGTAAGCACAAGATATTTTAGGCCCAGTTCCCGCGCCGTGCGTGCGGCCTGCGCGGGTTCATCATGCGCGGGCGGCAGCGGCGGGTGCGCTTTCTGCACCGCACAAAACCGGCAGCCGCGCGTGCAAACGTCGCCCAGTATCATGATGGTGGCGTCGCCGAGGGAGAAGCATTCCCCCCTGTTAGGGCACCGCGCCTCGCGGCAGACGGTGTGCAGGCCACCAAGCGCGCTCTGCGTCCTGCATGCGCTCTGTCCGTAAAAAGCGGCTTTGCTTTTGCCGACGGCCTTTTTTAGCCATTCGGGGATTTCACTGTTCTTTACCATATAGTATAATTATAATAAATGAAAAGAATTGTTTCAGTTTTTATATTGCTTTTTCTGACCGTCCCGCCGCAGGCTGCGGAGCGGCAGACGCCGGCCGCCCTTAAAGAGGCGGCCGGGCTTTACTTCGCCTCAAAACAGGAAGAAGCCCTGGCCGCGTATATAGAAATTTCCAAAACCTCGCAGGAGCGCGAGGCGTTTCTGAACGCCGCGTATATCGCGCTGGAGCTGGGCAATATGCGCCTGGCTACCGATATAATGGCAACCGCGCTGAAGCTGTTCCCCAATGATACCGCCGTGCTGGAATTTGCGGGGCAGGCTTATCTGGCGTCGGGTTATTATCTCAACGCGGAAAATATTTTTGCCCGCCTCAGCGAGAGGAGCGATAAGACGGAGTTTTATTTCATCAGCCTCGCGCGCGCGCAAATGGGCATGAACCAGCTTGACCTCGCCGAAGTAAACCTTAAGCAGGCAGCGGCGGGCGCAAACCATACCGGGCTTTCAAATTTTTTACTGGGCGGGCTTTACGATTTGCAGAACAAAACCAAAGAAGCCGCCGCCGCCTACAAAAAAGCTTGCGATTATGATTCCCAGTTCATAGAAGCTAAAAAACGCTACGGCGCGGCTTTGGTCAAATTGCGCCGCTATGACGATGCCTGGAAAGCCTATTCCGGCGTGCTGGCAGTGGAGCGCGGGGATAAGGAAACGCTGGCGGCGCTTTCTAAAATAAAACCTTTTGTCAGGCGCGATACGCGGGCCGTGCCTTCTTCAACGAAGCTTGATTCCGCGGCCCACACGCACGTAAAACGCCCCGTCTCCTACGAGGGGGAGCTGCCTCTGATACGCGTGGGCCTCGGCGCAAAAATCAACGGCGCGCCCGTTGGCATGAGCAAGATACGCTTTTCCACCTCGCACGATTTTGAGGCTGTGGACGCGAAGGGCAAAATAATCGCCAGGGGCAAACCGGGCGAGTTCTGGGCGGTGGAAGTAATCAAAAATAAACCGTATCTCAACCCTGCTACGGGGCCAAAAAAAGAATTCGCCGGCAGCGTGAAAATAGTGCAGCGCTCGCCCGACGATACCGCGCATACCACTATAATAAAGGATATGCTTACCGGCCACGGCATGACGTGGCTTTCCCGCGACGATAAAGAATACAGGGGGGAGATAGAGTTTGTCTTCAGCAAAAAACTCAACGGCCTGATACCGATCAATACGGTTAATATAGAGGAATATGTCTTCGGCGTGGTCGCGTCCGAAATGCCGAGCACATTCCCCGTTGAAGCTTTAAAAACGCAGGCGACTATCGCGCGCACTTACGGCATGAAGTCGCTCGGCAAGCACAAGCAGTGGGGCTATGACGTGTGCGACGCGCAAAATTGCCAGGTTTACGGGGGCGTGCGCGCCGAGCGCGAGCGCACCAATGCCGCGACTGAGGCCACCATGGGCGCGGTGCTCACTTACAAAAACAAACCGATAGAGGCGGTATTTTCTTCAAACTGCGGCGGCTTTACGCAGAGCAGCAGGGAGGCCGGGTGGTTTCCTAACGATTATTTGCAGCCCGTGTCCGATTATAAAGATTTTGATATTGATAATCTGCAGCCTTATCACTTCAAAGAGCTGCTGCAGCAGACGCGCGAGGCTTACAGCCGTTTTTTTCGGAACGTCAGCCCGGCCGCTTTCCGCTGGAGCCGCTACATTGACGAGGAGCAGCTGCGCTCTATCGTAAAAGCCAAAAAAGATATAGGCGAGATAAAGGCCGTCGTGCCGCTCAAGCGCGGAATATCGGGCTATGTGAACGGCGTGAAAATTACGGGCAGTAAAGGCGAGTTAATTTTAAACAAGGAAAACGAAATAAAAAAATATCTTGCCCTGGGCATGCTGCGCAGTACTTATTTTATGGTTGAGCCCGTGCTGGAAAAGGGCGCGGTTAAAGCATTTATTTTTTACGGCGGCGGCTGGGGCCACGGCGTCGGCCTGTGCCAGACCGGCACGGGCGGCCGCGCCGAAGCCGGCCAGAATTTTGACGAGATTTTGAACCACTACTACACCGGCGTGCAGCTTACGGATATAAGGAAGAAATAGGCTGCGGCGGGTTTACGCGGCAATCCGCACGGCGGCGTTCCATACCCGCAATGATGACACAGAACATTTGTCTTTTTCTTCCTTTTGTAAAGGGAGTGGCACAAAGCGCAGGCCCTTTTCTCCCTTTTGTAAAGGGAGTACCCGAAGGGGGAGGGATTTATTTAAGCCGTTATCAAAAAAAGCAGTTTACAACTTTAAGGCCATTAAATCCTCCGCCCGCCTTCGCTTCGCTATGGCGTGGCACCTCCTTTACAAAAGGAGGAAAAAGACACGCGCTCTATCCCGCCATATCCCTTTGACAAAAGGGAGAAACGGCTTAAACTGCCAATAGTCCGATATCTATTAATATCCTACAACCGGCTTGCAATATATGGATAATATGATAAAATAATTTTATAAGTAAAAAAATAGTAGAGCGGTTGTTGCAGTTAAAAAAATTTAGCATCGTTTTTGGGTGTTCCGCGCAGGCGGGACAAGCTTTTGGGATACCAAAAGCAGCTTCAAATCCAAAAACAGCTCGTTATTAAGCACAAGATATCGGAACTTATAATCCCGACGTCTTGTGCTGAATGTTTCCCGTCTGAAAGGACGGGAAACTACGGCTGTTATATCTTGGGTCTTTGAAGCGGCTCAAATATAGTAGCCGTTTTTTATTGCAAAATGATTGTAAAATAAAAATAGCGAGGATAGAAAATGAAAAAAATAGAACTTAGAAATTATGTATTGCCGCTGTTTTTCGCGGTTTTTTGCATCTGCTCGGCGCAATCGCAATCATTTCAGTTTAAAAAAATGATTGTCAATCAAAAAGATTATGATATATTTACAGGAGACCCTAAAGAGCAATATATGCAATCCATACCAATATTGAAAGAGATAATAAAGAGAGAAAAAGTTTATTATCAAAAATATAAAAAATATACGAGAAGTTTTGAAGAGCTAAACATAAGGTTCAAAGAAGTAGATATACAGGAAGACAAAGACGGGACTAATGAGGTTTGTCTGAACAGCGGTTATTGTTATTCAATTAGCGAATGTAAATATGATGGGAGTTTTTCATTGGATATTGATCGTAGCTTATCAGAAAAATTTCAAGAAAAAGCTCTGGATATGGTAGAAAAAGCAATCGCAAACGGTGAGAAAGATCAGAAAATAGACGAATATCAAAACAGACTTGAAACTTCACTATACAGCCTTCGTTTTTCTTTAGATTGTAATTGTATTACCGCGTTCTGTCACGTTACTGCTATTGCTACTTGCGAGTCTTTTGAGTATTATGATAAAGACTGTGATAATGAGGGAAATTGCACTTATAAACTCAAAAAAGATTTTTTTGACAAAATAGCCAAGGAGAAAAGAAAATGAGAGCTTTAATAATATTAAGCGTTATGCTTTTGCCACTTTGCAGTTTTGCTGCTGATAAAACGCCTGCAAGCAAAAATACATTACCGGTATGCTTATATAAAATACACGGAGATAAATATAAAATCAGCAAAAATAGCTATATTAATGATATGAATCTTGACCTGTTGTTTCTAAGTGCTATTGGCAAGACGAAATGTTCAAAGGGCGAATATAATGAAGTTTTTGACTATTATTTTAAATTGGCGGAAAAAGGCGATAGTCAGGCTCAATATAATCTGGGCAGAATGTATGCAAAACCTTTTGTTGTAGAAAAAGATTATAGGAAAGCTTTTGATTTGATTCTAAAATCAGCGGAGCGGGGTTATGCCGGCGCCCAATTTTATATCGCGCAACTATACGATTATGACGGAGAGATTGGCCGCGCTATACCAGTCTTCCCTGAATTACAGGGGAAATCTTACTACAACGGCATAATAGAAAAAAATAAAGAAACCGCTTTAAAATGGTATTTAAAAGCTGGGGAACAAGGTAATATGAAAGCGCAACGCATACTCGCGCATGCATATCGCTACGGTCGTTATAGTCTTGGCATTGAGAAAGACGAAAAGAAAGCTTTTGACTGGTATTTAAAATTGGCCAACCAAGGCGACGCTGATGCGCAAAACGAAATTGGCTATTATTATCTTATAGGTGAAGTCGTAGAGAAAAATCCTAAAGAAGCTTTTATTTATTATTTAAAATCGGCAAAACAAGGCAATAATGCTGCCCAAAAATCTGTTGCTTTCATGTTCGCACATGGATATGGCACAAAACAAGATTGCAAAGAAGCTTTTAAATATTACGAAAAAGCGAATAATTCTTATTCTCTTGGGGAATATTACGATAATGGTAAATGTGTAAAACGAGATTATGAAAAAGCTTTCAAATACTATTTGAATGCTTTCATCTGGGGATATTGCGATAATCATGGTATCTGTCCTTCAGATAAAGAAAGTGCCAGATACGCCATTGCAAGATTAATAAAAGAAGATGTTAATAAGGCCTATAAAATTATAAAAGAAGAGAAAAAGGAATATGAAGACAATCGTTATGACTACCAAGTAGTAAGAGATCAGATAGAAAAAAGACTTAAGTCGTCTGGAGGGCGAAAATAGCGCAAAGGACGGGATACAGTAACCGGCTTACAATATGCTCTGCGGTACTGATACTTTAACAGATAGTTTGGGGGCTACTCCAACAAGCTATTGCATCCTATAGCCTGTTATAAATTTGCTATCATATCCCTATGAACTTTTGCGACAGGATTATCGTGCTGCTTAAGACGGATTTCAGGGAGGCGGACCGCATGGTCTGCGTTTACAGTTTCGCGCACGGGCGTATGGCGCTGCGGCTGCCCGGCGTAAATAAATATAATTCCCGCCTGAAAGCTTTAAGCGAACCTTTTGTAAAATCCGACGCGCGCATTTATATCCGCCGCAATGCCTCAATCGGCTGCATTACCGGCGGCAAACTTGAAAGCGTGCACCCGCTCATCCGCGCGGACGCGCAGAAAACCGGCGCGGCAATATATTTCTGCGAATTATTTTACAGGCTCACGCCCGAGCACAGCCCAAATGAAAAAAAATTCCGGCTTTTGGAAGATTCACTCTCTCAGCTTGAAGCCGCGCCGCTAAGTCCTGCTGCCGCGCCGGCGTTCCTGCTGCGGCTTATGCAGTTGAGCGGATTCGGACTCAAAGATATGCCGCTGCTGGATATCCCGCCCGCGTTTTGGGACGATATGCACAGCAAGCCGCTCTCGTGCCTGATGCCGTGCGGGGCGGCAGACGCGCTGAACCTCAACAAAACCCGCTATGTGTGCCGCAGGTTCCTGAACAAATATCTGCAATACCCGCTTAATACGGCGTGCGAGCTGGATTTAACTTCCGCCGGTGTTGTTGACGCCGCCCTGGCCGAAACCGCGCTTGAACCGCTTGCCGTATGAGCCGCCTGCGCGGCCGCCTTGCGCGCGCATAATTTATTATAATAATTAATATGAACTTTCAAGATATTATCCACGCTTTACAGACATACTGGAAAAAGCAGGGCTGCCTTGTAATCCAGCCCTATGATTTGGAAAAGGGCGCGGGCACTTTTAACCCGGCCACTTTTTTCGGTTCGCTTACGCAAAAGCCCGCAAACATTTGTTATGTTGAGCCCTGCCGCCGCCCCGCCGACGGCAGATACGGCGAGAACCCTAACCGCTTCGGCAAGTATTACCAGTTTCAGGTAATCATGAAGCCCGCGCCGGCGGATATACAACAGCTTTATTTAAACTCGCTTCGCGCAATAGGGCTTGACCCGAAACAACACGACGTAAGATGGGTGGAGGACGACTGGCAGTCCCCGACGCTGGGCGCGGGCGGCGTTGGCTGGGAAATCTGGATGGACGGCATGGAAATAACGCAGTTTACATACTTCCAGATAATGGCCGGTTATACGCTTAAATCCGTGACGGCGGAAATCACCTACGGGCTGGAGCGTATTGCCATGTACTCGCAAAAAAAGAGCACGGCGATGGACATAATGTGGAACGATAAAATCACCTACGGCGAAATGGTGAAAGAGAGCGAACGCCAGTTCTCACACTACAATTTTGAGGAAGCGAACGTTGAAAACCTGCGCCGCCTCGTCGCCGAGAATGAAGAGGAGTGCAAAACGCTATGCCGCAAAGGCCTATATCTGCCGGCTTATGACTGCGCCATGCGCGTATCGCATTACTTTAATACTTTGGAGGCGCGCGGCGCAATATCCGTAAGCGACCGCACAAATATAATAGCCAAAATCCGCGCGCTGGCAAAACTGTGCGCCGCCGGATATATTGAAGCCGATTCCGCGCGGGAGGCCGGCCATGAATAATGCCCTGCTCGAAATTTTTACGGAGCACCTTCCGGCGCGTTTTGTGCCGCCCGCGCTGGCGCAGATGCAGACGCTCGCCGATGAAATCCTTAACCGCCGCAATCTGAAATACGCGGGCGCGCGTGCCTTCGGCACTTACCGCCGGCTGGTTTTGGAAATTAAAGATCTGGCACCCAGGGCGGAAGATACCCAGAAAGAAATCAAAGGCCCGCCGGCCGCGCTGCTTAAGGACGGCGAAGGCCGCTACACGCAACAGGCCGCGGGATTTGCGCAGAAAAACGGTCTTGAGCCGCGCGATTTGGTAATAATTGAGACGGAGAAAGGCCCTTTTATTTACGCGCGCGTAAAGATAAAAGGCGAGAGTGCGGCCAAACTTTTGCCTGATATTTTCAGGGAAATAATTTCCTCGCTTGCTTTCCCCAAAAATATGGTTTGGGAAGACAGCGGCTTTAAATTCGCGCGGCCCATACGCGGGCTTATAGGTTTATACGGTGATAAAGTTGTTAAGTTTGAAGTTGCCGGCGTCAAAAGCGGGCGCGCCACTTACCCGATAAGTTCCTTCGGCATGAAGCCTATAAAAATCTCCGTGCCCGAAAATTATGTCAAAACGCTTGCCGCGCAGCCGCAGCCGGTTCTGGCGGAACCTGAAGAAAGGCGCAAAGCCCTGCTTAATGCCGTAAATTCCGCAGCGGCGCGGCTGGGTTACAAAGCGGATTTGGACGAAGATTTGATTGCGGAAACAATATCGTTTACCGAGCATCCCGTCGCTCTCGCGGGCGATATGGATATTAAATTCCTCGCGCTGCCCAAAGAGCTTATAACGACGGTGCTCAAAAAGCAGCTGCGAATGTTCCCCGTGCTTGACGAGGCCGGCGGGCTGCAGCCGCATTTTATAGCGGTGCGCGACGGCATATCGGCCAATACCGGCGAGGTAAGGGAAGGCTTCAAAAACGTGATGACCGCGCGCCTTACGGACGCCGTTTTCTTTTTTGAAAACGACCTTAAAACCGGCCTTGACAAAATGCGCCAAAAGCTGGCCGGCGTTAATTTTATTGACGGCATGGGCAGCATGCTGGATAAGACGGAGCGCGTTGAAAAGCTGGCCGCGGATATCGCCGCCGCGCTTAACCTGCCGGCGGATAAAACCGAAAATATCAAAAAAGCCGCGCGTTATTGTTATGCGGATTTGGCAAGCGGCGTGGTATATGAATTCCCGGAGCTGCAGGGCTGTATGGGCGCGGTTTACGCCGAGAAATCCGGCGGCTTTGCAAAACACGAAGCCCGGGCCATGGGTGAGTTTTATCTGCCTTTAAGCGCCTCCTCTCAGCTGCCGCAGAGTCTGGAGGGTGCGGTCCTTGCGCTGGCCGGCAAAATGGATACGCTGGCCGCCAATTTCACGACGGGCAATATTCCCACCGGCAGCGAGGACCCTTTTGCCCTGCGCCGCGCAGCAATGGGCGCGGTAAAGATTATGCTGGAGCATAATTTTGCGTTGTCCCTCGGCGATATAATCGCCATGGCGGGGCGGCGTCTGCCGCCGGCGCAAGGTTCAAAAATAAACGGACTGCGGGCCTTTATGTGGCAGCGCGCCGCAAATATTTTTGAGCAGGAAGGCCTCGCCGCCGACGAAATCGCCGCCGTTGAAGGCCTTGAAAACATCACTTTGCAAAGGGCGGCGTCCGCGGCGCGGGCCCTAAACGCGGCCAGGGCCGGCGGGACGCTTGCCGCCGTGGGCGAGATCGCAAAGCGCGTGGGCAATATCCTCAAGAAATCCGGCGCGCCCGCGGCGGATATTGACGAGGCCTTACTGAAAACCGAGGCTGAAAGGCAGCTTCACAAAACGCTGCTTGAAGTCCGCGCTGCCGCGCCGGAAAATAATGCGGCGCCCGAAGCGGCTTTAAGCGAACTTGCGAAATTTAAAGAACCGCTTGAGCGTTTCTTTACCGAAGTTATGGTGAACGACAGCGATGAAAAACTCAAAAACAACCGCCTCGCGCTGCTGGGGGGGGTAAACCGCCTCCTGACCGGGGCCGTTGCTGATTTAAGCAAATTACAAAAGAGAGGTTAAAAATGTTTCAGTCCCCGTTAAATAAAAAAGGTGTTACGCTGATGGAAATGATGGTGGTCGTAATCATCATAGTCGGGCTGGTGATGGCCGCGTACCCGACTTATCTGAGCTCCCTTGAAAAAGCCCGCGCGCAGGAGGCGGTGCAGCTGATATCGCATCTGGCCGCCGCGCAGGATAAGTTTCTGGCGGAATGCTATAATATGGATTCCAGCGGCAATTGCTCCTACTCCGCCGATTTTACAAAACTGCCCGTGGAAATAGCCGGCCCCAACAAGAGCAGCAATATAACCGTCGCGGCGACGCAAATAACCACACCTGGATATATTTACACTATGGATAACTCCGGCGGTAGTCTGAATATAGTCGCCACGACCCGCCGCAAGACTTCTTACGATTATACGATAACGGCCAAAGTGGCTGAGTCGGAGATACTGTGCAAGGCCGACAAGAAAAACGGCATAAAAATTTGCGGTGCCATAGGCAAAAAGACGTCAGACGGCGTTTACAAAATAGATTAAGCGGGTTTATTTTTGCGAGGAAGGCTTAAGCCTCATGCGTGCCGCAAACGCCGGCTATTTTCTCCCTTTAGTAAAGGGAGTGGCCCGAAGGGACAATTGTCCCGAAGGGCCGAGGGATTTAATGGCTGTAAATCCGAAAGTTGTTTAATAA
>JAISDW010000050.1 GCA_031264445.1 Elusimicrobiota bacterium
TAGCATAAAGATTTCCGGATTTGCAATAGGTAATTTATATATTGATTTCATAGAGGAGAGGAAGCATGCATTCACCCTCACCCCGCCCTCTCCCATCACGAAGGGAGAGGGTGAAAAAATAGAGGCATCGCCCGTCATAAAGGGAGAAGGGGAAAAAAGGAGGGCTCTCTTAACCACCCCGACAGGCAAAGCCTGTCACCCCTCCATTGGAGGGGAATTAAGGCAGAGGCTTTCTTTCTATTCCCCTCTCCCTTTTTTATCTTTTCCCGCTCCCGCTTACCTGCGAGGGAGGCTTAAATTATTTCCCCTCTCCCTTCGTGATGGGAGAGGGCGGCGAACGCAGTGAGCGGGTGAGGGTGGAGTAATAGATATTTTGTTTGTCATTCCCAAAGGTAGTAATCGGGAATCTGTAAAAGGCCGGATGCCCGATAAAGGCTTTCGGGCATGACAACGGATAAATGGGGGCAGGAATAATTTTATATTCTCACCTATTAGGGGAAGTACCGGATTTTGTTATTCTCAATGTCCTAGTTTAAAGCAGATATATGTCATTGCAATGACAAAATAAAACCGGATTGCCGTATCCCCGCTTGCGCGAGCGCGCTATTTATAATATCATAATAATAACATTATAATATCATCTTATCGCCGTACAGGGGTGTTTATGCCTTTAAGATTTACAGCAGGCGCGCAAAAAGTCATCGTCATCGCGCAGGAAGAAGCAAAAAAATTAAACCATGATTATGTCGGCACGGAACATCTGCTGCTCGGCTTGGCTTATGCCGAGGGGGAGTTTTCCTCCAAAGTATTGCAGGCTCTGGGCGTAAGCGGCGCGCGCATAAGGCAGGAGATAGAGCAAATCGTCGGCGTGGGCGACAGCCTCGTAATGCTGGCGGAAGTCCCCTTCACCCCGCGCGCAAAAAAAGTGCTGGAACACAGCTTTGAAGAAGCCCAGATGATGGGCCACCCTTTTGTCGGCACGGAACATCTTTTGCTCGGCATCACGGGCGAGGACGAAGGCGTAGCCGCAAAAATCCTGGCCAATCTGGGCCTTACGCGCGATATCATAAGGGCCATAGTAATAAAAGCGCTGAGCGAGGACCTCCCGCCCGCCGCACGCGGCAGGGAAGAAGAATCGCCCGAAGCCGGCCCTTCGGCCGCACAGGGCGGCCCGGCCGGCGCGCGCGCGGCGACCGCGGCAAAACCAAAATCCAAAACGCCTACTTTGGACGAGCATTCGCGTGATTTAACACTGCTCGCGCGAGAAAACAAACTTGACCCCGTAATCGGCCGCGAGACGGAAATTGAAAGGCTTACCCAAATCCTGGCGCGGCGCACAAAAAATAATCCCGTGCTTATAGGGGAGCCCGGCGTAGGCAAAACCGCAATTGTTGAAGGCCTCGCCCAGCGCATGGCCGCGGGCGATATCGCCGACGTGCTGCACAATAAACGCCTTGTAAGTATAGATTTGGGCTCACTCGTCGCGGGCACAAAATACAGGGGCGAGTTTGAGCAAAGGCTCAAAAATATTATAGAAGAAATAGAAAAATCGCGCGACGTTATACTTTTTATTGACGAGTTTCACACCATAGTCGGCGCGGGCGCGGCCGAAGGCAGCATGGACGCTTCCAATATGCTCAAACCCGCGCTTGCGCGCGGCGAAATGCAGTGCATAGGCGCAACCACTTTTGACGAATACCGCAGATATATAGAGGCCGACCCGGCTTTGGAACGCCGCTTCCAGCCAATAACTGCGGAGCCCAGCACCGTGGAAGAGACGATTGAAATCCTCAAAGGCCTCAAACCGCGTTATGAGGAGCACCACAAAGTAAAATTCAGCGACTGCGCCATAGAAGCCGCCGCAACCATCGCCGACAGATATATTACCGACCGCGCCATGCCAGATAAAGCCATAGACCTTCTTGACGAAGCCGGCAGCCGCGCGCGGCTCAAAAACTCGCTGCTGCCGCCGGAAATTAAAGAGAAGGAACAGGCCCTCGCAAAATTAGTCAAAGAAAAGGACGCCGCCATCGCAAAACAGCAGTATGAAGAAGCCGCAAAACTGCGCGACGATGAAGAAAAAGCCGCGGAAGAAATCAAAAAAATCAGGGAAGACTGGCAGGCCCGCCGCTCCAAAAATCAGACGACCGTGACGGAGGAGGATATCGCGGTGGTCGCCTCAAAATGGACGGGCATACCCGTAACGCGCCTGACGCAGAGCGAGACGGATAAAATCCTCAAAATGGAAGCCTATTTGCACGAGCGTATAATCGGCCAGGACGAAGGCGTGCGCGCGATATCGCAGGCCATACGCCGCAGCCGCACGGGCCTCGGCAACCCCAAACGCCCCATAGGCGGCTTTTTATTTCTGGGCCCCACCGGCGTGGGCAAGACGGAGCTTGCAAAAACTCTGGCCACATTTCTCTTCGGCGACGAGGACGCGAGGATACGTATAGACATGTCCGAATACATGGAAAAGTTCGCCGTCAGCCGCCTTATCGGCGCGCCGCCCGGATACGTGGGTTATGAAGAAGGCGGCCAGCTGACCGAGGCCGTGCGCCGCAGGCCCTACAGCGTCGTGGTGCTGGACGAATTTGAAAAGGCGCATCCGGATATTTATAATATTCTTCTGCAGGTGCTGGACGAAGGCACGCTTTCCGATAATCTGGGCCATAAAGTCAATTTCAAAAATACGGTAATAATAATGACTTCCAACGTGGGCGCGCGCGAAATCACCAACAAAGGCAGCCGCCTGGGATTTACGCCTTCCACCGACGAAGCGCAGGATTACGGCGACATGAAGAAAAACGTGATGGAAGAAGTCAAAAAAACTTTCAATCCCGAGTTTATAAACAGGATTGACGAGCTTATAGTCTTCCACGCACTCAACAAAGAACACATGTTTAAAATACTGGAGCTCAACCTCAAAGACATACAGGAAAAACTTGAAGCCCAGAACCTGAAAATAAAATTCAGCGAGGCGGCAAAAAACTTCCTCGTGGAAAACGGCTTTGACCCGAAATACGGCGCGCGCCCGCTGCTGCGGACGCTGCAGAGGGGCCTTGAGGATCCTTTGGCCGAATATATTCTTGAAGGCCGCTATCCGCCCAGGACGGAAATCACCGCCGATTATGATAAGGAAAATAACAAGCTGGTTTTTAAATCCGGCAAGCCCAAAGGCGGCCGCAAGTGCGCCGTGAGTTAATGAGAGTACCCGTATTTTTATTTTTATTTCTTATCTATTTGGGGGGAGGAATAATTTTTACTTCTTCCCCTTTTAGGGGAAGTACTGGACTTTCTTATTTAATCTCCTCCCTTTGGGAGGAGTACCCGAAGGGGGTGGAGGGTAATGGCTGTTGTAGTTGTAAAATAAAATAATGAAAACTTTATTCCCCCCTACGGCCCCGGCTTCGCTTCGTTGCGCCGTGGCCACTTCCCCCAATGGGGGCAGAAGGGTTTAAGCTATCATTGCGCCGTTTTTTTTACTTTTGTAAAGGCAGCACTTGAGCAGGGCCCTTTTCTCCCTTTTGTAAAGGGAGTGCCACGCCATAGCGAAGCGAAGGCGGGCGAGGGATTTAATGGCCGTAAGTCTGTAAAGTTATAAACAGCTCTTTTTTTAATGGAGGCTTATATTAAATCCCACCCCGCCTTCAGGACAGATATCCCTGCGGCGGTACTCCCTTTACGAAAGGGAGAAAAAGACACAGGGCAAATATTTTCCTCTGAAAAAGGGAGAAGCTGCAGCATCATGTAAAAACAACTGGAGATTGGTATGGATAAAAAAATCCTTAATTTTGTATTCTTTTTTTTCACGCTTTTGTTGGGAGTTTCATTTATAATATCCGGAATATCCGGCGGGGAAAATAATCTGATGAAAGCCGCCAGAAAGGGAAACATAACCGAAGTCCAAAAACTTATCAAAGAAGGCGTTGATGTTAATGCAAAAAACGACGATGACGTGACATCATTGATGCTTGCCGCACAAAACGGACATAAAGATGTAGTGTCTATGCTGCTTTCGGTAAAAGCTGATCCTAATTTACAAAGGAATGACGGCGTGACAGCATTGATGCATGCCGCACAAAAGGGGCACAAAGAAATTGTTTCCGCGCTGCTTTCGGTAAAAGCCAATCCTGACTTACAAAATAATAAAGGCGCGACAGCATTGATGGCTGCCGCGCAAAGCGGACACAAAGAGATTATTTCTGCGCTGCTTGGGGCAAAAGCCAATCTTGATTTACAAGATAAAGATGGCTGGACAGCATTGATGTTTGCCGCACAAAACGGGCACAAAGATGTAGTGTCTATGTTGCTTTCGGCAAAAGTCAATCTTGATTTACAAGATAAAGATGGCAGAACAGCATTGATGTTTGCCGCAGAAAATGGGCACAAAGATGTAGTGTCTATGTTGCTTTCGGCAAAAGCCAATCTTGATTTACAAGATAAATATGGCGGAACAGCATTGATGCTTGCCGTACAAAACGGACACAAAGAGATTGCTTCTATACTTTTAAATGTGGGCGCAAACACCGGTTTAAAAACAAGAGAAGGCGCTACGGTATTATCTTATGCCAGACAAGAAAAACAAACCGAAATAGTTAATTTACTGTTAAAAGCCGGCGCGCAATAGCGGCGCAGAGAATATGTCTTTTTCCTCCTTTTGTAAAGGATGTGGCGCGAAGCAATTTGTTTTAGTCGCCATTGCGGAAATATAATGATTAAAATAAAATTCCTTCGGTTTACGCTGTTTCTCGTGCTTGCGGCTTTTGCGGCCGGCGGCCGCGCGGCCGCCGGCGCAATCGCGCTTACGCTTGAGCAATGCTCGCGCGACGCGGCTGCGCATTCGCCGCGCGTCAAACAGCTGCGGGCGCAGGCGCTTGCCCAAAAACAACTTTATCAAAGCGCGGGCGCGGCTTATTATCCGTCGCTTTATTTTGACGCGTACGTCGGCTGGGTTTCCGAAGTGCCAAAAATAACTCTGGGCCCGCTCGGCGGCATGCAATTCGGGGACAACTGGTCCTATTCCGCCGGCCCTACTTTGGAATATATATTGTTTGACTATGGCGGCCGAAGCGGCGCCTTAGACGGCGCGCGCAGCGCCTGGCAATCTGCCGAGAAAGAGGCCGCTTTCGTCCTTAAAACCGCGCTGCTTGACGTGCGCCGCGCTTATCTGGCTGTGCAGAATGATTTGGAAAATATTTATCTTACAGCCGGCCAGCTTAAAGTGGCGCAAAAGCAGCTGGCCGACGTGCAGGCCGCTTTCAAAGCCGGCGGCAAGAGCAGGCTGGACGTTACGCTCGCTTTAAAGCAGGAGCTTCGGGCCCGCGCCAATATAAGCGCGGCGCGCGGCGCGCTGGGCTCGCATCTGAGGGATTTATTCGCGCTTACCGGCGTGGATTACGGCATAGACCCGCACTATCCCACGGACTGGCGCGTGCCGCCCGACGCGCGCGATACGCCCGCCACCGCTTTTGTGCGCGCCGACGGGTTGGAAGAGACTTTAAAAATTTTTACCCCTTTCTCCGCTTTTGTTTTTGACGAAGATATCCCTTCGCTGGCCGCGCTGGAAGACATGGCGCAGTATTACCAGAACCTCGCGCGCAGCCTTGAAGCCGGGCTTTACCCGCGGCTCGCGCTGAGCGGCGGGGCCTATCTGGAATACCCTAACGGCCCGATAAACGAAAGCGTGTTTCTGGGCCGCGCCGGCATAAGCATGCGGCTGCCTTTGTACGAAGCCTCCAAAACGCGCGGGCAGAGCGCGGCCCAAAAAAGCATGGCCGCCGCCGCGCGCTACCAGAAAGCGGATTTGGGGGACAGCCTTAAAAATATATTCTTTTCCGCGCGCGGTATGCTGGGCGCGCTCAAAGACCAGGCGCGTCTTACGCAGGGCGTGATTGCCGCCGCGCAGGAGGCCGCCGCGCTTACTTATGAAGCCTACAAAGCCGGCGCGCTTACTTTCCTGGAGGTGGATAATGCCAACCTAGCCCTTCTGGAAAGTCAGATTATGCTGGCCGATATTTATATACAAACGCTGGGCAATATGGCCGTTTTGGATAATCTCGGCCGTGCAGACAGCCCCCTGACAGGAGATAATTTATGAAAAAGATTGCCGCCGCAGCAGTGGCGGTTTTGCTGATACTCGCGGGCGCGGGGCTTATTTTCCTGCGCAAGACTTCCTTCAGCTACAGCGGGGTCATTGAAGCCGTGGAAGTTGACGTGCCCGCGCGCCTTGACGATATAATAGCCAAACTTAATATTGACGAAGGCAGCGTTGTGAAGAAGGGCGATATTCTGGCCGAGCTTGAATGCAAGACGGCGCAGTTGCGCTATGACATCGCCAAAAAGGAATACGAACGCGCGCAAAGCCTGTTCAAAAATTCCGCCGGCTCAAAAGAAAATTACGACCGCAAAAAATACGATTATGACGCCGCCGCACTGGCCAAAAGCTGGTGCGCCGTCGCGAGCCCGCTTGACGGCCGCGTGCTTTATAAATATTACGAACAGGGTGATTTTATCGCCGCCGGCCGCAAACTGGCGACCGTGGCGGATTTAAGTTCCGTTAATGCATGGATTTATGTTGAACATGATTTGCTGGCCGCAATCAGCCCGGGCCAAAAAATAAAAGGCTGCCTGCCCGAAGCCGGCAAATGCTACGACGGCGTAATCCTTACGATTAACGATGAGGCGGAGTTTACGCCCAAAAACGTACAGACTCGCAAAGAGCGCAGCCGTCTTGTTTTCGGCGTTAAGACGCGCTTTGTCAACGACGGCGCCCGTACCCTTAAGCCCGGCATGACTTTGGAAGTGGTTTTTTAGTTTTTTTACCGCGTGGGAGAGTGGTGGGGTGAGAGAGAATATGTGCCGCGTCCTCTTTATCGCGGGCACATAATTTTCCAAATTTGAGCGTCTTTGAATTTTTTTCAGAGTTCGGATACGCGGGGCTTCGCCCGCTCTTGAAACCTCCCTCTTCCTTTATGAAGGTAGAGAGAAACTGCTTTTAAAATCCCCCTCTCTCTTCATGATGGGAGAGGGCCGGGGTGAGGGT
>JAISDW010000066.1 GCA_031264445.1 Elusimicrobiota bacterium
CAGCGTAAAGCGCGGCATGCAACCGCGGCATAAAAGCAAAACCTGCGGCCCAATACCTGAAGTTAAAACGCGGGTATAATGCATAGTTGTAAGATTCGATATGAAGTCTTATATTTTCCACCCAAACAGGGATATTAGAAAACCCACCCTCAAGCAAAACAAACGGTATAAATATCAGCACGGCACCGTAAATTATTGCGCGCAGGGCCTCTTTGTAGCGTTTATCAAACAGAAGCAAAAGCCCCAAAAGCGCAGGGGAAAGTTTTAAAGCCGCCGCTAAAGCCAGAGATATAAGAGCGGCCTCCTTTACCAAAACATTTGAATTTCTGTAATTAAAAATAAAAAAAGTACTGCACGCCGCACTTAGTATAATTATATTCCCGCGCTCGTAAGAAAATATGAATATGCCCGACATCACAAATGCCGCGCCTAAAAGCACTGCATAACTTTTTTTACCCTCATATCCCGCGAGCAATGCGCCCAATAATGCAAAAGAGCAGTAAAACATAAATAAATTTGAGATTGTAAGGCTTGTAGTGCTAAGAAACGCGCCGCGCCCGGCTTTGCCGAGCATATGGAAGATGCCGTAAACAAGCGGCGGGTAAATACGTTCCTGCGGGCCGGGCAGGTTTTTATCGGTGTGAACATAGGGGTTTAACGCAGCGGAATATTTAACGTTATTATGATAATCCGCCATATAATCTGCAGTTTCACGGAAGAATATTTTATGCTGATTCGTCTGCGGCGCAAATATCATCAGGCAGACAAACATAAAAAACAGGGAGAATAATGACGCTATGAATATTTTTTCAGTTTTGTAATTTTGCATAATCAAAATAATTTCTTTACCAGCGATAATATACCTTGCTTCCACGGCACACGATGGGAGACGCCTGCCTTATTTTCAAAATCTTTACGGTGCCGCATATACCAGTCGTAGTTCCTTAAAAGCGCGTCCTTATTTGAATATAAAGGGCGGAACCCGATTTGAGTTTTTGCTTTTTCTATTGAAACAAAAGAATCCTCGCACGCGGTTTCATACACCCATTTATAAAGAGGGGATAAATGCAAAAACTCCAACACGCGCAAGGCCCATATTACCGGTGCCGCCGGGAAACCTACTATTTTTTTACCAAAACCCGCCGCGTCAAGCACCGCCTGATAGTCTTCTTTCATGGTGGCAAACTTTTCGGCGCCGATATTAAAAATGTCGTTAACGCTATCCTCGGGCAGCACGGCGCAGAGGTATATGGCTTCGCAAAGATCCCACACGTCAAGCAGTTGGTAACGGTTATTGCCGCTGCCTATCATGGGGAAATTACGGCCATCCTGTGCCCAGTCGTAAAACAAAGCAAATACGCCCAAGCGTTCCGGACCGATAAAAGATTTGGGCCTTAAAATCGGCACAACCATGCCTTGTTTGCGAAAATCAAGGCATATATCTTCCGCCGCTATCTTGGCCCGTCCGTAAGGGCCTACGCCGTGCAGCGGGTCAGTCTCAAAAAGGGGATGATGGTCCGGTATGCCGTATACCGCAGTGGTGGAAATATGGATAACGCGGTTTATGCCGTTCTTCCGCGCGGCGGTAAGCACATTTTTTGTGCCGTCAATATCGGTGGTGAGAATCTCTTCCTCACTATATAAGGGCAAAGCGGCCGCGCAATGTACCACGATATTGCTTCCTTTCATGGCAGCTTCAAGTATATCGTAATGGCGTATATCTTTTTTAATTACAGTAACGGCCGTGTTCGTCTTTTCCGGGTAATCATAATCAGGCGAGAAATCATAAGAAACTACCGTATGCCCCTTTTCTAACAGATATCTTGTAAGATTTATACCCAAAAAACCGGCACCGCCCGTGATAAAATATTTAGCCATTACCGTATCCTCTCAATGCTGCGGCCTTAAAAGCAAAAACTCTTACAAAAATATAAGTAACCGCCAGGCCGAAAACGCCCGCAGCCGCGTATACTATAAATCTATTCCAATGATACAAATTAATAAATATGAATACAAACGAAAACAAAATAACAAAATTAGGAATGTAAGAGATACAGAATTTTATAAAAATCCAGGCGCGCAGCCGGCGGCGGAATATCAACTTGCTGTTTAAAGCATAAGTCACAAAAAGGCTTATGGCATAACCCGCGGCGTAAGAGGCTGTTGCCTCAAACTTTGAAGAAAGAAAGGATGACAATGCAAAATTTACCAAAGTACCGGTGCCGCCGCAGAAGATGAATAATAAAAAATCCCTTGTAAGATAAATGTTTTTAAATCTCTCCGCAACGGATGGTTTATATTCGCCCCATGGTACAAGGCGGCTGCCTTTGACCATAAAAGCTTTTCGGGATATTTGGGCCATGGATGTGTCGCAAAGAGTGTCGGAGTAGAATATTATGTCATCCGCCCCGGGTAAAGCTGCTTTAAACCGCAGCGGTTTTGTATGCCCCGCGCAATTGGGGGATAGAAAGACGCCGGTTTTAGCGTCTATATCGGACGCTATAAGCCTTACGCCCAGTTTCTTGGCAATTGGCTCCAGCAAAAAACGGGGGGAGGCCGATATTATAACATCGCTATCATTTTTTTGAAGCAGATACCATTCCTTTATCTTAAATTCATGCTTTTGCCAAAACAGCGCGGTTTGGGCATTTATATCCGTTATATCCGCCAGGAATTTAAAAAAATCCTGTTTTAGACCGGTTTTATCAATACCACCCGTAAAATACAAGGCGCAGGCAAATAGAAACGCCGGCAAGCGCAATATCATGCGCGGGTTGTTTTTAAGGCAGAAAAGATAAAAATCAACGCTGGAATCACCTTCATATATAGTGCCGTCGAAATCGTATACGTTTATAGTCATAACGCGCGCGGGAAGAATATAAAGAGTATAAAACCCGCGTAAAGAAGGATAAGCAGCAACAGCGGTTTGTCTTTCAGGACTATATCCACCGGATCCCCGCAAGCGGCGCTTTCAAGCCGCATGGAATAACACATAAAAATCACCAACACAAGCGGCACGGTGAAAATAAGATTCAAGACCGCCTTTTTCGCGGCTACTGTGGTGTGATCCAAGCACCACATGGCGTAAAAAACTACGCTCAGTGTCATACAGGCATACATATTGCTTCCCAAGAATTCCTTTGTATAATACTTCAACACTCCGCGGGCCTCTTGCGCGCCGCTAAGGATTTCCGCGCGGCGTTTGCCCAGGCCGATAAAAAAGGAGAACATGATTATAACCAGATAAAGCCAATCCGATATTGCCGCGCCAGCTATAAGTCCGCCGTATACGACGCGTAAAACAAATCCGGACGCAAGGATAACTAAATCAAGCACGGGCACATTTTTTAAGTAAGCGCTGTATAAGATGTTCAAAACCAGATATGAAACCAATATCAGCAGCGAAGCCGGACCCGGCGCCGCAAGGGCGCTGGCGGCCACGCCGAACACAAGTAACGCTACCGTCAGAAATAATGCGTTTTTTGCCTTAACCGCGCCATTTGCAACGGGGCGTTTGGCTTTGACCTCGTGCCGCCTGTCGATATCGGCGTCAAAAATATCATTGATTATATATACCGCCGATGAAATAAAGCAAAACGCCGTAAATCCCCAAAAAACCTTCGCAAATATTTCATGATTAAAAACAGCTCCGGCAAAAACGGCCGGCACAAAAATAATCAGATTTTTTATATAATGCGTCGGACGCATAAGTGTAACATATGTTAGCATTAATGTATTTTAGAGCCTTTTTCTCTTGTGGAGCATCGTTCTGTTTCGGCCGCTCTTGTTCCACAGGGGGAACCGCCGCGGCTTTGCTCTTTTAATTATTATACAAA
>JAISDW010000070.1 GCA_031264445.1 Elusimicrobiota bacterium
GGGCGAGGGCGATGTAAATATTATGCCGAAGAACGCTGTTTATGTTAGAAGAGTATTGCGAAGTCTATTCCCCTCTCCCTTCGTGATGGGAGAGGGCGGCGAACGCAGTGAGCGGGTGAGGGTGGTTTAGTCCCACACCATGAAAGCAGAGGCAAAACTACTTCAGCCGCCATTCTAGAAACTACTTTCACAACCTCAGGTCGTCATTCTAAAAACCGCATTCAAAGCGGTTTTTAGAATCTATGCGCAAAGCGCATGTCTGAATGTATGCTTTTCAAATTTAATAACAGCACCAATTTGATATAACCGTTTTCAACGGTTATAGATTCTCAAACGCACATCGCAAGCGCGTTTGAGAATGACGGCTTTAAACCCTGACACCCCTCCAATGGAGGGGAGAATTAAGGGTGAGGGAGAAATAAAAACACCCGCCTGGCATCTGCTTTTCACAGCACATAATAAACAGCATGCCGCCCTGCCGGATTATTCTGCCTTTTTATCCTCGGCGATTTCGCCGTAGAGCTTGCATAAACCGCGCCCGTGTTCTTTGACGTAATATAAAGCGTCGTCCGCGCGGCGTACAAGGTCGGTCTGGTCGTCCCCGTCGTAGGGGAACACGGCTATCCCCTGGCTTACGGAAAGTTTTATATCGGCGCCTCTGGTAAGGCGATCGGGCAGTTTTACCGCGGATACTTTTGCAGCAAGCCTTTTGGCTATACTAAGCGCCTCCTCCCCCGTGGTGCGCGGGAATAAAATCATAATCTCGTCCCCGCCGAAGCGGCAGGGGATATCAGTCTGTCGCAGGCTGCTTCTTATAACTTCGCTGACCGCTTTAAGCGCCTCGTCACCGAGCACGTGGCCATATTCGTCGTTAATACTTTTAAAATAGTCAATATCCATCAAAAGCAGGGAGAAAGTCAGATTAAACCGGCGGGAGCGGTAAATCTCCTGCGCAAAAGTTTCATTAAAAAACCGGCGCAGTGTGAGTTTGGTAAGATCGTCGTAATTGGAAAGCTCCTGCACCTTTTCAAACAGGCGCGCGTTATCTATGGCCAGCGCTATCTGCGCGGAAAACTGCCGAAGGGACAAAACGTCCTCCTGCGATATCGGCGAGCGCGAAAGCACATTGTCAAACACCAAACAGCCGAGATTTTTATTCTGCAGCCTCAAAGGCAGCGTTATTGAAATATCGCTTATCCCGAAGGCCGGGCACTGCCCGAACTCCTGCGTACACGCGCCGCAGAAGCGGCCCAGAAGCCCGTCCTGCTCGTCCACTTTTTTTATATCGCCGGCGATGTCAACGCTGAGGCCCTGCATTTTGCCGGTTTGTGGGTCGGCAAGGTAAAGCGAAGTCCTGTCAAAACAGAAGCTGGACTGCACGCTTTTTAAAATTTCCTCCAGGCTGTCGCTGAGGCGTATGGACGTGGCGAAAACCTGCGCCAGGTCATTGAGCGCGACCGCGCGCTTAAGCTGGGCGGTGTTGTAGTGGTCAATTTCCGCCATATTAAGTTTTACGCAAAGCTCCCGCGCGAGGCCCAGCAAAAGTTCCTTATCCTCGCGCGCAAAAGGCTTGTTTACTTTGAAGCGTTCTACGCGCAAAACGCCGTACTGGCTGCGCGTCGCCTGCCGGCTTTGCAGCGTTTGTATACTGTTTAAAGGCGTACGCCAGACGAGCAGAACGTAAACCGCCGGGTATTCAAGCGCGGGGGCATCCATAACCCCGTCGTGCAGGAATTTAATAATTTCCGGCGCGCCCGGGTCAACGTAAATATCTTCCTGCAGGTAATAATTATTGCCGCTTTCGCACATCATGCGCTGCGAGATTATGGAATTGCCCGCGTTCCAGTTGAAAAAGAAAACCCTCTGCGCGCCCATATAATGCTCTATCATGGGCAGGGCGCGTTCCATAAGACTGTCGGTGGTTATAAATCTGTCGTCAAGGTTTTGCGAAAATTCAAACAGCAGAGTATTGCCCGCGGCCATATTAATCCCCGTAGAGGCGCATGATATTATCTGCCTCTTCTTTTGCTTTTTTTATTTCGGCCTGCAGGAAACTTTTGCCGTATTCGTTCCTTACGACGGCCGTTGAAACCGCGCCCAGCAGGCTGCCAAGCACTTCCATTATTGTACCGGTGGACATGCGGCTGGGCAGAGTGGAGCAATCCGCTATAATCTGCGCGTAGCTTTGTATGCGGCGCGGCGAGGATAAAAGGAAATTCTGGAAGCTCGCGTCAAGCGCGGGGAAGACTTCCGTCCGCGCCGCGTATTTTACCTGATTTTCCGCGCCGGTAAGCCACTTTAAAAGTTTAAGCGCGTTTTGTTTTTGCGCGCCTCTTTTTGTAATGCCCAGATTAACGCCGCCCAGATAATTGACATAATTCGCGCCGGCCCGCGGCACGCTTATTGTCGCCACTGGCAAATCTTTATTGCCACCGCCGAACATCCCCACGCCCTGCCTGCGGGTTATGGCTATGCTTGAGCGGCCGGAATTTACATTGCCAAGCGAGCTGCGCTCCTTCAATATAGGCACATATTTTTTAAGAGCCAGTTCTATATAATCTTCCAAACCCCGCTCAAAAGCCGGGCTGCCGAAACCGCACGTTTTGCCGTCTTCGCTGATAATATATGCGCCGCGGCTGAGCAGGCACGGCAAAGCGCCGCGGCTGGAAAGCGTGCCCCGCCAGTCGCTGTTCTGCACGGGATAATAACCCTCAACGCCGGCAAAACGCTCCTTTAATAAAGCGCAGGCCTCAAGCAGGCCTCCCCAGGTGGAAAGGAGCTTCTGCGGATCGGCGGAAATAAGTTTAAGATGGTCTTCCCTGTAATGCAGCGCGCTTATGTCAAACCACCACGGGCAGGAATAAATATCCGCGCTGCCGGCCTTGTAGCAGTGGACCCGCAAAGGGTCAAGGCAGTCGTCAACACGGATTGTTTTGTCCATTTCCGTAAGGTTTTCCAGCAGGCCGGTTACGGCCATAAGCTGCGTCCAGTAATGCGGCAGAGCGATAAGGTCGGGGCATTCTTCTTGCAGGCCTTCGTGTTTGAGCGTAAAAATGCGCGTCCATAAAGTATGGCGGTTTATGACCCTGACGTCAACGGAAATATCGGGGTTTTCCTGTTTAAAAGGCTCAAGAAAGCCGCCCATCATTTCCCTTGTGCGCGCCGCGCCGTCGGGCATCATCCAAAAAATCATCGCGTTTATCCTTTACTTTTCCGTACTGAACATCTTGATTCAAAATATTTATGCGTCATTGCGGGCATATAGGCCCGTCATTGCAAGTGCGCAATCCAACTTTATGCCGTCAATGACGACAACTACTAGATTGCCGTTGGACCTTTGCCGCCATGCTGAACTAGTTTCAGCATCTGTAGTAAACCACAGACCCTGAAACAAGTTCAGGGTGACAACAAACCACAGCTTCCGAAATAAAATCCCAATGACGGCTAAAAAGAATGCGCTGCCTTTAAAGTCTATTTCCCATCTTTGGGCTCCGCCAATTCTTTTTCAATATTATTTTTTACTTCTTCGTATTTTTTATCCTGCGCCGCTGCTTTGGAAATCCATTCATAAGCCTTATTTAAATCTTTTTCAATACCTAATTCCTGATTATATAAAGTGCCGACGGCATATTGCGCCTGCGCATTGCCCCGCTCTGCCGATTTTAAACATTTTTCAAAATGTTGTTTGGGCGTAGTCATTTTTTTATCATAACAGGAAAGAAACGCCTGCGCTTCAATATCGCCTTGTTTCGCGGCTTTTGAATACCATTCCATCGCTTTCTTTAAATTTTGTTCCGTTCCTTTACTGGTATAATATAATCCGCCGACGGCATATTCTGCATGAATATCACCTTGCTCCGCCGCTTTTGAATACCATTCAAATACTTTTGAATACCACTCAAAACCTTTTTTATCGTCTTTTTCTATGCCTTTGCCATTATAATACATATAACCAAGATATTCCTGAGCTATAGCAGAGCCTTGCTCCGCCGCTTTTAGAAACCATTCAAAAGCTTTGCTTAAATCTTTTTCCACGCCTTCACCATAATAATACATATTGCCAATATTATACTGTGCGCCTGCGGAACCTTGCTCCGCAACTTTTAGAAACCATTCAAAAGCTTTTTTGTAATCTTTTTCCACTCCGTTGCCATAATAATACATATAAGCAAGATAATATTGTGCAACCGCGTAACCTTGCTCCGCTGCTTTTGACCTCCATTCAAATGCCTTTTTTAAATCTTTCTCTACATATTCTCCTTTCGCATACATAACAGAGAGATTGTTTTGAGCTGCGGCATCTCCTTGCGCTGCCGCTTTTGAAGACCACTCAAATGCTTTTCTGTAATTTTGTTCTACGCCTTCTCCATAATAGTATAAATTTCCAAGTTTTTTTTGCGCATCCGCGTAACCTTGCTCTGCCACTTTTGAATACCATTCAAATACCTTTTTGTAATATTTATTTGCTGCTCCTATATCATTATTTTCATCTTTTTCAAACTCGGCAAGAAAATAATAGTGATCTCCTAACACGCGCATTGCTTCGATATCGCCATTTTCAGCTTTTTCATAATATTCTTTTCCTTTAGGGGTTTCAAGCAGTAAATCTGACGCTTCAAACTTAGTTAAGGTTTCTTCAAAATCTTTTTTAAGATCCTCATATTTCGCGTCTTGCGCAGCGGCTTTTGCAATCCACTCGTATGCTTTATTGTAATCTTTACTAACTCCTTTTCCTTCATAATACAATGCGGAAATTCTAAACTGCGCGTCCGCATGGCCTTGTTCCGCAGCTTTTAAAAAATATTCAAATGCTTGTTTATCGTTTTGTTCTACGCCCTCTCCGTTTATATACATTTTGCCGAGTTTGTATTGCGCTTCATCATAGCCTTGTTCAGCAGATTTTTGGTACCACTCAAAAGCCTTTTTATAATCTCTTTCTATGCCGTTTCCTTCATAATACATATCGGCAAGCCAACTCTGGGCAACTAAATCACCTTGCTCTGCGGCTTTTGAAAGCCACTCAAAAGCTTTTTGCAAATCCTTTTCTATATATACACTATACGTATATCCAATACCAACAAAAGCTTGCGCCCTTGCGCTTCCTTGTTCAGCGGCTTTCAGGTAATATTCAAAAGCCTTTTTTCCATCTTTTTCCACCCCTTCGCCGTCCAAATACATATCCCCGAGTTTTTCCTGCGCTTTATCATATCCCTGCCCGGCTGATTTTGAAAAAAATTCAAATGCTTTTTGTAAATCCTTTTCCACCCCTTCGCCCTCGTAATACATATTTCCAAGGTCGTATTGCGATGTTTTCTCGCCCTGCTCCGCCGATTTTTGATATAATTCCAAAGCTTTTTTGTAATTTTGCTTTACTCCGTATCCGTATCTGTACATATGCGCAAGGGTGGCTTGCCCGCCTGCATTGCCCTGCTTGGCGGATTTTAAAAACCATTTAAAAGCTTTTTTATAATTCTTTTCCACGCCTTTGCCTTCAAGATACATACACCCCACATCTTTTTGCGCGTCGGCATTGCCTTGTTTTGCGGCTTTAAGGTAATATTCAAATGCTTTCTTATAATCTTTTTCTACTCCTAAGCCAAGCTCATACATTGTACCTATGCTCTTTTGTGCGATGGCCTGGCCCTGTTCCGCGGCTTTGGAAAGCCACTCAAAAGCTTTTTTGTAATCTTTCTCTTCTTTCTCTTCCCATCTTCCGGTGAAATGCATTAACCCTATGGCGGTTTGTGCCAAAGCATGACCTTGTTCCGCCGCTTTTAAAAAATATTCCTTTGCTTTCTGGCTATCTTCTTTTACGCTTGAATACATTTGCCCAAGAAAAAACTGGGCCCCCGCATTACCTTGCTCTGCAGATTTTGAAGCCCAATAAAAAGCCTTATCATTATCTTCTTCAACGCAATCATTTTTATGATAATACTTTTTAGCAAGTTCAAGCTGCGCTTTAGCATTGCCTTCAACAGCTTTTTTGTAATATTTTTTAATGCAAGCCGGCATATCACGGTTATCCACAGGCTGCGTTTGCCCGCCAAAAACGCAGGTTGATAAAATTAAAATACTTAAAATAAAGATTATTTTGGTTTTCATATGTTGTCGCCTCTTAGTTGTTTTCCCTGAAATGAATTTGTCATACCGCTTTGCCCCAGCTTTTCAAAACCATGTCCGGCTTTATTGAAATATTGTTTTTCAAATTCTTTTTGCCGTACTGAAGTTTCTTCGCGGCGCAAAGCGCAATCATGGCCGCGTTATCGGACGAAAGCCGCCGCTCAACAAACCTCGCCTTTATGCCTTTTGCCGCGGCCGCGCTTATCATACGCTCCCTGAGAAGAGCGTTCGCCGCCACGCCGCCGCCCACGGCGATATTGCTGACTTTATATTTTTGCGCGGCTTCCAGCGTTTTTTTGACCAGCGTATCAACCACCGCCTCCTGAAAAGAGGCGCAAACATCGGGGATATTTATTTTTTTATTATCCCGCAGATAATAGCTTACTGCGGTCTTGAGCCCGCTGAAAGAAAATTCAAAAGTACCGCGCATATAAGGCCTGGGGAAAGCAATCGCGGCGGCATTACCGCTTAAAGCCTGTTTTGAAACCTCCGGCCCGCCCGGGTAGCCAAGCCCCAGCAGTTTTGCCACTTTATCAAAAGCCTCGCCCG
>JAISDW010000072.1 GCA_031264445.1 Elusimicrobiota bacterium
GTTGTAGTTTTAGAATAAAATAATAAAGACTTTATTCCCCCCTACGGCCCTGACGGGCCACTTCCCCCAAAGGGGGAAGAATTAAAAAGAATACAGGCCGCTTCCTCCGAAAGTGAGGAATAAAACAAGTAAGCGACACTTCCCGCAGGGGATAAAAATCAGCAAAGGCAAATTTATGGAACTAAAATCGCAGGGCATAGAAAAAATTTACAAAGACCGCAAGGTGGTAAAAGGCGTGGATATAAATGTCCGCTCCGGCGAGATTGTGGGGCTTCTGGGCCCCAACGGCGCGGGCAAAACCACGAGTTTTTATATGATGGTCGGCTTTATCAAGCCGACGGCCGGCAAAGTTTTTATGGACGGCGAGGACGTCACAAGCCTGCCGATGTTCGCGCGCTCGCGCAGGGGTTTGGGCTATCTCGCGCAGGAGCCGACTATCTTCCGCGGCCTCAGCGTTGAAGACAATCTGCTTGCCATCCTTGAACGCATTGAGCCGGACAGAAAAAAGCGGCGCCAAAAAGTCGCCGCGCTGCTGGAAGAGTTCGGGCTGTCCAAACTGACAAAACAAAAAGCGTGGACGCTTTCCGGCGGCGAGAAGCGGCGCATGGAAATCGCGCGCTGTATGATAAGCAATCCGCAGATTATCCTGCTGGACGAGCCTTTCGTCGGCATAGACCCAATTACGGTATCCGAGCTGCGCCAGATGATTTTTACACTCAAAGACAAAGGCATAGGCGTGCTTATAACGGACCACAATGTGCGCGAAACCCTTCCCCTTTGCGGCCGCGCGTATTTGATTTATGAAGGTAAAATTCTGGTTGAAGGCGGCCAGCAAAAACTGCTTAGCGACGCAAATGCCCGCAAATTTTATCTTGGCGAAGATTTTAAGATGTAAGCCGCGGCAATTTTGTTTTCAGCCGCCATTATTACATTTTATAAACATTAAACAACTCAGCGAGCGTGAATTTTTTTGTAATTTATTATAACAAATCGCCGGCGTAAATTTGCTAAAATTAGATTATGGACAAAAACGCTTTCAACGCTGAAGTGAACCCCACGACGCTAAAAGATTTCATAAAACGCTTCGGCCCGCTGATAAAACCTTACTGGTTCAGGGCGGTATCGGGCCTTGCTTTTACCATACCGCTGGGCGCCATGGACGGCGCGACGGCGCTGTTCCTCAAATATTACGTTGACAACGTTGGCGTGGCAAAGGACAGCCACTGGGCATCCTACATACCTTATGTGATAATAGCTTATGCCTTCATACAAGGCGCGCTCACTTATGCCTCGGTCTATTTAAACAGCTGGGTGGGCAATAAAATCACCACCGACCTTAAGGAAAAACTTTACAAAAAAATGCTTACTTTTGACCCGCAGTTTTTTGACGACCATAATTCCGGCGATATCGTCTTCCGCTTCTACGGCGACGCCGATACCGCAAGCAATACCCTCATCAATAATACCAAACTGTTTTTGACACGCGGGTTTTCCACCGCAGGCCTGATTTTCGTGCTGCTTTATACTTCGTGGCGGCTCACTTTTATAGCGGTGGCCGTCTTCGGCCTGCTGGTGTGGCCCATGCAGAGCGTGCGCAAAAGAATCAAAAAAATAACGCCCAAACTCGTTTCTTCCGGCTCCGACGTTATTACTTCTTACAATGAAACCTGCGGCGGATACAAAACCATATCCGCCTACAATCTGCAGGATTACCAGTTCAAAAAACAGCAGGGCATATTGCAGAATTTATTCCTGCTCTCCATGAAGATGGTCAAGCACACAAACTGGCTTTCGCCGCTTATGCACCTTGTGGTGGCTCTCGGCGTGGCAGGCGTCGTTTGGTACGGCAATACGCTGATAATACAGGGCAAAATGTCGCTGGGCGACTTTTCGGCTTTTA
Source organism: Elusimicrobiota bacterium (assembly GCA_031264445.1). GTDB lineage: Bacteria > Elusimicrobiota > Elusimicrobia > Elusimicrobiales > Elusimicrobiaceae > Proelusimicrobium. Next base: position 1,901 of record JAISDW010000072.1, read on the forward strand.
TCGCCTCGCTGCTGATGCTTTATACGCCGCTTAAATCCATAGGCAATAGTTTTATAGACATACAAAAAGCCTTTCTGGCGACGGAGCGCGTCTTCCATATCCTTGATTACAAACCCGAAATTAAATCCCCTAAAAACGCAAAAGTAATAAGCGGCGTAAAAAAGGAAATCAGCTTTGAAAATGTGTTTTTTGAATATAAAGAAAACGTGCCCGTACTGAACGATATTTCACTCAGCGTGCCCGTTGGCAGCACCACGGCGCTTGTGGGCAACTCCGGCGGCGGCAAGACGACTTTTGTCAACCTGATCCCGCGGTTTTACGATATAAAAAGCGGCGCGGTAAAAATTGACGGCAGGGATATAAGGGAGCTTGATTTACTCTCGCTCCGCAGGCAGATTGCCGTCGTGTTTCAGGATAATTTCCTGTTCTCCGGCACGATAAGGGAAAATATTATGCTCGGCAACCCGCACGCCGCTCCGGCCGACGTTGAGGCGGCCGTAAAAGGCGCGCATTTGGAAGGTTTTATAGCCTCGCTTAAGGACGGGCTGGACGCGCATATCGGCGAGCGCGGGGTAACATTATCAGGCGGGCAGAAGCAGCGCGTGGCCATAGCGCGCGCCCTGCTGAAAGCCGCGCCGGTGGTTATTTTGGACGAGGCGACGAGTGCGCTTGACAACAAATCCGAAGCCATCGTGCAAAAAGCCATAGAAAACCTTATGAAAAACCGCACCGTTTTTGTGATAGCGCACCGCCTGAGCACGGTGCAGAACGCCGATAAAATCGTGGTGATAAACGAAGGCAGAATCGCCGAAACCGGCACTCATGAAGAACTGCTGAAAAACGGCAACGGCGCATACAAAAATTTATACAACGCGCAGTTTAAAGAAAAAAAGAAAAAGCAAAACCCCGCCGCGGCTCTGCCGCTTTTTGAAGTTTTTGAGGATACGCCGGATGAAAAATAAACATAAACTCTTCGCCGATATGGCAAGCCTTATCGCGGGCCAGAGCACCTGCTGCCGTATGCAGGTGGGCGCGGTGCTGGTAAAAGAAAGCCGCGTTATAAGCATAGGATTTAACGGCGTGCCTTCGGGCCAGAAGCATTGCGAAGACCATTTTAAAGAAGTTTACGCCAGGGATTTTGCCGCCAAACACGCCAGCTGCGGCGAGTTTTTAAAGACCAAAGATTTTTACGATATACACGGCGAGTTTTCCAACAATAACGAACTTCACGCCGAGCAAAACGCAATTTTATTCGCCGCGAAAAACGGCATAGCCACGCAGGGCGCGGATTTGTATATAACGGATTCCCCGTGCATAAACTGCGCCAAAATAATAATAACCGCGGGTATAAGGAAAGTATTGTTCCGCAAACTGTACGACCGCTCCCGCGAGGGCGTGGACTTCCTGAACCAAAACGGCGTTGAGTGCCGTCAGTTGACGGAAGAAGAACTTGGCGGGCAGTAAAACCGCCGGAATTTTTTAAATATATTCAAACTAAGGAAGATAAATATGAAAAACAGAAAAACCGCTCTTAAACACGCCGTACCCGCCGCGCCGGTAAATCCGCACGGCATTCTGGATTCGCTGGAAAAGCTGGTCAGGAAAAATAAAAATATTATTGCCGGCTTTATGATTGCGGTAATCGCCGCAACGGCGGTTTACGCCGCCGCCATGCATGCTCAAAACAAAAAACGCCAGCAGCAGCTGGCGGGCCTGTTTACGGCGGAGCTGGCTGTCGCCGCCGCGCAGGACTTCTCCCTGAAACCGCTGGAGGATTTCGCGCGGCAAAATATTTCCAACGACGAAGGCGTTTGGGCTTATTTCACTCTGGGTAATGCGCAATACCAGCTTAAAGATTATGCCAATGCGCAGCAGGCTTTCAAACAGGTTATGGAGAAAGGCAATAAAGAAACCGCTTCGCTGGCAGAGGTTTCGCTTATAGCCGCGCAGATTGCCGCCAAAGATTATAACGCGGCCATTGCGCAGGCAGAAAGTTTCGCCGCAAAATATCCCGCGCATTTCGCGCTGGCGCAGGTAAAGCATCACAAGGCTTTGGCGCAGGAACTCGCCGGACAGAAAGCCGCCGCCAAAGAAGGCTATACGCAAATTACAGCGGACTATCCCAATACTTATTATGCCGTTTTCGCGCAGGCAAGACTTACCGAGATGAAGTAAATTTTTCGGAATGTCCCAGTAGTCGTTAAGTCTTTGCCGTCATTGACGACAACTACTATATTGCCGTTGGACCTTTGCCGTCATGCTGAACTTGTTTCAGCATCTGTAGTAAACCACAGACCCTGAAACTAGTTCAGGGTGACAACAAACCACTGCTTCCGTAATAAATTCCCAATGACGGCAGAGATTCACTATCATTTTTTTTACTTTGCGGGTGTAACATTATCTGTAGACAAGGGATTATTAGGGATTGTTATACTTTTTGCAGGGTTTATAAGCCCCGGATAATTTGAAGAGAAAAATTCTCTCACAATCTTATTTTGCAGGTTAAAACCCTGCTTCAGAAATTTGTATATATTGGACAGGGGAGTATAAACGCCAATATCAAAAAAATGAGTCTTTGGGAAGATTAGCTGCCCTGTAGGGGATTTCATCAGAGAAAGATGCGGCACATAGCGTCTGTCGACCTGTGAAAATAATCCATAAATTAAAGGTTCTCCGCCATTCTCCTGAATTTTATATAATCCGCTTCCGCTATGCCCTATTAAAGGCGTATCGCCTTCCGGCCCGATAACCGTATTTAATTCTTTATATCCGGAAATCTTATTCTTTCCAAAGAAAAGCCCATCTGTTCTCGTCAATGTAGGCACGTTATTAATAAACGGATATCCTATCATCATCAGCGGCTCAAATTCTTTGAAAGATGTTTCTTCACTACCAAGCTTTACATATGGGAAATTACCTTTCAATAACATTGCGGCAAAATCTCCACCTCTTATATGGGGTGCGTTTTGGAAGAAAACTTTCAGCGGGAAATCTTTCCCCGGGGTAAAACGTTTGTTATTTCTTGATGAAACGGCTGATACGCCTTCTTCAGTAGCATGGCCAACCGTTATACCCATAAGCAAATCCGCCGGCATTCTGAAAGGAAATACATCAAGTATGCTCTGTGAAAAGTCGTTAGGATTAACAACTACAAGAGTTCCGCCCGACGGCTCTATTGCAAAAGTGGCATCTTTTATTTTTTCCATATGTTCGCCTTGATTCGGAATGTTATCCCGGACAGAAATATTGCCATATGTATTGTCAGGGTTAGACGTTCCGCTCATTGCGCCGGAAACGCCCTTGTTGTTTTCAGACGCGTCCAAGCCTTTGGATAGCAAATCCCAGCCCGGCTTATCCATGCCGCGCGCGCGGAATTCGTCTTCGGTAATCAAAATATTGGGGACGGCTTTTATAAAATTCGGAGCCGGTTTGAAGGCAGCTTTTTCCCACTCCAATCTACGCATAATATTGGGATAGCTATCTTTAAAATTAGAAAAGGGGAAATACTTGGTTAGGTATTCCCTTTTCTCGGGATTATACAGATATCCTTTGAAAATGCCGGTAAATGCTTTCCTGACGCCAAGGATGTCATAAGCCTCCACAATATGACCACGATGATCGATGCCATGCTTCGCTATTAAGCCGTACGCCATATTTTTCTTTTTTATATCCACCACAACGCCGCCACTGCTGCCCGGTTGGATATTATTGTAATCATCGTTGAAAATGAACGACAAGTAGCCGGCTTCGTCTATTTTATGAATTTCGTCTAAAAATCCGCGGCCGCCAGGGAAGCTGTAAGTAGTGACTTCTTGTCCTAAATATGCGGGGTTCGATGAAATCCTGAAAGGCGTTATGCCGCTGACGTCGCCCAAGGGAAGCAATATTGCATAATCATGCCCGCCGCCAAACACTGCATCTATTACTATACCATCAACAGTAAAGCCAGAATTGTTTACGAATGTCGCCTTTGAGCCGACTTCCGGCGTAACATGGCCGGCAGTTATAAAAAACTTCACGCCGCGGTGGTCCACAAGCCAGCCGCTGCCAAAACCATTGTTGGAATGTACCTTGAAAACGGCTTCGTCGGGAGAAACATTCGGCCTTGAAGCCGGCCCTGCCGGCCCGGGATTGCCTTCAAACGACAGCAGCTGCCAATCTTTTTGTGCGGCAGATGCTGCGTCATCAGGCGCGGCAGCGTAAATTTGGGGCAAAACTTCCTGCGGTATTTTTTGGTATTCTGAGCCAAATTCCTGCGAAGTTAAACCGTCAGAAACAGGGTTTTCTTCAATCGGTTTTACGTCAGCTCCATTCATTTTTGCAGCTTTTTCATTGTGCTCATATCTGCGATAAACAACATCAGGGTTCCCGTCTTTATCATCCCAATTCATTGGTTTGTATTCATCATTCCATTTTTCTCTTTTATATTCTTTAAAACCAAGTTTATCATATAATCCATTAAAAGGATTATCAAAATGATATAATTTAGTTCCACCATTGTTTTTAGCGGATTGTAATAATTCAGTTGATATATTTCTAACATCTAGTGCATTATTGAAAACTGAAACAATATCTCCATCATTTTTTATGGCATAACCA
>JAISDW010000015.1 GCA_031264445.1 Elusimicrobiota bacterium
ATTTTAATGCCAGTGCCAATTCCAAAAAACCCAGTACAATTTTAAGCGTATTCAACCATTCGCCGGATTTTGGCATTTTTTGCATTAACGACGGAAAAAACGCAAACAATGTAAACGGAATCGCCAGCGCCAGCCCAAAGCCGCACATACCGACCGCGGGCGCAAGAATATTGCCGGTAGTGGTTAATTGCACAAGCAGCGTGCCGATAATCGGCCCCGTGCAGGAAAAGGAAACCAGCACCAGCGTAAAAGCCATAAAGAAAATGCCCAGCAGCCCCGTAGCGGCCTGCGCCCTGCCGTTAATTTTATTTATCCACGCGGCGGGCAGCCTGATTTCAAACAGGCCGAAGAAAGAAATTGCAAAAAATATAAGCAGCGCAAAGAAAAACAAATTTACCGCGGCATTAGTCGCCAGACTGTTTAACGCGCTTGCGCCAAAAAATAAAGTAAAAAATAATCCCAAAACTAAATATATAACCAAAATAGAAATGCCGTAAAACGAAGCATGGGCGATTGCTTTTTCGCGGCTTTTATTGAAGTGCTTCAGGAAAAAGCTGACTGTAAGGGGTATAACGGGCCAGATGCACGGCATAAGCAAAGCGACAAAACCGCCGCCGAAGCAAATCAGAAAGATGCCCGCCCAGGATGTTCCGGCGGCGTTTTGCGGGGAAAAAGCGTTTAATTCATTAATGACGGGCCGCCATAAATCATTTTTTATTTCTGTTTCCTGCGGGGGCGCGGCGGCGGCAATATTTTCATTACCCAGTTTTTTTATGCCGCCGCTTATCAAGTCTTCGGGAGTAAAAGAAAATTCTTCCGTTAAGTTAACGCATCTTTTTTTAGTGCAGGCCGAATAGGTAATATATCCGTCTATTTGAAAGCCGTCAGTATCCAATAATTTAAACGCCTGGGAAAACTTGGGAGTGCCCTCAAAATATTTGGTTTCCATGCCAAATAATTCTTCATAAACCGTAATTGAGGGGGAAGACGAAATTACTTCGCCGCTCAGCTGCGCGCCGTTTACTTTTTCAAAGGAAAACTCCGTGGGATTTGGCCCGAAATCCGAAACGCCCAAATCATAAATATGCCAGCCGTTTTCAATATAAGCGGTAAAAACCAGTTCTTTTTTATTCTTTACTGCCGCCGTCCAGTTTACTGGTTTTTGGATTTGCGCAAACGCAAAATTCGCCAGTAATAATAAAAAGAGCGTCCCGCATAATTTTTTCATTTATTTTGCGCTTTTGGAAATAAGGAAATCCCTCATAGCTTGGCTTTTGGCATAGGATAATACGCTTTTTCCGTCTTTATCTGTAGCGTTAACGTCCGCGCCTTCTGAAATTAAGATATCGGCAATTTTCACCGCAATTTTTGTACTCGCGCCGTTCTTACCGTCGTCTCTTTGGGAAACGATGTATATTAAAGGAGTAGTGCCGTCTTCTAATTGTTCATTTACATCGCCGCCGTGGCGTTTGAGGAATTGTATCATTGGTCTGTCCGTTCCTATTGCCGCGGCAACTATCACGTTTCTGCCGGCATGAATATCGGCGTCTTTTGATAACAGCAATTCAACAATTTCCTGCCGTCCCATAAAAGCCGCTTCCGTTAAAGCTGTTGCACCCCAGGTAGTCTGGGCATCTATATCCGCGTGATATGACAGTAATAATTCCACAAGTTTTTTATCTCCGGAAAAAGATGCCACAATTAAAGGAGTATAATTAAGCCGTTTACCGTCCACAACTTCCTGCTCGTTCACATTTGCGCCGGCAGTCAAAAATGATTTTACGGCCTCATAATCGCCTGCGCGTGCCGCCTCAATAATATTTTTATAATCTTCTTTTTTGCCGCTTAAAGGCTTAAAATCTAATTTTGTGATTTCGTTATTTTTTATGGCTTTATCAATTGCGGCTTCAACTTTTTCTATAGTCTCGTCTTTTACAATTGTTTCGCCAATCACAATGGTAGGAATGCTTCCTATAAATTTTAATTTGTGATAAAGACTTAGCTCTGCGAGCAATTTATCGTTTTTCTCCGCAATAATTTTGGCCGCTTTGTATTCTGCGCTGTTTACATCTAATCCTATTGGGGTGTCCGTCATATATTCTACAAGTTCAACGCGGCCTTTATATTTTTCCTTATAAGTATTTTTAAAATCGTCAAGATATTCCAATCTAAACTGCATGCACGGCGGGCAGCGATATCCTGAAAAATAAGCAAAAATAATTTTATTTTCTTGCTCGGTTTTATCTTTTTTTTGCGTTTGCGTGAAACCGAATTGTGTAAACACAATAGTAACCGCCAACAATATAAATAGCTTTTTCATAATTTTGCTCTCCTTTATTTTGCGCCTTTGGATATAAGGAAATCTTTCATTTCCTTACTTTGCGCAAGCTGCAAGGGCGTTTTTGTTACGGTTTTGCCGTTTTCGCCCTCTATCGTTACTTCTTGGTTAACGTCAGCGCCTTGCCTGATAAGCATATCGGCATATTTTATGGCAATCTCCGCGCCGGAGCGTTTTTCACGGATTATAATAACATTTGTTAAAGGCGTATGGCCGCTTTTAAGTTTACCGTTAATATCTGCGCCATGGTTTTTGAGAAGGATGACCATATTTTCATCAATGCCTGCGTCGGCTATAATATTATTTTTGGATTTAATATCCGCGCCTTTGGAGAGCAGGAATTCAACGACCTCATAACGCCCCATAAAAGCCGCAGAGGCAAGCGCGCTGCCGCTATACTTAGTTATACTGTTAGCGTCAGCGCCGTGGGAGACCAGCAATTTTACAATCTCCAAATACCCGTTGAAGGAAGCTATACTTAAAGCCTCATTCTTATCCCCGTCCCCGTTATTTTTAAAAAATTCCTCTACGGCTTTATAGTCGCCGGCTCTTGCGGCTTCTTCAATCGTGGCATAATCCCGCATTTTGCCGCTTACGCTATCCGCTAATTTTGTTGTTTCATTATGTTCTAAAGCTTGTTTTATAGCGCGTTCAACATTTTCTGCGTTTACGCTAAAATCATCACCGGAATAATCTAAAGAAGTTTCACCAATAATCGCATAAGGAAGCGCGTCATCTGCATTATTTAATTTACTGGTGGCTCTATGTATCACACTATTTCTGTCAGCCAGTTTTTTGGCGGGCTCATACTCAGGTGAATTTTTTGCTATATGAAGCGGGATATCTACCTTATAAATTTTAAGTTCAACCCTGCCATTATATTTTTCTTTATAAGTTTTTTGGAAGTCTTCCAGAAAGTCCCGCTCAAACACCATACACGGCGGGCAGCGATAACCGGAGAAATAAGCGAATACTACCTTTGGCGCAGCTTCGGCTTTTTTTGAAGCTGTTTTCTTAAAAACGATAAATGCAAGAAAAGCAAACAGAATTACTAATAATATAATGATAACTTTTTTCATAAACGCTCCATAATCCGGCAGGTCTCATAATAATTATAGCAATAATTGAGTAGTATTTTTGCCTGTTAAATACTTCTGAGGGCATATCAAACCGGTTGTTTAATATCAGCCTTCTTTTATCAGCGCGGACATGATTTCATTTTTTTGGATATGATTGGTGCCTTCGTAGATTTGCGTTACTTTGGCGTCTCTGGCGTATTTTTCAAGCGGGAAATCCCGCGTGTAGGCTATCCCGCCGCACAGGTTGATGCACCTGTCAGCCACTTTCATGGCGGTGTCGGAGCAGAAGAGTTTTGCCGCCGCGCTGTATTTTGTCCACCGCGGTCCTTTTAATTTTTTAAGCTCGTCATGCACAGTTGTATTGCTGGCGATTGCCGCAGTGGAAGCGGCGATAAAATTTTTATCCATTTCAGACGTGATTTTATAAACCAGCGCGCGGCCGGCTTCAACCTGCGCTGTCAGATCCGCAAGCTCGTGCCCGATGGACTGGAATGCTATTACAGGCTGGTCAAACTGCCGGCGGATTTTGAGGAATTTTACGGTCTCATCCAGCGCGCCCTGCGCAAGGCCTATAGCCTGCGCGGCTATGCCCGGGCGGGAGTAGTCAAAAAGTTCCTGCACTATCAAAAGCCCTTTGCCTTCCCCGCCGATAAGGTTTGCGGCCGGCACCCTGCAGTCGCGGAAGATTAAATCATAAGTCGGGTTAGTGCGCAGGCCCATTTTGCGCTCTTTCTTGCCGAAGGTAAAGCCCGGCGTGCCCTTTTCCACGACGATAAGCGATATGCCCCGCGCCCCGCGCTCCGGATTTGTTGAGACGGCGACCGTATAAAAATCCGCCTCTCCGCCCGTTGAAATATAATGTTTTGAGCCGTTTAAAATATAATAATCGCCGTCAAGTTTTGCCGTAGTTTTTATTGCGGTAGCGTCTGAGCCGGCCTGCGCTTCCGAAAGCGCGAATGCCCACAGCTTTTTGCCGCTTGCCAAATCCGGCGCCCATTTTGCGCGCTGCTCCGGCATGCCCCAAAAAAACATCGGCATTCCGCCCAGCGCGCTTGTGCCGGCCGGTAGGGAAAGCCCTATGCAGACTTTGCTTAATTCTTCAAAAGCCAGCGATAAAGCAGTTATGCCAAGCCCCGCGCCGCCGTATTCTTTGGGCAGCCACAGCCCAAAAATACCCGCCTTCGCCATGGCCTGCGTTGCCTGCGGGCAGTATTCTTCCGCATCGTCGTATTTTGCGCGCAGCGGCTTAAAAACTTCCTGCGCTACGCGGCGCGCGGTTTCTATAACTTTTGCTTCGGCTTCTGTGGTAAAATAGTTCATAATTATTTCTCCGTTAATAAATCTGCGTAAAGCTGTTGTTGCTGCTTGAGCATTGCTTTAATATCAAATTCTTTAAGAGCGGCGGTTGGGAAATCAAAAGTAAAATTGACATACAAAATATTTAGTATTCCGCCGGCAAGTCCTTTATAATCGCCCGTTTGCACGAGCGCGCCGTTTTGGCCGTTGTGCAAGACTTCAGCAATGCCGCCTGCATCATAGCAGACTGCGGGCACCTGCATGCTTATGGCTTCAATTAATGCCATCGGCAGGCCTTCCCAAAGTGAGGAAAGCGCAAAAACATCGGCTATTGCCAAAAGCTGGGCAACGTCGTTGCGGTGGCCGAGCAGTTTGAAGTTATTTTGCAGGCCGAAATCTTTAATAAGGGTCTCTGTCTCTTTTTTTAGCGGGCCTGTGCCAAGGAATAAAAACACCGCTTCCGGCATTTGCGCGCAGACGATTTTTGCCGCCCGCACCATATCAAGCGGGTTTTTCTGCGGCTTTAAATTGGCGGGGCACAGAATTATTTTGCTTTCCGCCGGCAGGCCAAGCGCGGCAAGTTTGGCGGTCCTGTCAAAATTTTTAAAATCGGATTTTGTTTTTAACTCAATCCCCGCGCGTATCAAACGGCATTTTTCCGCAGGGGCTATTTTCAGCTTAATCGCCGTCTGCAAATCTGCAATGGAGACAAAAACCAAAACATCGCTTTTGTCCGCAAAAAACTGCTCCAGCAGGATATAAAAAGTCCGCGTAAGGAAGTTCTGGCGGTCGTTAAAGCCGAAGCCGTGTACCGTGTGCACTATTTTGGGATATTTTTTTATTAAGCTCCACGGGCTCCGGCGTTTATAAAAATACGCCGCAGCCCTGCCTAAAATACCCGCTTTAGAGGAGTTTGTGTGTACAATCTGAGGTTTTATTTTTACCAATGCGAGAATTATTTGCGCAAACGCGGACAAATCTTTAAAAGGGTTAATTGTGCGTTGCAGCGCGGGAATAAAAAAAACGTTTTCTATATTTTCTTGCGCGTAAGTATCAAAATAGCCGCCCGCGCCGGTGAGTAGATAAGACTCAAAGCGGGTTTTGTCAATATTGCGCGCGCTGTAAAGCACGCTTTTCTGCGCCCCGCCAAGCTCCAGCCTGGTTATTATAAAAGCTATTTTTGTTCTATCCATTATTTTGACGCGCTTAAGCCCGGGTAGTAATGCGCAAGGATTTCCCGCGCGGTTTTGCCCGCGCGCGCCATGCCGTCCGCACCGTCGGTGCAGAGGCCGTTGCCAAGCCCCGTATCAACGCCGATAAAAAGATTCTCAGCCGTTTTCGCGCCCCTGCCAAAGGGCAGCATAAAAAAGAAGTTTGAGCGCAGCGTGCTAGCGGAGAGTATGAAATTTGCCTCCTCAAACGGCAGCGCAACGCTGCCTTTTTTGCCGTTAAAGCGCATTGCCAGAATTCTGCCGGAGGGGGAAAGTTCCGCCGGCTCAATGCTTTGGAGCGCGCCGACTGCGGCGTGATTCTGCGCCAGCCGCGCTTCAATATCCTTAAGCGGGAAGGAGTATATCCATTTTACGGAGGACCATAAAGTCGGGTCCTGCGGGGCGGATATTAAATCTTTGGGCGGGTTTGAAATCATATATTTAAACAGGTTTGACGGGGAAAACACATACCCCGCCGCCGCGCGGCCGGCGGTTTTAATATCGCTTTCGCTTACTGCGCCGCAGGAGCGGTAAATCTCCGGCGCGGCGGGCTGCGCGCTGTTCGCGGTGCGGGCGGCCAGAGTTATACTTTCCGTATTTTTAACGGCTTCTTTTGCCGCGGCGGACTGCATATTGACGCCGCCGTAATTGAACAGCGGCGTATTATCGGGTATATCGTAAAGGCCGCCGGCAGTGTTTTTGAGTTCCGCCAGAAGGCGCGTTCGCAGCGCGATGGCGGCGGCTTCAAGCGCGGCGGGCTCTTTGACGCCGCGCGCGGCGGATATCAGGACTGAGGGTAAAATATCTTCAAGCGAGGTATAGTTTACCAGCGTCATGCCGCTTTCGCCCGGGATAACAAGCAGGCTGCCGCGCAGTTCTTTATCGCCGGTGTTGGTGACAAAAATATTATAAGTTTTGACGTCTCTTATAAGCATTGTGTAGCCCGGTTTATCAAGGTCTATCACAAAAGGACGTTTGGTGCTGAAATCGGCGGTATCCCATTTATTTTTTATGTGCACGCCTTTATTTTCTTTGTCAAAAATTATGGTTTTGGGCACATAGCCGTCGCCCGTGATTACTTTGCCCAGCTTTTCGTCTTTAATGTTGAAGGTCGCGCCCGGCAGGAAAGCAAAACTCTGCACCTGCGTAAGCGCACCGTTATACTGGGCATAAAGCCCCACGCGCATATGAGACGGCGACGGCGGGGCAGGCTCTTTGTTGAGGATTTCATTAAGGCGTGTATAAAAAAGATAATCCGCCGGCGCGGCTTTAAGATATTTTGACAGGTTTACTATTTTTTTCGCGGTTTCCAAATCGCCGGTATCAAGCACGAAAATGCTGGCATAAGTCTGCCACGCGGGCACGAAGCGGCCCAGCTTTTCAAGCGTCACGGCGCTGTATTTCTGGGCCATATAATTGTTAGTGTCATGCGCGAGGGCCTGCTCAAAAAGAGTCAGCGCGGCTTTGTAATCCCCGCGCTCAAAAGCTGTGCGGCCCATAAGGTAAACCGCGTGCGATATTACGTAAGGATCCGACACGTATAAATTTTGCAGCGCGGGTATGGCTTCTTTTTGTTTGTTCGCCGTGAAATCCGCCTGCGCTATGGCCAGCTTGGCGGCGGAAACATATTCAAAATCCGCCGTGAGAAACAGGAGTTTATCATATTCTTTTTTTGCGCGTTTTGCATCACCGTCCGCTGCCAGAATCCATATTTTGACCAGCTGGTAAAAGGGATTTTGTTTATCAAGCTGGGTTGCCTGCTCGGCATAGTGCAGCGCTTTTTTATAATCGCCCGCGCCCAGCGCGATTACCGCTATATCGCCCGCGGCCTGGGCGGAAGTTTCGTCGTCTTCCGCGGAGACTATGGCGTCCTCGTATTTCTGCATGGCGGTTTGCGCGTCGCCCGCGGCGTAAAGCGCGGCCGCGGCGCGGATATCTGGGTTTATCTTATAATCCATCACGGAATGTTTTATTACGTTTTCATTGAGCCTGATATCCGGCAGGCGCGCCGCGCTCATGAGGCTGGGGCCCTGCGCCGCGGGAAGCGGCGTAAGCGGGGGCAGCTCGTTTTGGCGGTCGGCCTGGTTAAACTTTTCCAAATCCGCGTGGCGCTGATAGTCGGAAGAGCCGTCCAGCGCCTGCTGCCCGCCGGAAAGCTCCGCCAGGCTTTGCGCGGGCGCAGGCAAAACCGCAAGTGAAAATAACACGGCAGCAAATATGAAAACTCTCATAATATTAATTATACATATAATTTGCGGCCGGCCGGTTTGAAAATTATCAGTTCCAGTCGCTTCTGCCTATTAAGCAGCCGGATTGCCCGCTGAGCCACATTACTTTGAAAGTATCATTACCGCATATTGAGGTGCATAAAGATTTTTCCTGCTCGGTATAGGCTATGGTATTAGGCGCACAGGCAATGCCTCTTATGTTTGTGAACTCCGTCGCGTGATCCAGAATAGAGCTTATAACTATTTCCCTGCCTTTATAGCTAAATCTTACAGATACATAGATACCTTTATAATAATAGGGCACTAATTTGTTAGTCCCGCCTGTCGGAATTTGGATATCAAGCAGATCATTAATTTCGCTGTATGCGCTTGCTTCCGGATAGTGGCCATGAACCAGATAATACCTTTCAATAGCTTCTTTAAAAGGTCTTATAAGTGTTATCGCTTCGGCCGCTCTTGCCTTGGCAACGGCTTTTTGATACTGCGGCAAAGCAATAGCGGCCAGAATGCCGATTATTAAAACAACAACTAATAATTCAATTAGTGTAAAACCCTTCTTTTTAGTATTCATTTATTTCTCCTCTTAAGTACAGATATAAACCTCCATTTTTTATACCAAATCAATCCCGCTTTTGCAATAACCGCCGGAATTTATACCAAAAGGAGTTTGTTATCTGCCGCAAGTTGGGCAAAATACGGATACAAATAAATATCCCCCCGTGTAACGGGGGGTTTTTCTCATACGGGCATAGCCCTTCTTCACCAGCTACTACTAAAAGTAGTTCCACTAACTCTCATTTGCTCTTCTTAAACGGACTGT
>JAISDW010000073.1 GCA_031264445.1 Elusimicrobiota bacterium
GGCGTGCTTTCAAGCGTGGTTGATATCGCGCTAAGCGCCGCCGTACCGGCTATTCTGGATTCAAAAAATACGATAAAAGCCAACTCCGTGCTGATGGGCGGAAAAAATATCATGGTGGCTTTGGCGGCGGTAATGTCCATTTTTATGAAAGAATTATTTCCCAATTATGATATTGTTTTTATAATAAACGCGCTGGCGTATCTTGCTGCGGGCTTGATAATTTTCTCCTTAAATATTAAAACGGAAGAAGCCAAAACTATCAGGCAGGCCGTCGCGCGCGATAAAGAAAAAAGAGGCTTTTTCGCCGGCCTGCGGGATGAGTATAAAGACGTTTTTGCGCTGCCGGATTTTAAAGTAATAGGCATTATGATTTTTATCCTCACGCTGGACGGCCTTGCCAGCGGCTCGCATAATGTGGGCTGGCCGGTATTCTCAAAAAGCCTTAACGGGCAAAACCCGTTTTATATCTATGGCGCCATAATGATTTTTTGGGCCCTGGGCAATATTATAGGTATTTTTTGGCTTACCAAATCAGCCCTGGCAAAAACGCTGCGGGCGGAAAATTTATATCTGGCGTGCACGGCGATAATGTCGCTCGGTATGATACTTACGGTACAGACTAATATCTTGTGGTTTATCTGCGCGGCGGCCTGCCTTGCCGGCTTCGGCGACGGCGCGTATCAGACTTTCTTTAATACCTACCTGCAAAGCGCGCCGGATAATGTGCGAGGCAAATTATTCGGCCTTAGTTCCACCTGCCTGCGTACGGGCTTCGGGGCAAGTTTCATAATAATGCCCGTGCTGCTGAGCTTCATGAGCGTGCCCGCCGTACTGCTTGCCGCGCACGGGCCGGTAATAGCGATGTCATTATTATTGCTGCTTTCATTAAATACAAAAAAGAAGTAATATAAAATTGTATAGTCTTAAATAAAAAGAGGTGAAAGTATGAAAATGCTATTAATCAGTAATTCAACAAATTATAAAGAGCCGTATATGCAATGGAGCGCGCCGCTTATCGGCGACTTCCTCAAAAAAGCTAAGATACCCGCGGGGGAAATAGTGTTTCTGCCTTACGCGGGCGTAAAAATCGGCGGGAAGGATTTGCCGGCAAGTTATGACGTTTATGAGGAAAGGGTTAAAACCGCGCTTGCGCCGCTGGGGCTGCAAATAAAAGCAATTCATCACTTTGCGGACCCGGTAAAAGCCGTAAATGAGGCCGCGGTTATCATGGTCGGCGGCGGCAACACTTTTCACCTGGTATCCGAAATCCACAGAAATAAATTAATAGAGCCCGTCCGCCGTAAAGTTATGGAAGGCGCGCCCTATATCGGCTGGAGCGCGGGTTCAAACGTCGCCTGCCCGCAGCTTTGCACGACTAATGATATGCCAATCATCATGCCGGAAAGTTTTAAATGTTTTGATTTAATTCCTTTCCAAATCAATCCGCATTTCGTAGACCCTTACCCGCAGGAAATCAACGACGCCCTGCGCCACGGCGGCGAAAGCCGGCAGGACAGGATTGACGAATTTCTCACCGTAAACCCGCAAATTACCGTCGCCGGCCTGCGGGAAGCTTCCGCGCTTTTGGTTGAGGACTGCACAATCACGCTTAAAGGTTCGCGCGATATGCGCGTAATGAGATACGGCAAACCCGCGGTTGAAATTAAGCCGGAAAGCAAATTTGACTTTGCTTTTAACGTAAAATAAAAACAGTCTTTTGTTTTTGGCCTCATTGCCGCCCCCGAAGATCTTGATCGGGGGCGGTATTTTTTAATGACATTAATGTAAATTTGTTGCAAAAGCCAAATTTATTTGATATAAAGAATGTAAGACTATTTTTATCTCAACGAGGATATCCCAATGAAACCCAACAACAAGGCTTTTACTCTGATTGAATTATTAGTCGCTGTTTTAATCATAGGCATACTTGCCGCAATCGCGCTGCCGCAGTATCAGAAAGCCGTATGGAAAGCACGCTACGCTACCGTGCTTTCGGGAATGAAAGCCATTGCCGACGCCGAAGAAAGATATTTCCTCATCTATAACAAATTTACTACAGAATTTAATGCTTTGGATATTGCCCTCCCGGGAACAATCAGCTCACAGGGCTGGGCAGGCGTGCTAACCGGACCAAATTATGCGTATCAGCTCAGGGCGGACAGCGGAACAGACAGAAATAAATTTTGGTTTGTGGGAACCCCTATTCCGTCTTTAGAAAGTGTTGCATTTCGTTATACGTTTACCGACAAAAAAATATATTGTACAACTTATACTACGGCTACCGCCAAAGCCCGGGCATTGTGCGAATCTTTCTTCGGCCCCAGCGTAAAATGCCCTTCGCAATTAGGGAGCAGCAATTATTGTTACGCAGGGCATTTTTAAACAATATAAAATTTATTTGCTGAGCTTTGTTTCATTATAATGCTATCCACACCTGATAAATTGTGGATAGCTTTTCCATTTTACGACGTGAAAGCATGCTGTGGATAACCCGCGCGCGCACTGTTTTCAGTCGTGATTTTGCTTTTTAAAAATAATGTGTTAAAATTTAAAAATATAAGACTTTAATCCCCGAGGATTTTAAAACATGCCAAATAATGCAAATGCAATTTTGACCAAAATAATCAAGCGCGACGGCGGCACGCAGTCTTTTGACGCCAAAAAAATAACCGGCGCCATACTGAAAGCCGGCCAGAGCACCGGGGAATTTGATATAGAAACCGCCCGCAAGCTCACGATACGCGCGATAAACATAGTCCAGCAGCTTTATGCCGAAATCACCCCCAGCGTGGAAAATATACAGGACATTGTTGAAGACGTGCTTTTAACCTCCAATTACCACAAAACCGCCAAAGCCTATATTTTGTACCGCGACCAGCGGGCGCGCGTGAGGGAGATTTCGTCCAAATTCAATGTGGATTTGGTTGACCAGTATCTGCAAAAGCTGGACTGGAAGGTAAACGAAAACAGCAATATGGGATATTCTTTGCAGGGGCTCAACAATTATATATCTTCCGAAATAAGCAAAATTTACTGGCTCAATAAAATCTATCCGGAAAATATCAAAAATATGCATATTTCGGGCGATTTCCACATCCACGATCTGGGCCTGCTGGGCACTTACTGCGTCGGCTGGGATTTGCAGGATCTGCTGATAAGCGGCTTCAAAGGCGTCGTAGGCAAGGCTGAGGCCAAACCGGCCAAACACCTGCGCTCCGCATTGGGGCAGATAGTAAATTTTTTCTACACTCTGCAGGGCGAAAGCGCCGGCGCGCAGGCCTTCAGCAATTTTGACACGCTTCTCGCGCCTTTTATTTATTATGATAAACTCTCTTACCAGGACGTCAAACAGGCTTTGCAGGAGTTTTTGTTTAACGTAAACGTGCCCACGCGCGTTGGCTTCCAGACGCCGTTTACCAATATTACCATGGACCTTGTGGTGCCGTCTTATTATAAAGACCAGGGCGTAATAATCGGCGGTAAGGTAATGGATAAAAAATACGGCGAGTTCCAGAAAGAAATTGACCTTTTTAACAAAGCATTCCTTGAACTTATGCTTGAAGGCGACGCAAAAGGCCGCGTCTTCACCTTCCCGATACCGACGTATAATATCACCAAAGATTTTAACTGGGATAACCCCGAGTACAAGCCGCTCTGGGATATCACCGCCAAATACGGCATACCTTATTTCGCCAATTTTATAAATTCGGACATGAATCCCGAGGACGCGCGCTCAATGTGCTGCCGCCTGCGCATTGACAACAGGGAGCTCAACCGCCGCGGCGGGGGGCTTTTCGGCTCGGCGCCGCTGACTGGTTCAATAGGTGTGGTGACAATAAATATGCCGCGCCTGGGCTATATATCCGCGACGGAGGAGGAATTTTTCCAAAACCTCGGCGCGCGCATGGAAGCCGCCAAAACCAGCCTTGAAATCAAACGCAAAGTCATAGAGCGTTTTACGGGCGCAAACCTTTACCCGTATATGACTTTTTATCTGCGCAGCGTTAAACAGCGCTTCGGCGAGTATTGGAAAAACCATTTTTCCACCATCGGACTGGTGGGCCTCAACGAAGCCTGCCTCAACCTGCTGGGCGAGGACATCGGCGCCCCCAAAGGCCGCGCTTTTGCATCGCGCGTGATGGATTTTATGCGCGCGCGCCTTATAGAATATCAGAAGGAAACCGGCAATAATTATAATCTTGAAGCCACGCCGGCCGAGGGTACTTCCTACCGTCTGGCCAAGCTGGATAAGGATAAATATCCCGATATCCTGGCCGCCAACGAGCAGCTTTATAAAGCCGGCCACCAGCCTTTTTACACCAATTCCAGCCAGCTGCCTGTAAATTATACCGACGATATTTTTGAAATACTGGACTTGCAGGACGAAACCCAGTCCAAATATACCGGCGGCACAGTGCTGCACGTTTTCATGGGCGAGAAAATAAAAGACACCGAGGCTCTTAAAAAATTCATACGCAAAATATGCCAGGGTTATAAGCTGCCGTATTTTTCAATAACGCCCACTTTCAGCGTCTGCCCCAAATGCGGCTACCTCGAGGGCGAGCATTTTGAATGCCCGAAATGCAAAGCGCAGAAGATAGAGGATATAGACCGCCGCATCGCTCTGCTTGAGGAACAGCTATACAACAAATAAAGACATTTGTAAATAGTCCAAAAGACCCAATTCAAATTGGGTCTTGCCCGCGAAGTCTTAATTTGCAAAAATAATAAAGTCGGTTTTAAATAACAGGAGGACCGCAGTTATGACAGTACAGGAAAAGACATTGATTGAAGACCAAATCTCGCAGCTTAAAGAGCAGAGAGATTCCGCCAAAGGCACAGGTTGCGAAGTATATTCCCGCGTGGTCGGCTATTTGCGCCCCGTAATGATGTGGAACAAAGGCAAGCAGGAAGAATTCGCGCTGCGCAAGAATATAAAAATGTCCTGCGGATGCGATAGCGACCGCTGAAGTCCGCAGGTTATATTAACCAACGGCAAACAATACGTTGCCGCTGGTAGCGTGGTATGGTATTATTTGTTTTTAATTTTTTGTTGTTTGAAGGCAGGTGTTGCGCGTGACAATAGGCGGGCTTTTAAAATTTTCAATGATTGACTTCCCGGGCAGCATATCGGCCATAGTGTTCACGCAGGGCTGCAATCTGAGATGCGGCTATTGCCATAATCCGGAGCTTATCGCGCAGCGCCCCCAAACCGCGGGCGAGCCGGACTGGGAAGAAGCTGACGTCTTATACTATCTTGAAAAACGCCGCGGCGCGCTGGATGGCCTCGTCATAACCGGCGGTGAGCCGTCAATACAGCCGGACTTAAAGGACTTCATAGTCAAAGTGAAGGCCATGGGCTATCTGGTCAAGCTGGATACCAACGGCACAAGCCCGTCTGTACTCAAAGATTTGCTGGATAATAAGCTGCTTGATTTTGTGGCGATGGACATAAAAGCGCCGTTTGAGAAATACGCCGCCATATGCGGCGTGCCGGTTGATATGGAGAAGATAAAAGCCAGCATAAACCTGCTGCAAAACAGCGGCCTGCCTTACGAGCTGCGCACCACCTACGACAAAACCGTCCTTACCGAAGCTGATATCGCCGCCCTCAAGGCGCAGTTCCCCGCGCTGAAAGTGCAGAAATGCAATCCGGTAAAACCAAAAGATACGCTGAAAGTTTCCAAATAAAATTTGCCGGAGTCGCATTTAAGTGCGCAAAAAACGCACAAATCCGGCTGCCTCGGCGCGGGCATTACTCTGTTTTTAGATATTTAGGCTATTTTCTCCCTTTCGTAAAGGGAATGCTGAAGAACAGCTCCCCTCACCCTTAATTCCCCTCCATTGGAGGGGTGGCCACGCCATAGCGAGCCACGGCGCAGCGAAGGCGGGGACGGGGTGGTCACTGTCGGGGTGGTCAGGAGAGGCCTTTTTTTCTCCCTCTCCCTTTATGATGGGAGAGGGCCGGGGTGAGGGTGGGATGCAGCTTCCTCATTTTATAACTACTATTTACCCCTACCCCGCCTTCGCTGCGCTCATCCGGTACTTCCCCTAATAGGGGAAGAATTTAAAATTACTTCTGCCTCCTTTAGGTTGAACGGCTCTCTTTACTCTTTACTTCTGCCCCCTTTGGGGGAAGTGGCCACGGCGCAGCAAAGCGAAGACGGGGCCGTAGGGGGTAATTAAAGTTGTTAGCTTTTTTTACAACTACCATATTTACCGCCGGTACTCAATTTATTAAAGGTAGAAAATTATTACAACAATGCCGCAACCGGAATTAAACCTCGGTTGCGGCATTGTGAAGATTGGGCTTAATGTGTTTCATTTCTCCTTTATTATTCTCAATTTAGTGTACACTCTAATACTTTAAAATTTGCTTGCTTATTATTAATGTTAACACTCTGAGTAGCTGATGAGTTGACTACGCACTTATTTGCCCATATTGAACTGCTACCTGAGATAGTACAGTTGCTTTTAATCGTATCACTACAAGCATCGTGACATACCCCTTCATATTTCGTCTCCTGTATTTTACAAGGTCTAGAGGTATAGGTATTGAATTTATCGTAATCTGACCCTTCAAAATAGATACATGTGGAGGACTTAAAAAATCCCTGCGCATCATAAGAAGCTTGCAAAGATTTACATTTATCTTCTGGAGAAAGATTTATAAAGTTACTGGACGTTGAAACACAATTCTGCAAATCAGCTTTCTTTGTGCATTGCCAATCCGTTGTTGTAGACTTAGCCGTGCCTGATACGCTCGGAAGGCTGTCAGACCCCGATTCTTCTTGTATATAGGAATTCAAGCATTCATTCTTTTTAAGGTCAAATCTATACTGACCGGAAGGATAGCACAAAAAACCGTTACTGTATAAACCTATCAGATAAACACCATCAGCATCCTGCGTAGACAATGCGCGTCCTTCGGAACACCATGTATTTTGTTCATTAAACCCCAACATATTTATCTCAACAGCACTGCATTTAGAAGTTTTGCCTCCAGCTGCATTTTGGCTAGCCGATACCAAAAAATTAATATCCGTACAAGAAGATTGGTTGCGAGAATTATTATAAGGAGTATTTGAGCAGAGATCAATATTAATATTACCTGCGGAACAGGTATTGTTATTGCTTCTGACGCTGCTCCCGCTGCTTGAACATGTAAGTATCGCCGGTTGTGACGTAATAGTACCAACTAACTTGGAACATGTGCCGTCAGACTGTACAGTCCTTCCGTCTTTGCAGTCGCAAGAACAGGTACTAGTGTTCCACTCCCCTTTCCCGCCTGTTTCGCAAGCTCCGCTTAGCAGCCCGGTTCCATAGATAGGATTGGATTCACTGCCGCTAATAACCTTCACATCATTTGCACAGACACATTTAAGGCTATCAGCAGTGCCAAACCCTAGATTAGCAGTAGGACTCATATCAACCCATTCTTTGGGAGAAGCGCAATCACAGTTGCAAGTGCTTTCATTATATTTACCCCCCCTCGTCGTTTCGCATGTATTTTTAGCTGCGGTAAGATTCTTGCATTTGCATGTATAATCTGCTTGTGGTTCCCTTTCTTCACCGCAGTTGCAATCGCATCTGGGCGAACCATTTATGCCGTTCCACGTCCCGCCGGTGCTGGTGCACCTTGTGCTATTCTTG
>JAISDW010000084.1 GCA_031264445.1 Elusimicrobiota bacterium
GATATTATAGGACATAAATGCGGGAAAAGGGTATATATATTACTAAAAGTATTCATCATAACGGTATCATTTAGAAGGTCTGTCTTAAAAATGCTTGCCGGTAGAAAAGTCATTTGAAATAACTGATATGCCGGGTCATCCTTTTTATCGTTAGGCAATATGTATCTGGCCACGCATAAAAGTTCTTCCCCTTTATTTATAGCGCTTTCAACCTCACTCCAATTATTCCAATCATATAAATCATCATCGCAAATAATCCAAAGATATTCTTTGTTAGCTGTCTCAAGCGCTTTTGCAATATTACCTGAAAGACCCAGATTATATTTATTTTTATGATACTTTAAATTTTTTCGCTCTATCATAACCTTTTGTACATACTCGGCAGTACCATCATCTGAATTATTATCAAGTACCAAAATATCATAATCTTTAATAGGAGAATCTCCTGCAAAAAGTTGGTTAAAAGTTCTCTCAACATATTTTTTTCTGTTATATGTAATTAAAATTATCTGCAATTTATCTTTTATTTTCATCTTGATAATCTCTCAGTTGTGTAAAATCTCGTCTAAAGCTATGTCTATATCATATTTGATTTTATATTTAACTTCTTCTGTAAGACGGGTATTATTACCTATTATTTTAGCAGGCTGCGGAGTTGGAAGTTCTTTAAGTATTAAAAGATCTTCTTTACCTAATTTTTTTGCTATTTTTTCAGTGTATTCCCCAATAGAAATACTTTTTCCTGAACAAATATTAACTATACCGTTTATATCACTCTTAAGAAGTTCGGTTAAAGCTCCCGCTATGTCCTTTGTATAAATATAATCTCTATGGAGCTGGGCATGATTTACCTGTATAGGTTTATTTTCTTTAAGAGAATTAATAATTGAAGCCGTAAGGCGTTTTGGATGTTCCCCCTTACCGTAAACGTAAAATATACGCCCCCATGCAAAGCTTATATTATTATTTGTGCAATAAATTTCAGCGATTTCTCTTAGATAGTTTTTACATTTGCCATATATGCCTAAAGGTTCAATAGTATCGTTCTCTTTTAAAGGAATAGCTTTTTGTCCGTATTCAAGACATGTCCCCGTGAAAACGGCTCTCTTTCCTCCTGCATCATGGAAGAATTTGAGTAAACCCAAAGAAGATTTTAAAAAATCAAAATTAAGATTGGAGGTAATATAATTTTCGGTTACTACCCAAGCAAGATGAATCAGGTATTGCGGTTTTATATAGTTGAAAATCTCTTTAGTTTTTTTATTATCAAAAATATTACAAGGTACCCAGGTAACGCCTTCAATGACAGGATTATTTACATCTATTGTGAGAGCATAGATATCAAATCCTGCTTCTTTAAGCGGCGTTATTATTTCTTTTCCTATAAGGCCGCTTGCGCCCGTAATTATAACCTTTTTAGAGGAGCTCATAATTTTTATCTCTTTCATTCATTTTATTATATTGCTCCTTAATTCTTCCTCCGGCAGGAATGGATACATGTCCTCAAGAGTTGGGGAGATCATACTGCCGTCAGGCAGTTTTTTAGAGGAGAGTTTAGGTTTAAAAATATAATCATCTTCGGTGATGACCTCGCATACCAGTGGGCCTCTGAGAGAGAGCAGTTTCTTTAGAGTTTTTTCAATATCTTTATTCGTACGGATTTTGAAAGCTGGAAGGCCGAAGGCCCGTGTTACAGCCGTAAAATCCGGCATGCTAACGCCGCAGTCCGTACCGCACGCGGCAAAGCGTCCGAAAAAATTACGCTGCGTCTGTTTGATTGAAATATAGCCGTTGTTGTTGATAATAAATACCTTTACGGGTAGGTTATAGTGTTTTAAAGTCTGCAGTTCCTGCAGGTTCATCATTATGCTGCCGTCGCCCTCAAGACAAATTACGGAGCGGCCGCCACCTGCCGCGCATGCGCCTATGGCTGCCGGCAAGCCATAGCCCATGCTGGCGTTACCAGAATTCAGGAACATGCGCTGCGCACGGCCTTTTACGAAAGCCGCCTGAAAAGTGCCTATGCACGCCGTACCGTTTGTGCCGACAAGAACGCCGTTCTCTGGCAACAGAGATGTAAGCGTTTCAATAAAATGATAAGCGGAAACTTTGCCGTTTGGGATTAATTTATGCTCGTTTACCGGGGTGTATTTCAGCGCGGCTGTATGGCACCTTATTGGCCACGGCGAAGGCTGCCGTGCCGGCCGCGCGGCTTTGAGCAGCGCGGGTAGAAAATCTTTTAAGTCGGCGTTGATTTTCAAATCAGGTTTTACAGTCGGCTTATCAAGCTCCGCCTTATCTATATCTACCACTATTTTGTAAGCGTTTTTGGCGAAGTTTTCCCAGTTATAGCTCACCTGGCGTATATTATTGCGCGTACCAAGAAACAAAATGCAGTCCGCATTTTGCAGGGCAAAGTTCCCCGCCCTGCTGCCGCTAGTGCCTATCCTGCCGGCAAATAAGGGATTATCATTTGCTATCAAATCGAGGCCGTTGAAAGTGGCGACGGCGGGAACATTTAAAATTTTTACAAGTTTTCTCGCCTCTTCAACCATGCCGGATATCCTTATGCCATGGCCGGCTACAATAAGTGGGCGTTTGGCTTTTTTCAGGGTGGATATGACTTCTTTAATTTTAAGATTATGCTTTGTCCGCGCGGGCATTTTGAAAGATTTCAGTTCGCGCTCTTCAACAATCGCCGCCTGCACGTTCAGCGGGATATCAAGCCACACAGGCCCCTTGCGGCCGCTTTGCGCGAGATATATTGCCTTGTCAAGATGGTATTTTATCGTAAGCGGGTCGGACACCATTACGGCGTATTTCGTAAGCGATTTGACAACGGAGACAATGTCAACCTCCTGATCGCCAAGCTGGCGCAGGGGGATTTGCGGGCAGCTCGCCATTGTGGTTGAAAATTTAACCTGGCCGGAAATGTAAAGCACGGGCGTGCTGTCCGTCCACTGTCCGAAGAGGCCGTTTAAAGCGTTTATGCCACCCGGACCGGTGGTCACGCAGACGACGCCCAAATCCTGATTTAGCCGCGCATATCCTTCGGCTGCTATGGCGGAAGCCTGCTCGTTATGATTACAGATATAATTGATTTTACTATGCCCGAAGGAATCATTTAAATGCATGGCTCCGCCGCCAGATATCATGAAAACATGCCTGACTTTATAAATATGAGTCAGGCGCTTGGCGATATAATCGGATACTTTAATTTTCATTTAAAATCTCCATAACTTCCGTTAAATTTTTTGCGGAGCGGACGCCTTTGCGGACCCGAGTGGAGAGCAAAATTGAAAGCGCGCCGAAATCGCCGGCCATTTTTATGTCGCTTTCAAAATTATCGCCCAGCATTAAAATCTGCCATGGTTTCAAACCGGATTTTTTTGCGACATATTCCAGCATATAAACATTGGGTTTGCCTATTACTTCGGCGGTGCGGCGGTTAAGGGAATATTCCAAAGCCTTCACTATCGCACCGGCCCCGGGCGAAATAATACCGTTGTCGCGCGGATAAGCTCTGTCAACGTTAGCGGCGATTATCCGGCAGCTATTTTTGAGAGCGATGTTCAAAGCGCGCTCAAGTTTTGGGATATTAAAATCCGGGTCATAGCCGACGACAATGGCCTCGGGTTTATCCGCCAGCGGGTTCAGACCGCGCGCCAGCAAATCTTGTTTAAAATCTTCCGTGCCGAAACAATAAATATCTTTGATTCCGCGCGCCGACAAAAAATCCGCGACAAGCAGGCCGGAATTTATGATTTCCTCGCTTTTTACGCAAATTCCCATATCCGCTAGTTTTTTTCTCAGCTGCGTGAGGGTTTTTGCGGAATTATTGGTAGCAAAAAAAACACGCTTAAATTTCCCTCTGCAAAAAGCGATGAAATCCGCCGCACGCGGCGCTGGCTGGCTGCCGAAGTATATAGTGCCGTCCAAATCAATCACTATGCATTTTGCGTTTTTAAGCATCTACCTGGCCGCCGGCTTTAAGTATGGAATCTTTGTATCTTGATTCCAGAACGTTGATTCTGTTCAAATCTTCTTCAGATATATTTTTGTAAAAATTGCGCTTGTTTTTTATCCACATAAGCTCAAAGCCCACGGCTTTCAAAATGCCGTCAGAAGTATTGGGGGAAGCGACTGCGCCAAAAATAACTTTGCGCGTTTCAAATCTCGTCAGTGCACCCGCCGGCAGATGCCTGAAAAATGGCAAGGACTGCGCCGATACTCCGCCGCCTATGACAAGCTCTTTTTTATGTTTTAAAACCTTTTCGCATATTTTTTGCGCGTAGTCCAGAATTATGTCGTGGTTAATATCGTCCTTACCCATGCCGAGCGAGCCAGTCATGTCCGTGCGCCCGAAGACTATTCCCGTCAAATCTTTGGAATAAGGTGATTCAAGCATTTCGTCCAGATGCTTAAATCCAGTTATGGTTTCTATGTTTACCATGAGTTTTAAACTGTTTCTTTCTTCTTCGGGAAAGACGGCTTTTGCCATGTGCAAAAACTTCCGCATAGCGTAAGCGGATTCTATCATGGGGGCCACTATCGCGCATACGCCCAAAGTCCGCGCGTCGTACATATCTTTTAGCGCCTCGCAGCCACCAATTTTTATGGTCATCGGCAGGCCGGCGGAACTTACAACATCTTTTAGGCGTATCGCTTCTTCCATTCTGGTTCCTTCGGCTTCAAATTCCGCTTTTACGCTGAGGACATTGTAATTTTGCTTCAAATCCTTTAAAATTTCGACCATCTTCCTTTCAAGTATGTTCATAATCCGTCCTCTTATTTGGCTTTCGCATCAATAAATTTTGCGAAGGCGGCGATAGTTTTATCTATATCCCCCGCGCTGAGGCCGGGCCATACGCCCACCCAGAAACTGCCGTTCATCACTTTCTCCGTGCCGGGGAGCATTTTGTAATGCTCCTCATTTAAATCTTTGGAATTTAACAGCGCGGAATTTTTGATACGCAGCGGTATTTCGTCTTCCGTAAAGCAGGGCTGCCTTAAAATATTGCCCGCGAAAAGCTGCCTTGTGCCTATGCCGTTTTGTTCAAGGTATTTGCAAAATTCTATTTTGCCGAATCCGGCGTCTTCTTTTACCGTCAAAAGAAAGCCGAACCAGCTGGGCTCTGCCTTAGAATCCCACGAAGGCAGGATAAAGTATTTATCAAAAGGTTTAAGGCCCATGAAAAGGCGGGTAAAATTTTCCTTCCTTTTGGCGATAAAGCCATCAAGCTTTTTAAGCTGCGCTAAGGCGCAGGCCGCCTGCCAGTCGGTAATTTTTAAGTTGTATCCCAGATGTGAGTAAGTATACTTATGGTCATAGCCCAACGGCAATTTGCCAAGCTGCATATTAAAACGATTTTGGCAGGTATTATCTTTGCCGGGCGGGCACCAGCAGTCGCGCCCCCAGTCGCGCAGAGACATCAAAATCCTGTACAGGTTGGTATCATTGGTAATAACGGCGCCGCCTTCGCCCATGGTAATATGATGCGCGGGGTAAAAACTAAAAGTGCCGATATGGCCAAATGTGCCCGTAAATTTACCGTTATATTTTGCGCCTAAAGCGTCGCAGTTATCTTCAATAAGCCAAAGATTATGTTTTTTACAAAAAGCTTCAACCCCGTCTAAATTAAAAGGATTGCCCAAGGTATGCGCTACAAAAACCGCTTTGGTTTTGGGCGTTAAAGCGCTTTCAAGCTCCGCGGCAAGGATATTGTGGGTATTTATATCAACGTCTAAAAAAACAGGCGTCATGCCGTGCTGCACTATCGGGGAAACGGTTGTAGGGAAACCCGCCGCTACTGTGATAACTTCATCCCCCCTTTTAACGCGCCTCTCGCCCAGTTTATGCGATGTTAAAGCCGATAAGGCAAGTAAATTCGCGCTTGAGCCCGAGTTAACGCTTAAAGCGTGTTTTGCGCCTAAATAGGCCGCGAAATCTTTTTCAAACCGGTCGTTGAAGCGGCCGGTTGTAAGCCACATATCCAAAGTGGCGTCTATCATATTATTGAGCTCCGCCTCGTCTAAAACTTTGCCTGAGGCGGCGATATATTCGCGCCTGGCTTTTTTCTTTTGCCCGTTGAAGTAAGCGCGCGCCGCGGCTTTCGCCGCTTTTCTATATAAGTTTTCCATAAGATTTAATATATTCACCTATTTGCTTTTCGGTAAACGCGGCGATATTTTCCCCCGCGTAAAAGTTTTTGTACCACCGCGCGGTAATATCCACGGCTTTATCAAAATTATAAACGGGCTTCCATTTAAGAAGCTCCTTTGCTTTTGTGATATCCAGATGCAAAAGTTTGGCCTCGTGCAGCTTTGTATCGGGCCGCACAACGTATTTTCCCTTTTCCCAAGCTGCCGTGAACCTTTGTACAAGGTCTTCCACCGTGCGGATATCGCCTTGCTCAGGGCCGAAGTTCCACCCTGATGCGTAGCCCACGTCGCTATAAAGTTTTTTGGCAAGCAGCAAATATCCCAGCAGCGGCTCCAAAACATGCTGCCAGGGACGCGTCGCGCGCGGGTTTCTTAATACAATATCAAAGCCCTGGCTTATGGCGCGGGCGCAGTCGGGCACGATTCTGTCTAAAGCATAATCGCCGCCGCCGATAACATTGCCAGCTCGGCAGGAGGCGACGGCTGTCTCATGCGTGCCGGTATAATCTTTAGGATTAAAATAGGAATTGCGGTAACAGGCGGTAATCAGCTCGCTTACGCCTTTGCTGCAGCTGTACGGGTCAAACCCGCCGACGGGGTCAGTCTCTTTATAGGGGGTATCGGTTTCGCGGTTTTCATAACATTTATCGCTGGTAACATTGATTACCGCGCGCACGCTTTTTACTTTACGCGCCGCTTCAAACATATTTATTGTGCCGTTAACATTGGTTTCAAAAGTTAAAACGGGCTCGGCGTAAGAAAGGCGTACCAAAGGCTGCGCGGCCAGATGCAGAACGATATCGGGCTTAAAAGCGGCCATTTCCGAGGCCAGTTTTTCCCCGTCTCTGATATCCGCAATTACGCTTTGCATTTTGTTTTGCAGGCCCAGAAGATTAAATAAAGCGGGCTCTGTCTGCGGGGCGAGGGCGTAACCTTTAACTTCGGCCCCTGCGGTAATTAGAATCTGGCTCAGCCAGGAGCCTTTAAAACCGGTATGCCCTGTTAAAAAAACGCGTTTGCCTTTATAAAAATCCATAATTATTTCCACACTTTCCAGGGCGCTTTGCCGCTTTGCCATAATTCTTCAAGCACTATTTTATCGCGCAGCGCGTCCATGGGCTTCCAGAAGCCGGAATGTTTGTAGGAATTCAGTTTGCCGTCTTTAGCCAGTTTTTCAAGCGGCCCGCGCTCCCAGATTACGCCGTCGCCCGCGGGGATATAATCAAAGATTTCGGGCTCCAGCACGAAGAAGCCGCCGTTAATCCAGCCGCCTTCGCCGCGCGGCTTTTCCTCAAAGGTTTTTATGGCGCCGTCTTCCGCTATGTCCAGCGCGCCGAAGCGGCCCTCGGGCTGCACGGTGGTAAGCGTGGCGGCTTTGCCGCTTTTTTTATGCGCGGCGAGCAGTGCTTTAATATCTATATCCGCCACTCCGTCGCCGTAGGTGAGCATAAAAGGCCCGTCGCCGATATATTCTTTGGCTTTCCTGATGCGCGCGCCCGTCATTGTATTTAAACCGGTATCTAAAATAGTAAGCTTCCAGGGCTCTGATTTATGGTTTAAAGTCTCAACCGTATTGGCGGCTAAATCTATTTTTAAATCGCAGCTGTGCAGGAAGTAATCGGCAAAATACTCTTTTATAACATAACTTTTATAGCCCGTGAGCACTATAAAATCATTAAAACCGTAATGCGAATAAATTTTCATTATATGCCAGAGGACGGGCTTATCTCCTATGCCTATCATAGGTTTCGGTTTGAGATGGGATTCCTCTGATATCCTCGTGCCCATGCCGCCAGCGAGCAGAACAACTTTCATAATAAAAAGCCCCCTTTATGATATGTATATTCAAACACCCCTATATTTTACTATAATTTTTTCTGTGCGTTTTACGCGCGCCGCGAAAGCGGCGGAGGATGATAAAAAATGTCAAAAGACAATGGCGGCCCGCCGCCTGAAAAACTGCCCCCGTTTTACAGAGCTTTAAAAAAATTCGCTTCCTCAAAAAAGCAGATGTGGAGCACGCCCGGCCACAGCGGCGGCGCCGCGCTGGATTACAGCGCCATAGGGCGCGACATTAAAAAATTCTTCGGGCCCAATATCTGGGCGGCCGATATTTCCAGCAGCGCGGCTGAAATGGGCTCCATTCTTGAGCACGAAGGCCCCGCCCGCGCGGCCGAGCGCGAGGCGGCGGAAATCTACGGCGCGGATACGACTTTTTTTGTGCTCAACGGCACATCAACGGCAAATAAAGTAGTATTTTTTACAACCGTCGCGCCGGGCGACGTTGTGCTGGTGGGCCGCAACTGCCATAAATCAATAATGCACGCCATTATAATGAACGAGGCCATACCCGTCTATCTGCGCCCGCTGGGCAACAGATACGGCCTTATAGGCCCCGTGCCGCAGAGCGAGTTTACCAAAGAATCAATCCGCGCCAAGATAAACGAAAGCCGTCTGATAAAGGCCAAAAAAGCGCGCAAAGTGCAGCTTACCGTTTTGACAAATTCCACCTACGATGGTTTTTTGTACAATGCCGATAAAATATCGGCCTCCTTGGCGGATTTGACGCATTTCATGCATTTTGACGAGGCGTGGTTCCCTTACGGCGCTTTCCACACATTTTACGAAAAACGCTATGCCATGAGCCCATTCCGCCGCAGGCGCGGCCTGCACATGCCGCCGGTGTTTGCCACGCAGTCCACGCATAAACTGCTTTTTGCTTTTTCGCAGGGCAGCATGCTGCACTTCAGGCAGGGAACGGGAAAAAAAACGCTTGACATGAAGGGCCTGGTTGAAGCGCACCAGATGCATGCGAGCACTTCCCCGTTTTACCCGATGTTCGCCACGCTTGACGCGAGCGCGGGCATAATGAAGCAGAGCGGCTACCGTCTTATTGACGACGCGCTTGAAGAGGCGATATACTTCCGCTCGTATATGCAGCGCAAAGGAGCGCGGCTGGCGCGTCGGGGCGACTGGTGGTTCAAAGTGCTGCAGCCCGAAGCCAAAACCCTCCCCAACGCGCCGGAGCAGTGGGCGCTTAAACCCGCGCAGAGCTGGCACGGCTTTGGCTTAAGCGCGGACGACGATATTCTTCTTGACCCGCTTAAAGTCACATTGCTTACGCCCGGCATCGGCGAAGACGGCAAAATAACGCCCTTCGGCATACCGGCGGGCGTGCTGGGCAAATTCCTGCGCGCGCACGGCATAGTGCCGGAGAAAACTGGGTTTTATAATATTCTTTTCCTGTTCGCGCCCGGCACGAAGATACGCAAGACGGATAATCTTATCCGCGCGCTTTCGGAATTTAAAAAACTGTACGACGGCAACGCGCCGCTTTTCGGCGTATTTCCGGATTTGGAAAGTTTTTACAGGGATTATTATCCCCCGCAGGCCGGCCTGCGGGACTTATGCGAGCAAATGCATCTCTTCCAGCTGCGCCATGATATCGTGGACGCGGCAAGCCGTTTTCACAGCGAGCTGCCGCAGCAGGCCGTTGCTCCGCACAAAGCCTATTACGGCCTGGCCGAAGGCAAGAGCGAATACGTGCGCCTTGACGAAGCCGCGGGCCGCGTCTCCGTTTTCATGATACTGCCCTACCCGCCCGGAATACCGCTGATAATGCCGGGCGAACGCTTCCCTGACGCGCAAAGCGGCATAATGAAATTTTTGAAGATGAGCGAGCTTTTTGATTTTATTTTCCCGGGTTTTGAGACGGAGTTTCACGGCATCAGGAAGAAGTGGGAAGACGGCCGGCCCGTGTATTATCTCAATGTTCTGCGCCGCACCAAGCGGCAAGGATAGAGGGAAATGGCTGTTATAGTTTTCGACTTTATTCCCCCCTTCTGTCCTTACGGACCACTTCCCCCAATGGGGGCAGAAGTAATTATAAATTCTTCCCCTTTTAGGGGAAGTACCGGCTGAGCGTAGCGAGGACGGGGTAGGGGTAAATGTGGCAATTGTAGTAAAATAAAAAAATAAAGAAAGCCGCTCCGCTAAATGAGAGCAGAAATAATAAAAAAGCGGGGGTTTTTAATCCGGTACTATATTTTCAAAGGCAAGCAAAATCTCCGCCATTTCCGCGCCGGATTTAGCGCGCAAAAGCCGCCCGCATATGACTTTGTTGGAAGATACCGCCGCCAGCTCCGCCAGCAGTTTCAGCTGCGTGGCCGGCTCCTTAAACGGCGTCAGAATCAGAAAGATGAGTTTTACGGCCTCGCCGTCGCCGGCGTTAAAATAAATCCCTTTTTTTGATATGCCCAGCGCCACCATGGGAGCGCCCAGCGCGCCGACGCGAGCATGCGGGAAGGCTACGCCCTTTGTCAGCGCGCAGCTCATTAACTTTTCCCTGTTTATTATAAACTCGCGCGCCTGCTCTTTGGGGAAGACGGGCCGCGCGTTGTGCACGGCGTCAAGAATCTCGTCAAAAGCGGCGAATTTATCCGTTGATTTCAGGTTTACTACAGAGCCCTCCGGCACGAAAACCCCGCTCAGGCTGAGCGGATTTGGTTTTTCGTATTCGTCGCGGATTTCGCCGACAAGCTCCTCCAGCACGTCTTCAAGCGTAAGCAGGCCGCTTACGCGGCCGTCTGCGCCGCGGATAAGCGCCTGGTGGCGGCGTTTTGTCTGGAACTCGCGCAGCGCGGCTTCAACGGGCGTATTTTCGCCGAGGCTCAGCATTGGGTAAGTGTATTTTTCCTCTATGGGCTGCGCCGCGTGCTCGCTCAGCGCGTCAAGCGACATTTCTTTTATCAACACGTATTCTTTTGTGTCGTCAATATCATTGTCGTAAAGCGGATAGCGCGAATATTTGCGCGCCTTTATTATCGCAAAATTATCCGCCCACGCATTAGATTTTTTAAGTGCGGATATTTTGGAGCGCGGCGTCATGATTTCTTTGACTTTCACATTGTCAAAATCAAAAAGATTTTCAAACATCATGAGCCGCCTCAGCGAGAGTTTCCCCTCCTCCTGCGAGCTGGCAAATAACATCCGCAGCTCATCCTGCGAGAGCGGGGCTTCGCCTTCATGCGGGTTTATATGCATTAGGCGCAGCGTGCGGTAGGCGGCGGCCGTCAGCGCGCGGCGGAAAACTTTTGTCAGCATATAAAACCAGTGCAGCGGCGTAATTACGAGCAGCAAAGTTCTCTCCGGAAATTTGATTGAAAATAATTTGGGCACCTGCTCGCCGTAAATAACATGCAACGAGGTGATGATTATGAAAGAAAGAATAAAGGACAGCGTATAATTTACCGCCGCCGGCAGCGGCGCGAGC
>JAISDW010000140.1 GCA_031264445.1 Elusimicrobiota bacterium
AAAAAGGAAGAAAAATATTTTTACAAAAATTATAACATTGCCTTTGAAAATTAAATATAACATAAACTATTTTAAAGGCAGAGAGACATGCTTTTAACGCCATATGAAAAAGTTTTTACTTAAAATATTTGCCAATAAAAAAATCCGGAAAGAATTTGATATTAAAAAAGTTAAATCCGCTCTTATCCGTCCCATAGGCACAGGTATCGGCGACGCTGTCGTTCTTACGGCTGTTTTCGCAAAGCTTAAAATTGCGCTGCCAAACGTAAAAACAGGCGTTTTTGCCACAAAACGCAATGAATATATTTTCAAAAATAATAAATACATTGACAGCGTTATAAAAATCACGCCTTTCGCTTATCTGCGCAATAGAAAAAAATGGGATGTTTTTATAGATTTTGTCCCTACGTTTACAACAAAAAATATCGTTCTTGATTATATCCTGGCCCCGGCTTTTACCCTCTGCTTTGATAAAACTACGAAGAAGCACTACCGCAAAGATACGGTAAAAAATTACGATATTTACTGTTCCTCAAATATGAAGAAGCATTTAAGCGATTTTCTTTCCCTGACTCCTTTTAAAAATTACACGGATAATATACCCTCTTTTTATACTTTGCCGGAGCCGGAGTATACCGCTCCGGAAAAAGCCGAAACTCTTTGGATGCCGGAAAAAATACGTATACTGTTTTCGCCCGCCGGCTCCGGCAAAAGAATAAGTGATGAAGATATTTCAGCCATAGCTAAAAAATTAGCTTATCCTGCTAAACTTCAGGGGCTGCTTACTAATACCTCTGATTCAAGATTTTATGCAAGCCTGCAAAATATACCCGCCCTGCCCGTTAGATTATCCCCTGTTTTAAACTTAGGCGACCTCATGGCCCTCGTTAAAAGTGCGGATCTTATTATAAGCGTTGATACGGCGGTGGTACATATCGCGTGCGCTTTACGTAAGCCCGTCATAGGCATATATCCTAACTATTCTCAAAGTTTTATAATGTTCAGCCCGTTGAATAATGCCAATGCCCTTATGATAATAGCCAAAACGCCGGTACATGATAATGCCGGTATTTTAAAAGGCGTACCCGTTGAGGAAGTTGCTGAAGCGGCAAAACAAATTATAGATTTGATTTTAATGAATAAACCCGTGTTATAATAAATATGAGAATTATTATTTGATAGAATTACAGTAGGTATTTTTAAATAACCAAGTATATTTTATCGGACATAGCAAAAAAATTGCCCGTGAAATATATGCTAAAATGCGATTATAGGCTTAAATCTCAGCACGGCGAGTAATGAGAAATACAATAAAATATTACGCGTATATAAATAAACAAAATGTCACTAAAAAATCCATACTTTAAAGAAATAACTAAATTGCTTGAAAAAATTGAGC
Organism: Elusimicrobiota bacterium; assembly: GCA_031264445.1. Taxonomy (GTDB): domain Bacteria; phylum Elusimicrobiota; class Elusimicrobia; order Elusimicrobiales; family Elusimicrobiaceae; genus Proelusimicrobium. The sequence goes on from JAISDW010000140.1 coordinate 1,400, forward strand.
AAACCCAATCCTCCGCACTGGCGGCAGCAGCAACAGCGGCCGCGCAAACGGTGAAAGCAGGCGGTATAATTTATACGCTGGGCTCCGGCCACAGCCACAGCGTCGCGCTGGAACCCTTCCACCGCAGCGGTACGCTGGCCTGCATAAGCGCGGTGCTGGACGAAAGTTTCAACTTCCGGCCCACGGCGCACGCCGCTACGGAAATTGAAAGGCTTGAGGGCTATACGCCAGTCCTCCTGCGCCGGCACGATATAAAAAAGAAGGATATTTTTATTATTATCTCCAACTCCGGCCGCAATCCCGCCGGCATTGACGCGGCCATATACGCCAAAAAAGCGGGCGCAAAAATCATAGTGATAACCGCTTTGTCCGCGCACAAAACAACGCGCAGCCGCCATTCGTCCGGCAAAATGCTGCGGGACTTCGGCGACATAGTGATAGACAACTGCGTCCGCAAGCAGGAAACCGCGCTAAAACTTAACGGGAAGGATATTGCCCCCGTCTCCACCATTGCCGGCGCGGCGATAATTAACGATATCATGTATAATGCCGCGCGCCTGCTTTCACGGGAAGGCTTTGCCGCGCCGCTGTACCTCAGCAGCAATGACGGCGGGGACGAAAATAATGCAAAACTCGCCGCGCGCTATAAGGGCCGCATCGTATTTTTAAGCTGAGCAAATGTGATATAATTGAGAATATAAAAAAGGAGCTTTCATCATGATTATACCCACAATTATTGAAAAGAACGTAGGCTATGATATTTTTTCGCGCCTGTTGAGAGACAGGATAATTTTTGTCGGCGGGCGCGAGGGGGAAGTAAGCACCGAGGCGGCTAATATGATTATCGCCCAGCTGCTTTATCTTGACGCGGAAGACGCCGCGCGCGAAATCAACCTTTATATCAATTCCCCGGGCGGGCTGGTAACTGCCGGCCTGGCCATTTACGATACCATGCGCTATATCAAAGCGCCGATTACGACGATATGCATGGGCCAGGCCATGAGTTTCGGCGCAGTTCTGCTGGCTGCGGGCAGCAAAGGCAAACGCTATGCGCTGCCGCATGCGCGCATCATGATACACCAGCCTTTAATCTGGGGCGGCGGCATAAGCGGCCAGGTGACGGACATAGAAATTGAAGCGCGCGAGCTGCACGAAAATAAAGAACACCTGCTTGATATTCTGGCCCACCACACCGGCAAGGATAAAGAAAAAATCCGCCGCGACAGCGAGCGCAATTACTATATGTCCGCGCAGGAAGCAAAAGCCTACGGCATTATAGACGAAGTTCTTACGCTTAAGAAATAACCATACTGGGGTGGAGGACATATGCTCAATATTCTTGTGACCGGCGGCGCCGGATATATCGGCAGCCATACTGTAAAAATACTCAAAGAACGCGGCTTCAATCCCGTGGTGTATGACGACCTTTCCTGCGGTACGCGCGCAAGCGTAAAAGGCGTGGATTTCATAAAGGGCGATATCGGCGACGCACGCAAACTGGGGCGCGTTTTCGCGGCGCGCAAATTTGCGGCCGTCATGCATTTTGCGGCTTTCACGGAAGTCGGCACCAGCGTAAGGGAACCCGCCGCGTATTATAACAACAATTTAACAAAAACCATAACTCTGCTTGACGCTGTACGGGCTGCGGGCGTGAAATATTTTATTTTCTCCTCCAGTGCGTCCACTTACGGCGAGCCGCTTAAAAATAAAATAACCGAGTCGCACCCGCAAAACCCTGTTAATCCCTACGGCCGCACGAAACTCATGGTTGAGCAGGTTTTGAAAGATTACGATACGGCATACGGCCTCAAAAGCGCGGTTTTGCGCTATTTCAACGCATGTGGCAGCGACGACAGCGGCCAAATCGGCGAGGCCAGAAAGCATGAAACCCATCTTATTCCGCTGCTTATGCAGGCGGCCTCGGGCCGCCGCAAAGATATCGCGGTCTTCGGCGGCGATTATCCAACGCCCGACGGCACCGCATTGCGCGACTATGTGCACGTAAACGATTTGGCCCGCGCGCATATACTGGCTTTAAAGCGGCTGTTAAAAACAAATAAAGGGGGGGATTTTAACCTCGGCAGCGGCAAGGGCTACAGCGTCAAACAGATAATCGCGGCCGCGCGACAGACAAGCGGCAGAGACATCAAAATAATCCGTTCGCCGCGCCGCGCGGGGGACCCTGCCCGTCTCGTCTGCGATGCGGGCAAAGCGCAAAAACTGCTGGGCTGGCGCGCGCTTTACGGGCTTGATAAAATAATGCAAACAGCGTGGAACTGGGAGCTTAAGCTGGCGGGTAAAAAATGATTTACGCCCATATAGAAAATCTTATAGATTATGCCCTCGCCAATAAACTTATTGACGGACGCGATACTGTCTGGGCGCGTAACGCCCTGTTGGGAATTTTGCATCTGCCCGCAGCCGGCAAAACGCGGTGCAGCCGTCGCGCGGCCGCAAAAACGCCGCAATATCCGGCTGAAATCCTGGCGGATATTTCTTTCTGGGCTGCGGAAAATAATCTGCTGCCCGCCGACACCGCCACTTACAGGGAGATTTTTGAAACTTCGCTTATGGCCGTATTTACGCGGCGGCCGTCTGAAACAGAGGCAAGATTTTTTCATATTTACAAAAAATCCGGCTCGCGTAAAGCGACGGATTGGTTTTATAAATATTGCCAACAAGTCTATTACGTAAAGGCCGACTGCGCGGCAAAAAATATCGTATGGCGGACACAAACCGGCTTCGGCCCGCTTCAGCTGGCAATCAATCTTGCCAAGCCCGAGAAAGACCCCAAAGAAATCGCGCTGCAAAGTAAAACGCCCGCCGTCAATAATGGTTACCCGCGCTGCCTGCTGTGCGTGGAAAACGAGGGTTACTACGGCCGCCTCAATCACCCGCCGCGCCAGAATTTGCGCTTGCTGCCGCTAAAACTCAACGGGGCAGATTGGTATTTCCAGTATTCGCCTTATGTTTATTATAACGAGCACAGCATAATCCTGAGCGCGGAACACAAACCCATGCAAATTACGGGCGGCACCTTCAAAACGCTGCTTGATTTTGTACGGATGTTCCCGCATTATTTCATCGGCTCCAACGCGGATTTGCCTTTGGTGGGCGGCTCCATCCTGAACCACGAGCATTATCAGGCCGGCCGCTGCGCGCTGCCGATAGAAAAGGCCGCCTCCGTAAAAAATTTTAAAGTAAAAAAATTCCCGCAAGTCAGCTTTGATATCATAAGGTGGCCGATGTCGGCGCTGCGCCTGCGCGGCGGCAAAAACGATGTGGAAGAAGCTGCGGCGTATGTCTTTGAAACCTGGCGCAAATACGGCGACGCACAGGCCGGCATTACGCCGCATTCCGGCGGCAAACAGCATAATACAGTCACGCCACTGGCGCGTTTCAAAAAAGGCAAATACGAGCTTGATATCATTCTGCGCAATAACCGCACCACAGCCGCGCGGCCTTACGGCCTCTTCAACACCAGCCCGTTTTACCACAATATCAAACGCGAAAACATCGGACTTCTGGAAACCGCCGGCCTGGCCGTACTGCCCGGCCGCCTGAAAAATGAAATCGCGCAGATTACCGCGCTTATACAGCGCGGCAAAATTGAAAAAATGAAAGATTTATCCTCCCTCGCGCAGCATTATGAATGGGTAAAAGCCTTCCTGCCGGAGTATGAAAAAGAAGGCTATAAACAAAGCGACGTGCCGGCCATAATAGCGGGCGAAATCGGGCTTGCCTTCTGTAAAATACTTTATGACTGCGCCGTCTTCAAGCACGACGCGGCGGGAAAAGAGGCTTTCCTGCGCTTTATTAATAAGCTATAATATATAGAGAGATATAATGAGCACCCCGAAGGGCATGTTATACCCGCGGGGTGTTTTTTGACGACAATAAAGGAAACCTTTTTATGGAAACCAGGAAAGACGTCCGCAATGTAGCAATCATCGCCCACGTGGACCACGGCAAAACCACCGTGGTTGACGCCATGCTTAAGCTGGCGGGCCAGTTCAAAGTGAAGCAGGACGAAGCGCAGGAAACCGTGCTTGACAGCAATCCCATAGAGCGCGAGCGCGGCATCACAATCCTTGCGAAGTGCACGTCGGTACAGTATAACGGTTACACAATCAATATAGTTGACACCCCGGGCCATGCGGATTTCGGCAGCGAGGTTGAGCGCGTCTTGAAAATGGTTGACGGCGCGCTGCTTATGGTTGACGCCGTTGAAGGCCCCATGCCGCAGACGCGCTTTGTGCTGCGCAAGGCCCTGGCGCTGGGTTTGCGGCCGGTAGTGGTAATAAACAAAATGGACAGGGAAAACGCGCGCGCTTCCGCCGTTGTTGACGAAGTTTTTGAGCTTTTTATGGAACTAGGCGCGGACGATAAACAGCTGGATTTCCCCATCCTCTACGCCTCTGGCCGCGAAGGCTGGGCGTCGGATAATATGGAACGACGCGGCACGGACATCGCCCCGCTGTTTGAGGCCGTAATAAACAATATCCCGGCGCCGCAGGCCGATGAGAGCAAACCGCTGCAAATGCAGGTTACCATGCTTGATTACAATAATTTCCTGGGCCATATCGGCATAGGCAGAATTATGAACGGCTCAGTAAACAAAGGACAGGGCGTCGTACTGCTGAAGCACGACGGCGCGGGCAAGCCCGCCAAAGCCGTTAAGATTGAAAAATTTCTGGGCCTGGGCAGGCAGGAGGTTGAAAGCGCGAAAGCGGGCGATATCGTCGCCATCAGCGGGCTTGAAGGCGTTGACGTGGGCGATACCGTTGCCGACCCTGCAAACCCCGCGGCGCTGCCGCCGATGTCCATTGACGAACCGACTATATCCATGGATTTTTACGTAAACGATTCGCCGTTTGCCGGCCGCGAAGGTAAATTTCTGACCAGCCGCCATCTCAAATCCCGTCTGGAAAAAGAAGCGCAGACGAACGTGGGCCTAAAAGTAGAACAACTTGAAGGCGAGGGAAAGTTTAAAGTCTCCGGCCGCGGGGAGCTTCACCTTACTATCCTGATTGAAAATATGCGGCGCGAAGGATTTGAGCTTTCCGTGTCATCACCCGAGGTGATTTATAAAGAAAAGGAAGGCGTTGTTTACGAGCCGATGGAATACCTGATACTGGACATTACCTCAGAAATGCAGGGCGCGGTTTTTGAGCTTGTGGCCCCGCGCGGCGCGCGGCTGGAAAACATGATAAGCGAGGGGGAAAACCGCCTCCGGCTGGAATATGTGATACCTTCGCGAGCGCTTATAGGGTTTAAAAACGAGTATCTTACATCCACGCGCGGCAAGGGAATAATGCATCACAGCTTTCACGGATACTTCCCAAAAGTGGCGGTGGCGCCGCTGCGCCAGAACGGCGTTTTCATAGCCAAAGAGCCCGGGGAAACGACGGCTTACGCCCTAAATTCGCTGCAGGACGGAGGGCAGCTTTTCATAGGCCCGGGCGTAAAGGTTTACGAGGGCATGATAGTGGGCCAGAACTCACGCGATAATGATTTGGTGGTGAACCCGTGCAAGATAAAGCGGCTCTCCAATATGCGCAGCAAAGCGGCGGATGACGCGCTTTTTTTGACGCCGCCGCGCGTTATGAGTCTGGAGCAGTCTATAGAATACATCGCACCCGACGAGCTTGTGGAGATAACGCCGCTTTCCGTGCGCCTGCGCAAGAAGATTCTCAACATACACGAACGCCGCCGCGCCAATAAAAAAGAAGAAGGCGAAGGGGCGGAGTAAGATTTTTACAGACAAGTAAGCGGAACAAGGAAGAAAACTACTTCTCAACAATATTCTGAATAAAACTCTGCGCTTTGTCAAAAAAATTTTTGATTGACGCGGCGATATCGTCTTTAATATCCGGATTATAAATGCTGATATTGAGTTCAAAGCCGAGTAACAGCGCAGTGCACATCCAGTTGATGCAAAAGAGCAGCGCAAACAGCGCGCCGAGCGAGCCGTAAATCAAATTATAATTATTGAAATATTGGAAATAAACTTTAAGAGCGTAAATCAAAATTACAAAAAGCGCGGTGCTCAGCGCCGAACCGGTTGAAAAGAATTTAAAAAATTTCTTGTCAGCGTAGGCAAAATAAAACAAGGCCGATATAAAAATATAAACCGCCCCAAATAAAAACAACCACTTAAACAGTAAAATGCCGTATATACCCGCAGCCTGCGAGTGCAGGAAATTGCTGTTTCCCCAGTTAAGCGCATAGGACACCGCTATAAAAACCGCCACCGACGATATAACCGCCGCATAAGCAGCCGCGTTCATGACGAGTGAAAGCAGCATCCTCGCGATAAAACCATGCTGTTTTGTTTTTTGCCTGCTGTCGTTTAAATAACCGAAAACCGAATAAATCATCTTGGTTGAAAAGAAAAGCCCCGTGCCCAGCGCGGAATAAAAAAGGGTTTTGCTTTGGTTCAGCATGACGCCGCTTATAATGTCAGAGACGGCGGGCCATATGTACTCCGGCACGGCAAGTTCCGCAAAATCAAGCATTTGCAGGCGGAAACTTTCGTCAAACAGCGAAGTTATTGAGAACAGCGCCAGCAGCATTGGTATCAGCGCGATTAAAATCTGGTAAGTCATTGCGTTTGCGCGCTGGGAAAATTTACCGTCGTAAACGGATCCTGCGAAAGCCGTTATTTTGACATAATTTATTTTTGCGCTGCCGGGCAAAACGGAAATTAACCTCGTTATAAAAAAGACGAAGATTTTTTTTGAATTCTTTTGCGCGGTATTTTTTACCGCCTTAAGCCGTGTTTTCATTTTCTCTTATATAATACCGTTATATTTTAGCAAATCTCCGCCTGGCGCGGCTTTTCCACGTCAATAAATGATAAAATTTATATGTGATAACAATCTCCGGACTGTCTTACCATATCGGCAAACGCGCCATATTTGAGGAGGCTTCCGCTTTCATCGCCAAAGGCGAAAAAACAGGGCTGGTGGGCCTCAACGGCACTGGCAAGACGACGCTTTTCAAACTTCTGCTGGGCAAAATACACGGCGACGGGGGGGAAATAAATATCTCAAACGGCATAAGCCTTGCGACGGTGGAGCAGGAAATCCCCGACCTCAGCGAAAAACTGCTGGATCACGTTCTTAATTCCGACGGCCGCCTAAAAACGCTTTACGCACGCCTTAAACAAAATCCCTCCGGCGCGGAAATAGCCGAAATTTACGATAAGCTGGACCATCTTGGCGCAAGCAGCGCGCCCGCGCGCGCAAGCGCCATACTTGGCGGGCTGGGCTTCAAAACAACGGATTTGCAAAGGCCTTTAAAAGAATTTTCCGGCGGGTGGCAGATGCGCGCCGCGCTGGCCGCCGCGCTTTTCGCGCCGTGCGACTGCCTGCTTCTGGACGAGCCTACAAACCATCTTGACCTTGAAACTTCCATCTGGCTGGAAAACGCGCTTGAGAAAATGGATAAAACCATGCTCATCATCAGCCACGACCGCAATATCTTGAATAAAATCTGCGGTAAAATAATTTTGATAGACGAGCGCAAACTGAAAACCTATACGGGCAACTACGACGCTTTTGAGAAAGCGCGCCATCTGCAGACGGAACAGCTTATAAAAGAAGCCGCAAAACACGAAGAAACGGTAAAGCATCTGCAGTCCTTCGTGGACCGCTTCCGCTACAAAGCCAGCAAAGCCAAGCAGGCGCAGAGCCGCCTCAAAATGATAGAACGCCTTGGCGCGGCGCCCAAAATACCGGCGGAGCGCGGGGTGCGTTTCAGTTTCCCCGGCGCGCCCGGGCTGGACGCTTATCTGTTCACTTTTGAAAACGTC
>JAISDW010000148.1 GCA_031264445.1 Elusimicrobiota bacterium
CATTATTATAATGCTCCTTAAATCTAAATGCTTTTCATATATCATATACAATAATATGAAAACCAACAAGGGCCATAAGTCCTATATGCATACCAGTCTTTGGTCCTACCTTTTTTATACCCTTTAGACCTATTTTCTTATAACTCGTTAAGATTAAAAATGCAATTAAAAACTCTCTCTGCCACTTTTGCCGCTATTGCGCGACCGGATTACAAAACGCCGTTTTTTGGTAAAATATAATAATGGAAATCAAAAAAACGGATATTTACACCTCTTTAACCGCAAATGCCTATAATAAGCCGGAAGCAATAGCCATAGTCGCCGCCGGCAAAAGCTGGACTTACCATGAACTTCTCATGAAGGTTGACCGCGCTGCAGATATGTTCTGGGGCCTGGGCCTGCGCAAAGGGGACAGGGTTGCCACGGCTCTCAAGAACTCCATAGAAACAATCATCGCCAACTACGCGCTTTACAAAATAGGCGCGGTGTCGGTGCCGATAAATTTCATGATTTCCAAAGCGGACGAGCTTAAATTTATACTCGGGGACTGCGAGGTACAAATCGTGGTAACGCAGGCGGAATACCTGCGCAATTACGCCGCGATAAAAAAAGATCTGCCGGATTTGAAGTATATTTTATCCACGGACGAAATCCCTTCAGGCGTCAAAGAAATGCAAGACGCGGATATCCGCCTCTTCTGGAGCGAGCTGGAAAACAGCACCTTTAACAAAGAAATCCTTTCCTCCAAAGCCGAATACGGCGATATGGCAATGCTTCTTTACACCTCCGGCACTACGGGTAACCCAAAGGGCGTAATGCTCTCGCACCAGAACATAATGAGCAATGCGCATTCCGTAGTGCTCATGTTTAAAATTACGGAGGAGGATGTTTTCCTCTGTATCCTCCCGATGTTCCACACTTTCGCGTGGACTACCTGCGTGGTGCTGCCGCTGGCTTTGGGCCTTAAAATAGTGGCGGTGGCCAATATTACGCCAGCTTCGGCGTGGCTGCATCTTATGGGACGCGAGCGCGTTTCTTTCATGATAGCCGTGCCGCAGCTCTTCGGCGTGCTGGCGAAAGAAGCAAAAGGTTTTAAACGGTTGTATCTGCTTTACTGGGCTTTCAGGAAAGTGCGCTTCTGTATATCGGGCGCGGCGCCGCTTAGCCTGGATACGCTTCAACGCTTTGAAGGGCAGCTTGAAGTGCCGCTGCTTGAAGGCTACGGCCTGACGGAGACCAGCCCCATAGTAAGCGTAAACACGCTGCACAGCCGCAGGCACGGCACGGTGGGCATTAATATACCTTATCTCAAAATCCGCATCACGGACGACGACGGCAATGAGCTCCCCCGCAATACCGAGGGCGAAATCTGCGTCAAAGGTGAAAGCGTGACGCGCGGCTACTACAATAACCCGCAGGCCACGGCCGAGGCTTTTGACAAAAACGGCTGGTTCAAAACTGGCGACATCGGCATAATTGACGACGAAGGCTTCCTGCAAATCCGCGACCGCAAAAAAGATATGATTATTATCAAGGGGCTTAAAGTTTTCTCCGCGCAGGTGGAGGCGGCTGTAAGCGAATATCCCTGCGTTGAGGAATGCGCCATAATCGGCGTGCCCGACGGTCAGGGGGGGGAATTCATCAAATTATACGCCGTAAAGAAAAAGGGCGTTGATTTTAACGAGGCTGACTTCCGCAAATTCCTCAAAACCAAACTGGATAATTACAAACGTCCGCGCGATATTGAATTCTTGGAAGAGCTGCCCAAAAACTCGCTGCGTAAAGTTCTTAAGAAAGACCTGCGCAAAGACGCGGCGGAAAAGTTTAAAGCCCGCGTGGCCGCCGCCGAAAAAGCGGCCCCAGCCCTGGCCGATTTGTGACGAAATCCCGTTTAAACGCAGTTATTTACGCCTGCGCGCCCAAAGCTTATTATGTCGGCGGCGCTCTGCGCGACGGCCTTATGCGCCGCTTCAGCGCGGATATTGATTTGGCCCTGCCGCGCGCAGAAGTCAAGCCCGCGGCTTACGCGCTTGCGCGCGCTCTGAAAGGCGCGGCTTTTGAGATGGACGCGGAATTTTGCGTGTGGCGCGTGACGGTCAAAGACGGGCTGCAGCTGGATTTATCGGCGCTTGTCGGCAAAGATATATACGAGGATTTGGGGCGGCGCGATTTTACAATTAATGCTTTGGCGTGCGCTGCCGCGGCCATGCCAGCAATAGAAACTAAAACTTCCGGCGGCAAAAAATTTATTTTGCTCAAAGCCGCGAAAAAAGACCTTATTGATTTAAACGGCGGCGCGGCGGATATAAAAAAGAAAATCATCCGCGCCAATGCCAAGGACGTTTTTGAGGAAGACCCTCTGCGCCTGCTGCGCGCTTACCGCGCCGCGGCTGAGCTGGGCTTTAAAATAGCCGCGCCGACGGCCGCGCTCATAAAAACGCGCGGTGCCCTGATAAAGCAAAGCGCTGGCGAGCGCGTGCAGGACGAACTTAAAAAAATTTTCGCGTGCGCCGGCGCAAAAAAAAATCTGCTTGCGCTGGAAGGCGCGGGCCTGCTTACGGCAATATTTCCCGCTCTGGCCGCGCAGAAGGGCTGCGCGCGGGTTTATTACGGTGCGGGCGGAGTTTTTACACACACGCTTAACGTGGTTGACAGGGTTGAATTTTTGCTCGCCAATCTTAAAACCGCTTTCCCTAAATTTCATAAAAAACTTTTGCCTTTCGCGCAGGACGGCGCGCTTTACAAAACGGCCGCGCTGCTGCACGATATCGCCAAACCCAAAACCGCCAAAATGCAGGGCGGCCGTCTGCGCTTTTTCCATCACGAGGAAGAAGGCGCAAAAATGGCCGAGGCCGCTTTAAAAAATCTCAAATATCCCGCCGCGCAGACGCGCCTGATTTGCAAAATGATTGCCTACCACCTGCGCCCCAGCAATCTTGCCGCCAACGAGATTATTACCGACCGCGGCGTCTATAATTTCTTCCGCGAGCTTGGCGAAGCCGCCGTGCCCATGCTGCTGCTTTGCTGGGCAGATTATACCAGCCATATAACTCCCGCGCAGGTCAGGCGGCTTGTTAAGCGTTACGCGCTGCCCGTGATGACGATAGAGGAAGGCAAAAAAAAAGGCGTGGCGGGCAAAACGCTGCGTCATATGCAGGTTGTTAATTTTCTGTTCGGTAAATATTTTAACGAAGCCGGCAAACTGGTGCGGCCGCAAAAGCTGGTTGACGGCAAAGATGTTATGGCCGTCCTGCGGCTGCCCGCCGGCCCGAAAGTCGGCGCCGCGCTGGAAGCGCTCAGGCTGGCGCAGGTTGAAGGCGCGGTTAAGGACAGGGCCGGCGCTTTGGCCTGGCTGACCGCCCGCCGCGCGGAACTTATTTAACAGCCGCTCCGGCCGCGTGCGGCCGTTTCTTTTACTCCTGCCGCCGCGCTTTTTTAATATAATATATATAAATAATATAAGGAGATTTTAACATGGTTCATACTATATCCGCTTTCATTCTGGCAAAACTTGCATGGCTGCTCAGCTGGGGCACAATCAAATCCGCAATCGGCATAGCTTTTGCGCTGGGCCTGGTAATCTTCGTGCATGAACTGGGGCATTATCTGGCTTGCGTCTTGCTGAAAATCAAGGTTGAGGAATTTGCCATGGGCTGGGGCAAAGTCCTCAAACAATGGAAACGCGGCGACACTATTTATTCCCTGCGCGCAATACCGGTGGGCGGTTTTCTTAAACCCGCCGGCGAATTTTACGCGCAGGAGGCGGACATAAAAGACCCGCGCGAATTTGCCGCCCAGCCGTGGTGGAAGCGCGTAATCATGACGGCCGCCGGCGCGGGCATGAATTATGTGCTGGCCTTCATCCTGTTCTTCCTGATAGTTTTTACCGTCGGCCTGCCGGTATCAGACCCTAAAGCCATACCGCCCGTAGTCGGGGAGATTGTGGAAGGCTATCCCGCCCACAATTCCGGCCTGCGCAAAGGGGATTTGATTACAGCCGTAAACGCCGTTCCCGTCCATAACTGGGAGGAGATGGTAAACAATATCGCCGCCTCCGCCGGCGACGTAAACCTGCAGTATAAACGCGGCGGGCAGATAATGACGGCCTCAATGCCGCTTGCCGGAGATAAAAAAATCGGCGTCGCTCTGGAGCCGGTTTATAAAAAGGCGGGGCTTTTCGTTTCGCTCGGGGTTGCGGGGCACCAGTGTTATTACTGGACGGCGCTTTCAATAAAAACCATCGCCAAAAAACTCTGGCAGCGTCAGGCGCCAGAAATGGCCGGGCCTATAGGTATATTTGAAATCGTCGGCAAAGGCGTGCACAGCGGCGCGGAAGATTATTTCTTTCTCATCGGTTTGATATCGGTGGCGATAGGCATGTTCAACCTGTTTCCCATACCGGTACTTGACGGCGGCCACATTTTATTTTTTGTCATAGAAGCCATACGCGGCAAAAAGATTAAGGAAAAGACTTTAGGCAATGCCTCCATGGCGGGCGCGTGCTTCCTGCTGCTGCTGGTGGCCTATGCAACTTACGGCGATATCTCGCGCCTCGCAGGCAAAGGCAAAAACAAACAGGCTCAAACGGCGTCGGAGCAAACCGCCGCGCCTGCCGCAACAGAAACGGCAAATGACTAGCACGGTTAAAGTAGGGCCGTATATACTCGGCGGCGGTAATCCGGTGCGCGTGCAGTCCATGTGCAATACGGACACGCGGGACGCGGCGGCAACAATCGCCCAAATCCGCGCGCTTGAAGCCGCCGGATGCGAAATCAACCGCGTGGCCGTGCCCGATATGGACGCGGCGAAAAATATTTCCAAAATAAAAGCCGGCATAACAACACCGCTGGTTGCCGATATACATTTTGACCATAAACTCGCGCTGGAAGCCGTGAAACAAGGGGCCGATAAAATCCGCATCAACCCGGGCAATATCGGCGGCGCGGCCAATGTGCGCGAAGTGGTAAAGGCTTGTACGGACGCCGGCGTGCCGATACGTATCGGCGTAAACGCGGGCTCTCTGAAAGCCCTGAAAACCTTTGCCGGCCGCCCGCAGTGGAGCGACGGGCAATGGGCGCAAACCCAGGTGCGCGAGGCCCTTGACGAAGCCAATCTTTTGGAGCAGCTTAATTTTAAACAATATTTAGTTTCGCTTAAATCGGATAATTTAAACCGCACCGTGCTTGCCGCCGAGGAATTTGCCAAACAAACCGATGTCCCCCAGCACATAGGCCTGACGGAAGCGGGCAGTTTTTTGGCAGGCGCGGTCAAAAGCGCGATAGCTTTAAGCCGCCTTCTGGCGCAGGGCATCGGGGCGACAATCCGCGTATCTCTTACCGAGGAGCCTAAACTGCAGGTGCGCGCGGCTTATGAAATTTTAAAGGCTTTGAAACTGCGCGAGTACGGGCCGGAAATTATTTCCTGCCCAACCTGCGGCAGGACGCAATGCGACGTCGCGGGCACAGTCAAAAAACTGGAAGAAATTATTTACGCCGACGCGGATTTATTGCAGCGCGCGGCCGGCAAAAAAATAGCCGTGATGGGCTGCGCCGTCAACGGTCCCGGCGAAGCGCGCGACGCTGATTTCGGCATAGCCGGCGGCAAAGGTGAAGGCCTGTGGTTTGAGCACGGCGAGGTAAAAGGCGCCAAAATCCCGCAGGATAAATGGATTGAAAAAATTATAGAAGAAATTAAGATGTAAAATTTTCAGACATAAAAATATACAGTACAGCTTGTCCACTCTTCAAATTTCTTATCCGGGCCGCCAAAACATCGTAAACAGCCGGAACATTAGGTGCAATTTGTCCTAAAATTTGTTACAAAATATTAAAAAATTATTGACGAAACAATAGAGAATATGTATATTAATAACTAAAGGAGTTATGGCATGAAGAAAAGTTTAGGTCCTGCGCCGTTAATATATCCGTTGCCTGTTCTTGTAATTGGAACTTACAATGTTGATATGGAACCAGATGTAATGACCGCCGTATCCGGCGGTATAGTTTCGTCAACCTCTGCAACAATAACGGTTTCAATAAGGAAGGTAACTCTTACTTATGAAAATATTATGAGAAACAAGGAATTTACGGTAAATATTCCAAGTGAGGACAA